>NZ_CP162004.1:2400000-2740000 GCF_040822115.1 Flavobacterium sp. WC2421 | reverse complement strand
AACAAAATTTACTTTGTCATATCTGAAATAAATATCATCTTCATTTTGTATTTTTAATAGTTTACTATTATGTGTTTGCCCTAAAAAACAGTCTCTAAATATTTGTAATTTTTGCTTTCTAGTAAATTGATCTTTCCTTTTTACAACTACTCCTTTTAGAGAATTTAACGAAGGAGTCAAAGTAATAGTTAGCTCTTTTGTAACATCAAGTCCTTAAAGATATTCAGTTTGATACCCCATAAAGCTTATTACTAAAATACTATTTGTTTTAGGTTCATAATGCAAATCAAAATTTCCGTTCTCATCTGATATAGTAGCTATTGTAGTGCCATCGATATAAATATTCACACCCGACAATGGTACTTTTGCTTTATTGAGTACTTTTCCTCTAATACTATTTTGAGAAAAACAATTTAAAGCGACTGTCAAAAAAAACAAAACCATTACATTTTTCATAAATTGAATTGATTAAAAACTAATTATTACAATCTAATTTAGACCATTATTCTTAACAATTTCAATTATTTTGTACTATTTTTTTTATAAAATATCCAAACTCCCTTTTCCTTCTCTAATTATAACAGGCTCATCACCAGACAAGTCAATAATTGTTGACCCTACGTTATCTCCATAACCACCATCAATTACCATATCTACTAGGTTTTGCCATTTCTCAAAAATTAGCTCCGGGTCAGTAGTATATTCAATTACATCATCATCATCATGAATGGATGTAGAAACAATAGGATTTCCTAATTGACGAACAATCTCAAGTGCAATCGAATTATCAGGAACACGAATACCCACTGTTGTTTTCTTCTTGAATTCTTTAGGTAAGTTATTATTACCTGGTAAAATAAAAGTATAGGGACCTGGCAAAGCTCTTTTTAAAAGCTTAAAAGTCGAAGTCTCAATTTGCCTTACATAATCAGAAATATTGCTTAAGTCATGACAAATAAATGAAAAATTAGCTTTGTCTAATTTAATTCCTTTAATCTTCGCAATGCGTTCTAGTGCTTTTGTATTGGTAATATCACATCCCAACCCATACACAGTATCTGTAGGATAAATTACCAATCCGCCATCCTTTAAAACCTTCACTACTTTGGCAATAGCCGCTTCATTAGGGTTATCAGGGTATATTTTTATAAATTGAGCCATTTTTTTAGTTTAAAGTTTCAGGTTTAAAGTTTCAGGTTTAAACAACTTTAAACCTGAAACTTTAATTTTTTTATCCAATAATATCCAACTTTGCAAAACGCAATAATAATTTCTTAATTCCACCTACCTCAAACTTAATTTCGGCTTTTTTATCAGCTCCCACTCCTTCAATATTCACAACTTGCCCTCTACCAAAACGCTCGTGCATGACCAAATTTCCTTGAACTAATTTATTATCAAATAAATTAGCACCCCCTGAGGGAACATTTCCAGAAACAGGTTTTAATTTACGAACATTTATCTCTGGTTTATTTACACTACTATTAGTATAATTAACAGGTGGAGTTCCATTCGACGGCTTAGCTAAACGCATTTTTGATTTATCCACATCTCCAAAAATATCCTTATCAATCATAGATTTGTAACGATAATTACTTTCTGCAGGTGTAAGATACTCTAAATATTGTGAATTTATTTCCTCAATAAATCGTGAAGGCTCACTATCCGTTAATTTTCCCCAGCGGTAACGAGACTGCGCATACGTAAGATACGCTTGATGTTCCGCCCTTGTTAAGGCTACGTAAAATAAACGTCGTTCTTCCTCCAGCTCACTTCTAGTACTCATACTCATCGCACTTGGAAATAAATCCTCTTCCATTCCTACCACAAATACATGCGGGAACTCCAAACCTTTGGCTAGGTGAATCGTCATCAACGCTACCCGATCTTCATCACTCGTATCTTTATCTAAATCCGTAGCCAAGGCCACATCTTCCATAAACTCTGATAAAGCGCCACGTGCACCATCAATCTCTTTTTGACCCTCGGTAAAATCTTTAATACCGTTTAATAATTCTTCTATATTCTGGATTTTAGCCATTCCTTCCGGCGTAGCATCTTTTTTTAATTCTTGTACTAATCCGGTTTTCTTAGAGACATGATCGGTAATATAAAAAGCATCTTGATTTTCATTGATCACTTGGAAACTTTGAATCATAGTGACAAAATCACTAAGTCGTTGTTTTGTACCTGAATTTAATTTCAAATCAATTTTATCAATATTTTGCATCACTTCAAAAATCGAACGCTTATAATGATTGGCCGCAACAGTCAATTTTTCAACTGTAGTATCCCCAATACCTCTTGCCGGATAATTAATTACTCGCATTAATGCCTCTTCGTCTTTTGGATTAATCACCAAACGCAAGTAACACAAAACATCTTTAATTTCTTTCCTTTGATAAAAAGACAAGCCGCCATAAATTCGGTACGGAATATCTCTTTTTCTCAACGCATCTTCCATAGCACGTGATTGTGCATTGGTACGATATAAAATAGCAAATTGACCATTATTCATTTGGTTTTGCATCTTTTGTTCAAAAATGGTACTCGCTACAAAACGCCCTTCTTCGGCATCGGTCATAGAACGATGTACTTTGATCTTTGGACCAAAATCATTGGCTGTCCAAACTATTTTATCCAGTTTGGTTTTATTATTGTCTATAATCGTGTTTGCCGCTTCAACAATATTTTTTGTCGAACGATAATTTTGTTCTAATTTGAATGTTTTTACTCCTTCATAATCTTTCTGAAAATTCAAGATGTTATTGATATTTGCCCCACGAAAAGCATAAATACTTTGTGCATCATCACCAACTACACATATATTTTGGAATTTATCCGATAATGCTCTAACAATCAAATACTGGGAATGATTCGTATCTTGATACTCATCCACCATGATATAACGAAAACGGTTTTGATATTTGGCCAATACTTCAGGAAAACGGGTTAATAATTCATTGGTTTTTAACAATAAATCATCAAAATCCATTGCTCCCGACTTGAAACATTTTTCTACATACTTTTGGTACAACTCCCCCATCCTTGGTTTCTTGGCCATAGCATCAGCCTCCATCAAATCAGGATCGTTGAAGTAGGCTTTGACAGTTATTAAACTATTTTTAAAGTTCGAAATTCGGCCTAAAACCTGTTTTGGTTTATAGATATCTCTATCTAGCTGCATTTCTTTTATAATACCTGATATACATCGCAATGAATCTTGAGAATCATAAATAGTAAAATTTGAAGGATAACCTAATTTATCAGCTTCAGAGCGCAGAATTCGAGCAAAAACCGAGTGAAATGTTCCCATCCAAAGATTTTTAGCTTCACCAGAACCTACAATATCCGAGATCCGTTTTTTCATTTCACGTGCCGCTTTATTGGTAAATGTCAGCGACAAAATATTAAATGAATCAACACCTTGACTCATTAAATAGGCAATTCTTATCGTCAAAACACGTGTTTTACCAGAACCAGCACCAGCAATAATAATCATTGGGCCTTCTTTTTGTAAAACAGGTTCGCGTTGTGCTTCGTTAAGTTGGGAAATGTATTTTTGCATGAAAATTTTCTATTTATGCAAAAATAAGAATTTAAGATTTAATACTGTTGCAAGTACTACAATTTTAAAGGACTAAAGTAAAGTACTTGAAAAATGACATTTGAGAAAAGAACTCCATTTATTTTTTCCAAAAAACATCATAGGCAAAACGAATTAAAGTACCAACCACAACCACTAAAAAGAAAATACGAATGAAGCCATTTCCTTTATTGATTGCTAGTTTTGCACCTAACCAGCCTCCAAAGGCATTGCAGGCAGCCATTGGCAAAGCGATTGCCCAAATGATTTTTCCTTTTAAAGCAAACAGACAAATCGAACCAAAATTAGTTGCTAAATTGACCATTTTAGCATTTGCGGAAGCATGAAGAAAATCAAAACCCATTAATGCAATAAAAGCGACTACAAGAAAACTACCCGTTCCAGGACCTATAAAACCATCATAGAAACCAACGATAAAACTAATCAGCATTGCATTAAGAATTTGAGTTCTTTCAGAAATATTTTTTTCGACTAATTGCCCGAAATTTTTCTTAGCATACGTATAAATTGCTAATAATGACAATATAAAAAGCAATAATGGTTTCATAAAATCATTACTCATATATGTCAATAATGTGGAACCCAAAAAAGCCGAAGGTAAAGCCAATCCCATCATTATCAGCAATAACTTCCAGTTCATAGTTACCTTTTTTAAATATTGATAAGCCGCAAAAGAGGTTCCACTAAAAGCAGGTATTTTTAAGGTTCCAATAACAGTTGAAACCGGTAAATTTGGCAATAATATTAATCCTGCTGGCGTTTGAATCAAGCCACCGCCACCCACAATTGCATCAATAAACCCAGCAGCAAATGCAGCTACACAAAGTAAAATAATAATGTATGTTTCCATTTAGTAGCAGTAGTTATAGGTAAGACAATCGTACTTTCGTTTTTAATATTTTTTGTAAAAATACTACTACCTTGGATTTATTACACCATAATTGAAGGGTAATTATAATCAAAAAGTATATTTTTGCGTATCATAAAATACTAATAATGGATTCGACTACAATCACTGAAATAATTGCTTTTACACTTCCTTCACTTATTACTGGAGCGGTGGCTTACTATTTGTTTGATGCGCACTTCAAAGACCAACAAAACACCAGACGATGGTTATTGCAAAAAGACAATCAATCAGCATCATTACCAATTCGTTTGCAAGCTTATGAACGTATGACTTTGTTTATGGAACGCATCAATCCATCACAGTTAATGGTTCGTATCAATCCAATTTCTGAAGATAAAAATGAATACAGAAATTTTGTAATTGCCCAAATTGAACAAGAGTTTGAACACAATTTAGCACAACAAATTTATATTTCTAATGAAGGTTGGTCTGTCATAGTAACCGCCAAAAATGCGACTATCCAAATGATTCGCTTGGCAGCACAACATGAAAAAGTAACAAATGCCGATAGTTTACGTGAATTAGTAATCTCAGATTTATTACAAAAAGCTTCTCCAAGTAGTACTGCATTAGCTTATCTTAGAAATGAAGTGAGTCAGTTATGGTAAAAAGTTAATTTTCTTTGTTGGTTCCATTCCGTTCCTTAGCGGTTTCGTATCCTTGTTTCCACCATTTTTCCATTTGAATTTTATTGAAAACCAGTGCATTACTTGTTAACTGTGTGGGTGTATAATATAAATTGAGTTTTACATTTTCATTAATTGCAGTTAATTTCCCTATAGTAATATCGTTTTTTTGAACTTGTTCGAGTAATGTTCCGAAAAGATTTACTAATAATGAAAATGGGTTTTTCCCAGTGAATTTGGGTGAAATATGAACTTCTGTCTCCAGAATAATGGCATCTATTTCAGTTGCTCCACGATTAATAGCTTCTCGAATAGGTACCAAACTAGTAAACCCTCCATCACCATATTCGCTATTGTTTTTAATAACAAGACTCATAAAAGGAATATAATTACAAGAAATCCAAATCCAATCACAAAAATCATCGTATTCAAAATCAGAAAGGGCTTTGTATTCTACTTTGTTACTACTTAAATTCGTTACAGTAACAACAACAATTTTATTACCGCTTTTTAATTGATAAAAATCCTCTTTTGTAATCGTTTTTTTTATCAACTTTTTTAAGTTAAAACTTTCTCCAAATGTATTTGAACCTCTTAGAAAATTAATTAAAACATTAAAATGGTTTATTTTTATAATATCAACGCCATTTTTATTTTTTATTTTAAATGGGCATCTGTTAAATATATTCTCCTCCGTAACTGATGTATATACCTTTTTTATTGCATCAATTTTATCTAAAGCCAAATGAGTAACCAGCAAACTTCCGGTAGATGTTCCAATAAAAATGTCATATTTATTTTTTTCTTTATCCAATAAATACTCAGCAACACCACCTGCGAATGCGCCTTTACTTCCTCCTCCTGAAATTACTAATGCTCTCATAGGAAACTGTTTTATATATTACTCTATTAACAACCTGTTCAACTGAAAATACTCGCTTTCATTTAAACTTGGTAAAACCTTTTCAAATGAAGTTCTCATTTTTGGGTTTTTAAGTAGTAATCGAATATTATCTCTTCCAAATTTAGAAAATTGCCACATATGATGTGTTGTTGAATTGATTAAATTTTTTAATACATCATCATCATTTAATAATTGAAAAGCAATCAGTTTTTCTAATGCATTTTGCCTTGTAATGGCTTCATAATTGGTAGAAGAATAATTGATTAATTCCTCAATTAAAGCCTTTTTATCGACTGAATAATCTAGAGTTGACAAAGCCAATGACAACCATAATGTTCTTAAATTATAGTCATTAAAACCAATCCAATCCTTTGATAAATCTAAATATTTAATACGATATTCAGGGAAGGAATTCCATAAATAATACAATGCAATTTCTTGAGTCTGATAGGATTTATCATTTAATAGTGTTTCATATTCTTCTCTAAATTCTTCAGGAATTTTAGGCAATGAAACAGCAACTTCTTGTCGAACTTGAACATTATTTGTAGCTAAAGCCATTTCCAATAATCCTTTTTTATTTTCAAAAATTTCATTTTTCAATTGGTTGACAATTGCTGCTTTTACCGTATAATAGGCATCTGATTGAAGTGTTTTAGCAAAGAATTCTTTTTTATCTGCCAATGCATTTTTCTTTACTTTTTCGACTTCAAACAACAACTGAACTGTTTTGTTTTTTAACAGTAACTCATTAGCTTCTTGAGTGTTAAAAACAGTTGATTCTAGCCATACTTTACTAAATTTAGTTGTGTCGAAATGTGAAAATTTATGAATTTCATCAAGGAAATTTTCGGTTGTTACCGTCTTATATCCATAGGTATTTAAATAACTGCAAACTGCTTTTTTGAAGGCTTTATCCCCAACAGATTCATGCAAAACAAAAAGTGCCCAAGCTCCTTTTTGATAAAAACTCAAAGAACTTGCTTTGGCATTCAAAACCGGAATCGTATCTGTTCTGGACGCATATTTTATTTGTTGGGCTGATTCATATAATTTGGAATAGAAATAATCGTCGCCATATATTTTTCGTTCCGCTAATAACGCATAATAAGTCGCAAATCCTTCCTGTAACCAATGATGCTTTCCACTTTCGGCAGTTATCAAATCTCCGAACCATTGATGTGCTAGTTCATGTGCATTGACATTGGTATAGGAACGATCTGAAAAACCGATAGAATCTACTACATACCTGCTGGAAAACAAAGTAGCCGATGTATTCTCCATACCTGCATACAAGAAATCTCGAACAGGAATTTGCCTGTATATTCTCCAAGGGTACTTCACTCCTATTTCATTTTCTAAAAAATCAAATAGTTCCTTCGAATAAGGATAAGTTGGTTCCCACTTAGATTTGTCTTTGGACTCAAAATACAAATCTAAAGGGATTCCTGAATTGGAATATAGGGTTTGCTTTTCAAATTTACCTATAGCCATCATTAGCAAATAGGAACTCATTGGTTTTTGCATGTTGAATCTCCAATAGGTCATTGAATCGTTATTGATTTTACTGGTCAAAACTCCGTTAGCGACTACTTGATATTTAGAATCCACAACCACTTCCAGATTAAAAATAACTTTCTCGCTTACATCATCAAAACTTGGAAACCAATTACTGGTGTATCTTCCTTGCCCTTGTGTCCAAATTTGCACATTATCTTTTTCTTCTGAACCTATAAAATACAACGCCTGCTTTGGCTTAGCTGTATAATTAAAACTAATGTTATTTTTTCCTTTTTTGAAATCGGCAATCAATACAATTTGTTTTTTGGTATTAATAAATTGGATTCCTTTTTGATTTAATTCTACTTCAGAAAATTCCATATTTTGTGCATCAATTTTAATGGTATCAATAGGTTTTAAAATCTCAAACCAGTAACTGACTGCACCTGAAACTGATTTTTCAATAGGATTAACCGTAATTTGACCTTGAACTATTTTAAAGTCAACGGATTTAGTTTGTTGTGCAAAAGCAAATGTGGATATAAATAATAAAAGGTATTTCATTTTAAAAAATTAATGCATCTATCTTTCAAAGTTACGAAGGTTTCTCGAACTAATAGAACTAATTTTGTAAGTTTACTACCTGAAAAAACAATACAATCTCATTGAAAAAGAAAGCCCTATTTAACTGGAGCAGCGGTAAAGATTCTGCTTTGGCCTTATACAAAATACTGCAAGATCCTAATTTTGAAATTAGTTGCTTGCTCACTAGTGTTAATCAACAATTCCAACGTATCTCGATGCATGGTGTTCGAGTGGAATTACTACAACAACAAGCAAGTAGCATGGGATTACCATTAGAAATAATGCAAATTCCCGAAATGCCAACTATGGAAGTGTACGAAAAGGTAATGCAGGAAACATTGGAGAAATTGAAAAGTCAAGGAGTAACCCATTCTGTTTTTGGAGACATATTTCTAGAAGATTTGCGTAAATACCGGGAAGATAAATTAGCCGAAATAGGCTTTAAAGGCGTTTTTCCACTATGGAAAGTCCCAACACAAGATTTGATTCAAGAGTTCATCCATTTAGGTTTTAAAACGATTGTAGTTTGCGTGAACGAACGCTATTTAGATAAAAGCTTTGTAGGTCGGGTAATTGACCAAGATTTTATCAATGATTTGCCTGAAAATGTGGATGTATGTGGTGAAAATGGAGAATTTCATACTTTTACTTTTGATGGTCCCTTATTTAGTAAACCTATTGATTTTGAAATTGGTGAAATTGTGTACCGTAAATATGAAAGACCCGAAAAAGAAGAGTCCTCTGACACAGCCTGCGATACAAGTGCACCAGATGCATTTGATTTTGGTTTTTGGTACTGTGATTTACTCAGCAAATAATAAAACAAAAAGCTCCGAAATTATCATTTCGGAGCTTTTTATATTCTAAAAATAAAATATCAATCTAGATTAGGCAGTGATAAGGTATCAAAAACACTTTTCTCTTTCATTAATGCTTCAATTTCTGAAGATTTTCTAGGCGCTTCAGCCGATAAATTTACAGGACCATTTTTAGTGATTAAAATATCATCTTCGATGCGTACCGCAATTCCCCACCATTTTTTATCACAGTCACTTCCAACAGGGATATAAATTCCTGGCTCAACAGTAAGAACCATATCTTCTTCAAAGTTATTATACAAGCCCGGATCATGAACATCTAAACCAATATGATGTGAAGTACCATGTGGAAAATATTTTCTGGAATCTCCTTCTGTTTTTATAATTCCTAATTTTACTAAACCTTGACTTATAATTTTACGAGCTGCACCATCTGGAGCACTAATACTATTTCCAATCACAGCTGTAGCAATACCCGCTTCTTGTGCATCATAAACCAAGTCGTATATCACTCTTTGCTCAGGAGAGAATTTACCATTTGCTGGAATAGTTCGCGTTACATCGGCACTGTAGCCGTGATACTCCGCTCCTAAATCCATTAAAATTAACTCGTTTTCCACTTTTGTTTTGCTGTTTTCAATATAATGCAACACACATCCATTGTTTCCAGCACCCACGATAGAAGGATATCCTTCAAACTCACTTCCGTATTTTTTATAGACAAACTCATGAAGTCCCTGAATCTCAGTTTCTGACATTCCAGGATGCATGGCTTTCATAACTTCACGCTGTCCCATAGCTGAAATACGCACTGCCTTCGTAAGTAAAACCATTTCCTCTTTGGTTTTTTTCTCACGCAAACTAGCCATGTACGTTTTAATAGACTCAGTATCTAAAATGGCTTTCTTTGTTGTTATATTTTTCTTTAAGCCCAATTCTGTTTGTAATTTAGAATCTGTTTGTGGTACAGTCTTCACATCATATCCAACCTGACTTTTAAATGCCGCAACCAACTTGTATAAATCGGCCTCTTCTTTTTTTGAATTTCTATAGTCATCATTAAATTCCTTGGATTGCACTGTCGAAAAACTAGCATAGTCAATCCCTGAATTCAAAAAATCTTTTCCATTAAAAGCTACATCAAACCCCAGTTCTTTTTTGGCTCCATCAGTGCCCAAACGAATACCTGTCCACTGCTCTGCTTTTGGATTTTTTTCCTGCACATATAACATTTCGTTGTAGGTTTTACCCTCTTTATTGGTCTGATCATTCGAAAAAATTACTAAAACTGAATTGGGTTCTTTATATCCCGTTAAGTAATAAAAATCAGGATCTTGATGGTACACATAATCAACATCATTAGCGCGGTTGCGAACTGGATTTCCAAAAAAAACCGCCACACTATTATTGGGCATTTTAGTACGTAGTGCTGCTCTTCGTTCTTTATGAAATTGTGATGATAGATAATCTGTGGGAGTTCCTGTTTGTGCAAATGCAAATGAGGCAAAAAACAAACTGATAATAACGGATAGTTTTAAAGACATAATTTTTATAATATAAAATGAGCTTAAAGAAACGGTATGAAAATTAGTATTAAGTAGTAAATATAACCGATTTATTTTTGCAAAAAAAAATATTGTTTAAAGATTAAAAGAGAAGTTCTTTTTATCTTTAAACAATAGTAGCTTCGTATTAAAACAACTTCCTAGTTTACTTTTTTATATTCTAATCCTGGACCATCACAATTTCTCCAAGTACTTGACAAAATTGAATTGGGCAGGATATAAAGCTCTTCCTTATTATTTCCATAACAACTCCCTATTATATCACTATCGATTTTATAGGTTAATTCCAGAAAAGACTCCTCTTGCACTTTTGAAAAAACATAGGTTCCTGACAGTTCCGTTTTTTCTCCATTTCTAGTTCTGGATTTAGTAAAGCTACCATCAGTTTTGAAAGTGTAACTCTCTTGCCACTCCATTCCTGTACCAGTAGTTTCAGAATTTGGCAAGTTTCCAGACATTTTGTATAATTCCCATTTTCCATGATACGCGGTTGTGATCGCTTTTATATTGTCATTGGAACAAGAACAAAAAAGGGCTAGCAAAGCACAAAAAATAATTGATTTTTTCATTTTTATCAACGTTTAAATTTCTTACAAGATGCTATTTGATAGTAAAGGTTGCTTCAATTTAATCATTTTTAAATTCTTTTATCGTTCTTCATACATTTTCAACAACTGCGTTACTGTATTCCAATTTCTAATCGTTGCAGTAAGACTTAATTTTTTCTCAATGTATTTTTGGTCTAATCGAGTTTTTCCTGCACCTACGGCATATTTAATAAAGATTCTGTTGCCGTCAATTTGGGCTTCATCTGGTTTAAACTGACTAATTTTTAAATCATTGATATTTTCAGAACGCAATTCTTTAGAAACAAAAGCCACATATATTTTTTTGATGTCCAATTCTTTCTCTTTCAAAAAAGGATTGTTGGTAAAACATTTTTTTAAATCTTCTATTCCTATTACAATCGTTGGTACATCATGTCCAAATGCTTTAAAAATTTCTTGTTTGATGATGAAACCAACTTTGGCAGCACTTTCTTCTTCAGAATCTACAAAAACATTACCTGATTGAATATAGGTAGCCACATTGGTAAAACCTATTTTCTCCAAAGTCGTTTTTAATAAATCCATTTTCATCATATTATGTCCAGAAACATTGATACCACGAAGGAGTGCGAGATGCGTTGTCATTTTTTACAGTTTTTGTTATTGTTCCAAAGATATTGTGTTTAAAGTAGAATTCACAATTTTATTAAATTAGAAAATACTGTTTAGTTTTAAGCGCAAAAAAAATCCGAAAGTGATAGCACTTTCGGATAAGTAACTTTTAATTTTTACTTTTTAAATCAAAACCTTGACAACTACTTTTTTAACTCTGGTGCTTTCTCCATCTTTTACACTTGGTCTGTGCAAATCATCTGGAAAAAACACCGTAAACATTCCTGCCTCCAGTTTTAAATATGTTGTTTCCCCTTCATAAAAAGTGTAATCTTTATCTAAATCACTAGTCACTACTTTTTGATCATTTTTGGTACTTACCCCAATTAATTCAGACCCTTCAATCACATATTGAATATCGATATATTTTGTATGACCTTCGAGTACACAATCTTTGATTTCTTTTGTATCGTATTCCTGAACAATAGCAAATACGACTTTATCCTCAATTTCATAGGTCCCTGCTTCTATTGAAACCAAATCAGTATTTTTAATAAATTCAAATCCTCTAGCTAATCTTTCGGTTAGGTTAGCGTAAAGGCCATAATTTTCAATTTTATCAATTATCATTTTTTATATTTTATGTTTAATTTTGTTGTAATGCTTTTGCAAATTTGAGGAAATATAATATTCTAATTCAAAAATCAACTTTTTTTTATTTTATTGCTTTTCTAAAATAGGGTTAGAAATTGTCGAAATAATTAAGATCAATCATGGATCACTTTGTTTTTTTATTTTCTTCCAATAAATCTAAAGTATGACTTAAAGCATTTGTACTTGTCCAATCATGATGTCCTGTAATAATGTATTTTGGGTTTTTGAATCTAGCTTGCACCCGTTTAATTGTATTTGGCCATTGCTTTATATTAGCTTCTCCAACATATTCTAAGTCTGTAGCATCTATGCTCTTTACTAAGCATCCCCCATAAAGCACTTTCTGTTGATCAAACCAAACTACAATATTATCTTTTGTATGCCCTTCACCGCCATAAAAGGTTTCAAACTTAAATCCACCAATATTGAAAACAGAATCTTTAGTCATTAGGAATTCAGCCCTTGGTCTTTTATTTTCTTTCGAAATTTTATCTGTTTTCTTAGTGGTATAGGTTTTTATTCCATGTTGTTTGTAGAAATCAATTCCTGAAGTTCTATCTTCATGAGAATGTGTGGATAGTGCCAAAACTACTTTTTTATGATGTTTTGCTTCAATACTATCCAATAACAATTGATATGGAAAATCATCCCAAGGGGAATCAAAAAGAATAACACCAGCTGGAGTAACCACATACATCGCATTGGCATCTTGTTTTTTAGCGCCAAACATTTTATAGGTAGTGTAAACATAAAAATTAGTCGTAATTGGGCTAATTTTTAATTCGTTTTTTACGGTTTGACCAAAAGAAAAAGTAGAACTGACTATTAAAAATAAGGTTGTTAGAAGAATGTGTTTTTTCATTAGTATTGCTATCGATGATTTATTAAAAGTTCTAAGACAAATATTTTAATAGTGACTTATTCCACTTTTTTAGCATTCATATCTTTTCCCATATTTAATGTCAAGCTATCAACATGTCCATTTTTATCGCTATTAAAAGTAAACTGAGCTGTAATTATTTTACTATAAAATCTATTTTGCGCCATTGGATATACAGTTGTAATTTTTTCGTTAGTTCCTTGAATATATAATTGCCCTTTATCCTCGGTTACTGTAAAAAAATAATTTTCATTTAACTGATATCTACCCAAATAGCTTTTAAGAACTTCTGGAGCAACTGTAACATCAGTAATTAAATCAGTTGTTGCAATCCCTAATTTTTTTAAAACGTTTTTTGCATTTGCATTATCTGGATTTAGTGCCACTGATTTTTTATAATTTTCGACAGCATTTGCGGTGTCTTTTTGCAATAGATAAGCCTCTCCTAAACTATCATAAACATTTGAAGAGTTTGGATTTATTAGAACATTAAATTTAAATATCGAAAAGGCTTCCGATAATTTCTTTTCGTTAAGGAATTTGTAACCCAATTCATTAATAGCAGCATCGTCCATTGCATACTCATTTGGCTTCGATTGTATAGATTTAGTCGTTTTTGCAATAGCATCATCTACCGAGTTTACTTCTAATGCTTTTTGTAATTCTGAAAAAACGGTAATCTTAGGAATTTCATAAGGTTTAGACGCTAATATGTTTTCTATCGCCACATTCATCTCATCTTTATTAATAGCATTTCCAGCATTCGTAAGCCAGATATAAGTGCTTTTTTTCTCTAAATCCCTCATGATAAACGCACGGTAACCAAAATCACTTCCTGAGTGGTTAACTGATTTTTTTTCTGGAGTAACAAACCATCCAAAACCGTAATTAGATACTGAACCATCATTTAAAACAACAGGAGTAAACGCTTCTTGCATAGTTTTTTTAGAAACTAACTTTTCAGTATATAAAGCTTGATCCCATAAAAACAAATCATCAACATTTGAAAACATACTTGTAGAACCCGTGTGTGAAACTACATAATCGTCAAGTTCACCAATAACAGTATAACCAATAGCTCTATTTTTTAAATCAATTTTTGGTGTATCCCCAACCAAAGTATTTTTCATTTTTAATGGCTTAAAAATATTTTCTTTCAAAAATGCTGCTAAGGACTTATTCGAAACTTTTTCTACAATTAAACCCAACATAACGTAACCAGCATTATTATACACATAGCGCTCTCCAATGCCAGCGTCCAACGCTTCTCTTTCTTCTATTATTTTTAAAATTTCAGCATTCGTCAGGTTATATTTCTTAGCGAATGGCTGATATAATGGCATACCCGATGTTTGATTTAGTAAATTCCGTATTGTAATATCCTTCCCATAAACAGGGAATTCAGGGAAATACTTGGTGATTTTATCATCGTACGAAAGCTTATTTCTTTCTTTTAAAATCATTATTCCCATAGCAGTGAATTGCTTAGAAACAGATGCCAAATCAAAACAAAATTCTGGTTTTAATAACTGTTTTGTTTCTTTATTGGCATAGCCAAAAGCTTTGCGATAAATCACTTTTCCATTTTCAGCAACTAAAACAGTCCCATTAAATACACCACTTGCATGAGCTTGATTCATTAATTTATCTAGTTCTGCCGTTTTATTTTGCGCTACAGCATGTGGTAAACTAATCAATAGAATAGTGAAAATTAGAAATACTAATTTGAATAAAAATGGGGTTGTTGTTTTCTTCATTTTGGGATTTGTCTGAATTTATATTTTAATAATTTGAAGGTTGAAAAGTTTTTTCAAGTAGTAAATTTATAAGTTTCTTTAAATAAAAAGTATTTATTTTTCAAGTAAAATTTTATATGGAGGTAAAAGAAACTCTTCATTATTTTCTTTAGTTTCGATAATAGCTGTAGCTTCCATTCTTGCAATAAAATCGATAAAATAATAATCAACTCTAAGAAATACTGATTTCATAATATCAGTAATTTTATTTTTATTAAAAGCGGTGAAATTTTGAAAATATTCTGGACTTACTTTCAAATCATTTGCAAAATAATAGTCTTGTTTTCCTACACTGTCTCGAACACTTAATTTATCACAAACATGTCCCAAGATAGTATCGGCATTTTTAATAATTTCATACTCGAACTTGGTGTTTTTAATTTTTGAAGCAACGATATAAAATAACGTATCCGAATCTATTTTACTCTTCATGTACAACCTATTTTCCTTGGGATCATACAGTTGAAAAGCCATATATTGCGAGTTCGTAATTTGTTTATAAAATCCTTTCTTGGTTATAAATGTAGATGTACCTCCCAGAAATTTTATAATTTCAGGAGAATCAATAATCGCTTTACTATCCGTTTGATAATACGATAATTTATATTCAATTTTACCTTCAAAATCCTGACTGTAAACGGAAATTGAGATCAACAAAATAAAAGAAGTAACAATTTTTATCATACTAATATTTTGAATTAGTTAAAGACTGGATTAAAAATTTCATATTTTAAAGAAGTATTGGCTAGTATAAAATCAACAGCTATTTTTGTTTTATCCACTTTTGTTAATGTAATCACTTTGATTTTTTTTGTATGATTTTGATTAAGCAAATTTAAAGTAAAACTTACTACAGTAGTGTTTAAATCAGGCTCCCAATTGTGAAATTCTTTAATGTCATAGGAGTAATTATAGTTAGTAGATAACCTTCCTTTAAAAACGGTTACTATTTTAAAATCACATTTAATTGCTTTTTTATAAGTCAATTTTTCAAATAAAAAAACTCCATTATACAATTCATTCTTTTTAACCACCAACCCTTTCTTGGTAAACATCACTAATATGAAAATGAGGCTAAAAGCAAACAATCCTAATTTAATGTAAATAAATTCATTAGATCGCAATGAATACAACATTGCAAATAATGTAATTAAGCAACTAAATGTCAAAATAAATAAATTTTGAAATTGTTTAAAATCAAGATTCCTTTCTAAAATTATTCTTTGCATCGTAATTATTATACCAAAAATTAAAAAATCTTTAAATCCTTTAAAAGTGTTTTAGTGAAAATATTTTATTTTTTATATTCCCCAATGATCTTTTTTATAACTTCAGATGTTAATTCATATCCTCTTAATATCGGGTAACCTTCCCAACGTATAATCCCATCAGGATCTATTAAAATACAATGTGGAATAGCAGCTATCCCTAGAAAATCATACATTTTTCTATTGGTATCAATTGCACTATAATACTCAATTTTAGGGTCAATAAGTTTATTTACTTCCTCTTTTGTTTCATCGCTAATACCTATTACTACAAGATCATTTTCAAATTCTGTTTTAAACTTATTCAATTCTGGAATAGCTCTTTTACACGGACCACACCAAGTTGCCCAAAAATCTATTAAGATAAATTTTCCTTTTGTATTAGGCTTATCAGAAAGCCATTTTTCAACAGTGATTTTTGGCGCCTTTTGATTAATAATTGATTTAGCCCACATTTTTTTTTGCTGTGAGAAAACATTCAAAACAAACAAAAATGTGAAGAGTAATACTATTTTTTTCATTTTATTTTTTTTATTTCTAAAATCATATTTCAAATATACACTTTTTTCCTACATCACATTCCATCCGTCCCATTTCCAAATTTCCAAACAAAAAACTATCTTCGCTTCATCAAAATAAAAATCCGCATTAATCTGTGTTTTGCATTTGCAAATCCGTGTTACCCGCGTCCAATACAGTCAAATGAATAACCTCCTACTTACTCCCATTGAATATTTGAAAGGCGTTGGTCCCAGTCGGGGCGAATTGCTACGCAAGGAATTGGGGATTCATAAGTATGCCGATTTAATCAATTTTTACCCCAACCGTTACATTGATCGCACCCGTTATTACAAAATCAATGAATTGCAAAATAATGTAGCCGAAGTTCAAATCATTGGTAAAATTATCAATGTCAAAACGGTGGAGTTTGGTAAAGGCAGGAAACGATTAGTAGCAACGTTTGTCGACGATACTGGACAAATGGAACTAGTATGGTTTCAAGGACATAAATGGGTTCGTGAATCACTCAAAATCAATGAGGTTTGCGTTATTTTTGGAAAATGCACGTCGTTCAATGGTATGTACAATATGTCACATCCTGAAATTGAATTATTGAGCGAACATGAAAAAAGTTTACGCTCCGCCATGCAACCCGTTTATCCTTCGACAGAAACACTCACAAATCGAGGTATTTCAAACCGTACGATTAACAAAATCA
The DNA here is from genome assembly GCF_040822115.1 of Flavobacterium sp. WC2421. NCBI lineage: Bacteria > Pseudomonadati > Bacteroidota > Flavobacteriia > Flavobacteriales > Flavobacteriaceae > Flavobacterium > Flavobacterium sp. WC2421. Next base: position 2,722,508 of record NZ_CP162004.1, on the reverse strand, counting down.
TGCAACAGTTGTTTCTTGAAACGCATACTTTGTTTACCGAAACGCTTCCGGATTATCTCATTGCTGAACTAAAGCTGATTTCTAAAAAAGACGCTTTAATCAATATCCATTTTCCTAAAAGCACCGAAGCTTTGGCGAAAGCCCAATTTCGATTAAAATTTGAAGAATTGTTTTTTATTCAGTTGCAGTTAATTACTAAAAACCTGATTCAGAAACATAAAATCAAAGGGCATCCTTTTACTGTTGTAGGTGAATTTTTCAATGAATTTTATCAAAATCACCTGCCTTTTGAACTCACGGGAGCACAAAAAAGAGTGATTAAAGAAATAAGAACGGACATGGGTAGCAATGCCCAAATGAACCGATTATTACAAGGTGACGTAGGTTCTGGAAAAACGATTGTGGCATTTATGACGATGTTATTGGCGCTTGATAATGGTTTTCAAGCCTGCTTGATGGCACCTACCGAAATCTTGGCAAATCAGCATTTTATAGGATTATCAGAATTAGCTAAGGAACTGAATATTAACATTAAACTACTCACTGGTTCAAGTAAGACTGCAGCACGAAGAATCATTCACGAAGAACTAGAAAATGGGACTTTGCAAATCCTGATTGGCACACATGCATTGCTAGAAGACAAGGTGAAATTCAAAAATTTAGGATTAGCAGTAATTGATGAGCAACACCGTTTTGGTGTGGAGCAGCGCTCTAAATTGTGGAAGAAAAACGTGATTCCACCACATGTTTTAGTGATGACCGCAACTCCTATTCCAAGAACACTGGCGATGAGTTTGTATGGCGATCTAGATATCTCTGTGATTGATGAATTGCCTCCGGGAAGAAAACCCATTCAAACGGTACATCGTTTTGATAGCAACCGCTTAAAAGTTTGGAAATTCATACGCGATGAAATTGCGATAGGACGCCAAATTTACATTGTTTATCCGCTGATTCAAGAATCGGAGAAAATGGATTTCAAAGATTTAATGGACGGTTATGAGAGTATTTCTCGTGATTTTCCGCTACCCCAATATGCCATTTCAATTTTACACGGAAAAATGAAACCTGCCGATAAAGATGCTGAAATGAAACGCTTCTCCGAAGGTAAAACCAATATAATGGTCGCAACTACTGTAATAGAGGTGGGTGTTAATGTACCCAATGCTTCAGTAATGATTATAGAAAGTGCGGAACGTTTTGGCCTTTCACAACTACACCAGTTACGAGGTCGCGTAGGGCGTGGTGCCGACCAAAGTTATTGCATCTTGATGACGAGTCATAAATTGAGTTCGGATAGTAAAACCCGAATGGAAACCATGGTGAGTACTAACGATGGTTTTGAAATTGCCGAAGTCGACCTTAAACTTCGTGGTCCTGGAAACTTAATGGGAACGCAGCAAAGTGGTGTACTTAATCTTCAAATTGCTGATATTGTAAAAGACAGAGACATTTTGGCGTTAGCCAGAAACCATGCCATGAAAATATTAAAAGAAGATGCTCCGTTGCAAAAACCAGAACATGCTTCCCTAAGAGCAGTTTATATTGAATTGACCAAAAAGAAAAATATTTGGAACTATATCAGTTAGTATTTTTTTTAAAATATTTTTCCCTTTTCCTTTAAACCTTTTAACCATTTTAACGTCCTATTACCATTTAAGAATGATATCAATTGTTTTTCTGAATTTTAAAAATGGGCCTCTTCATTACTATTTCTGAGGATTCATTCATTTTTTTCCATTTATTAAAATATTTGTATAGACAAGTGTTAAATAAAAATTAACAAATTGCTGATTCCGATATGAAAACCTAAATTTGTTTTTTTAACATAAAATTATAAATACCTAATCTTTCTTTAACCAATAACTATGAAAATAAAATACTTTATATACACTTTAATAATTGTTGGTTTCGGTGCTTTTATCACGTATCGAATTATGGAAAATAAAGAAAAATCGGAAGTAGGAAATGATAAATCAGGAAATCCAAAAGCGATGCGTTTGTCTGGAATTGTGGTCCAACCACAAACATTTGACAACAATTTATCACTATCTGGTTCTATTGAGGCCAATGAACAGGTGGAAATACGTTCCGAAGTATCGGGAATTGTAGAAAGTATTAATTTTCAAGAAGGAAGTAGTGTCAGTAAAGGACAATTACTTTTTAAAGTCAATGACACCGAATTAAGAGCACAACTGAGTCAAGCCAATACTAAAGAAAGTTTAGCCTCTGAAAACGAGCGAAGAGCTAAACTTTTATTACAAAAAGAAGCCATCAGCCAGGAAGAGTATGATGTAGCAAGAGCTGAATATGCATCCACTCGCGCGCAAAGCCAATTGATTAAAGCCCAAATTGCTAAAACAGCAGTAAGAGCTCCGTTTTCAGGTAGAATTGGTTTGCGTTCGATTTCCAAAGGAACCTATATTACTCCTACAGTTTTAGTAGCCAAACTCGTGAACATTGGTCAATTAAAAATCACCTTTTCGATTCCTGAAAAATATGCCAATCAAATAAAAAATAACACTAATCTGAATTTTACAGTGGCGGGATCTTCTGATACGTATTCAGCCAAAGTATATGCTATAGAGCCAGCTGTAGAAATTGCTACCAGAACATTACAAGTTCGTGCGATTACAGATAATAAAGATGGGAAATTGTTACCTGGAACTTTTGCTAATGTCGAATTACCACTAGATGTCATTAAAGATGCCATTGTTGTTCCTAGCCAAGCAGTGATTCCAGTGCAAAACGGTAAAAAAGTGTTCATTTCTGATATGGGAAAAGCCAAAGAAATAATGGTGGAAACTGCCACTAGAACGGATGCTTCTCTATTAATTTTATCGGGATTAAAAGCGGGTGATACTGTAATTACAACTGGTGTAATGGCATTAAAAAATGATGCTCCTGTTAAAGTAACCGTTAAATAGATTTAGGGTATCCGATTCAAAGTCGACATCTTAGCCTTCAAATCAGCAATAAAAAAATAAAAAATCTAAATGAGTTTATCTACACTAAGTATTAAAAGACCCGTGATGACTATTGTTATGAATTTAACAATAGTATTATTTGGGATTATAGGATATACCTACCTTGGCGTTCGAGAATTTCCTTCTATAGATCCCGCTCAAGTTTCTATTCGTACCAATTATACTGGTGCTAATAGTGATATTATAGAGTCACAAATTACGGAACCACTTGAAAAAGCAATCAACTCGATTGACGGAATTAGAAATATCACTTCTTCCAGTGCACAAGGAAGTAGCAATATCACGGTAGAATTTAACTTAGATAAAGACTTAGAAGAAGCCGCCAATGATGTTCGTGACAAAGTATCTCAAGCCATTCGAAGCTTACCACAAGATATTGATGCGCCACCTGTAGTTTCTAAGGCTGATGCCAATAGTGATGCAATTATTTCGATGACCGTACAAAGTGACACTCGTAGTCCACTAGAATTAAGTGATTATGCGGAAAATGTAATTTCACAACGTTTAGAAACCATTCCTGGGGTAAGTGGTGTTCAAATTTGGGGTCAAAAGCGCTACGCCATGCGACTTTGGATTGATCCTGTAAAACTAGCTTCCTACGGATTGACAGTAGCCGAAGTGCGCACCGCATTGAATGCACAAAATGTCGAATTGCCTTCAGGAAAATTAACGGGTGATAATACGGAGTTGACCGTAAAAACGGTTGGAAACTTAGCAACAGCCGAAGAATTCAATAACATCATCATCCGAACGAATGGTGATAAAATTGTCCGTTTAAGTGATGTGGGAAGAGCTGAATTAGGTCCTGAAAATATCGAAACCAAATTAAGTCAGTCGGGTTTACCATTGATTGGTCTTGCGATTGTTCCTCGTCCAGGCGCAAATTATCTAGATATTTCGAAATCTTTTTATGAGCAATTCGAAGCGTTAAAGAAGGATTTGCCAAAGGATATCAAATTAAACATTGCGCTTGACAATACCATTTTTGTAAAAAAATCAGTACTGGAAGTGGCCGAAACCTTGGGGATTTCTATTCTTTTGGTAATTTTAATTATCTACTTATTTTTTAGAGATTGGGCTATTGCTTTTAGACCTTTAATTGACATCCCAGTTTCTTTGATTGCAACCTTTTTCATCATGTGGTTGTTTGGTTTTTCAATCAATGTTTTGACCTTATTAGCCATTGTTTTAGCAACAGGATTAGTAGTTGATGACGGAATTGTTGTCACCGAAAATATTTTCAAAAAAGTAGAAGAAGGTATGACGCCTATCGAGGCAGCTATTAAAGGGTCTAACGAAATCTTTTTTGCAGTAATCTCTATTTCAATCACCTTAGCTGCAGTATTCTTACCTGTAATATTTCTGGAAGGATTTGTGGGCCGACTCTTTCGAGAGTTTGGTGTCGTTATTGGTGCGGCGGTTTTAATTTCGGCCTTTGTATCGTTAACTCTTACACCCATGTTGAATGCCTATTTAATGAAAGGTGGCGAACAAAAAAAATCAAAATTCTACGTTTTAACCGAACCGTATTTCCAAAAATTAAACACTAATTATGCCGATGCGCTAAGTCGTTTTATGGCTAAAAAATGGTGGAGTTTCCCCATCTTATTTGCTTGCTTTGCTTTGATTTTTGTTTTTTATAATTTGATCCAAAAAGAAACTGCACCTTATGATGACCGTAGTTCTTTAATTCTAAGAATGACTGCTCCTGAAGGCGCGAGTTATGAATATACGGACCGATTCATGCAAGAAATCGCCCAATTGGTAGATGACTCTATTCCAGAGAAAAAAGTAAGTTTGGTCGTGACTTCCCCTGGTTTTGGATCTTCCTCAGTGAATAGTGGTTTTATGCGTCTTTCGTTAAAAGAACCAAGTGAAAGAAAACTATCCCAAGATGAAATTGCCGAAAAATTAACCAAATGGACCAAACAATATCCGGATGCCAAAACATCAGTGACACAACAGCCTACCATCGCCGTAAATAGACGTGGTGGTTTGCCTATTCAATACATCATTCAAACCCAAAGTTTTGCTAAGTTAGAAGAGAAAATTCCATTATTTATGGAGGAAGCGGCCAACAATCCTACTTTTGCCATGACCGATGTGAATTTGAAATTCAACAAACCCGAAATCAACGTAACTATTGACCGTGAAAAAGCGGAGAGTTTAGGTATTTCAGTAATTGATATTGCACAAACTTTGCAATTATCCTTAAGCGGACAGCGTTTTGGCTATTTCATGAAAAAAGGAAAACAATACCAAGTTATTGGACAATTTGACCAAAAAGACCGTTCGAAACCATTGGATTTAACCTCAATGTATGTTAAAAACAACAAAGGGGATTTAATCCAAATGGATAATATTGTGAGTATCGAGGAACAAAGTAAACCGCCACAGTTGTATCATAACAATCGATTCATGTCGGCTACTGTTTCTGCGGCGCTCGCTCCAGGCAAAAGTATCAATGATGGAATTGAAGCTATGGAACAAATTAGAGCCAAAGTACTTGACGATACTTTTACTACCGATTTAGGTGGAGAATCTAGGGATTTTGTAGAGAGTAGTTCGAATACTTCTTTTGCTTTTGGATTGGCTTTACTATTAATATTTTTAATCTTGGCGGCACAATTTGAAAGTTTCATTGATCCGTTTATCATTATACTTACCGTTCCTATGGCCGTGGCAGGAGCCTTATTTTCCTTATGGTTATTTGACCAAACTTGGAATATTTTTAGCCAAATTGGAACTGTAATGCTAATAGGTTTAGTAACCAAAAACGGAATCTTAATTGTCGAATTTGCGAATCAGCTTCGGGAACAAGGCAAACCAAAACTACAAGCCATTCTAGAAGCTTCGGAGGCACGATTGAGACCTATTTTAATGACAAGTTTAGCGATTTCCTTGGGAGCTTTACCAATCGCTATGTCGCTTGGTGCCGCTTCGACAAGTAGAATTGGAATGGGAGTTGTAATTGTAGGAGGAACTATTTTCTCATTGGTATTAACCTTATTTGTAATTCCAGCACTTTATTTTATGTGGTCTAAAGCCCGCAAGCATTACCCAGAATTTGAACACATTGAGGAATATGAAAACGAAAGTAAATAAAAAGACGAACATGAAAATAATATTCAAAAGTGTACTATTGCTGTTCTTCTGTTTCATTAAAGGAAATGCACAGGAAGTATTATCATTAGAAGATGCTGTAAAAATAGCCTTAGAAAACAATTACGAAATTAAGATTGCCAAAAACGATTTAAAAATAGATCAAACGAATGTGACAGCAGGAAATGCGGGAATGTTACCCAAAGCCACTGCCTCTATAACGCAAAACAACAACCTGCAAAATTTGTCACAAACCCGTACTGATGGTACTTCAACCAGTTTGAATAATGCCAAAAGCAACAGTTTAAATTATGGCGTGGGTCTGGATTGGACTATTTTTGATGGCTTTAAAATGTTTGCTAGAAAAGATCAATTGCAAGAATTACAAAAACTAGGTGAAACCCAGTTGAAACTCACCATTATTACAAAAATAAGCGATGTGCAAACCGCTTATTACAATTTGGTACAGCAACAGCAACAATTGGCAGCTTTAGACACTACTATTGTTATTTCGAATCAAAGAGTGAATCTGGCCAAAAATCGGTTTACAATTGGTAAAGCATCTAAACTGGAGGTTTTAAACGCGCAGGTAGACATCAATACGGATAAAGTGACTTTGCTAAGACAACAAGAATTATATAAAAATTCTAAGATCGCACTCAATCAGCTTTTGGCTAGAGATACCCAAATTGATTTTAAAGTCGTTTCAGATTTTACGATGGAAAGCAAACTGGAATTTGCCGAATTAAAGGCATTAGCCGAAAAGCAAAACCCACAAATAGAAGCTTTAGTCATCAGTAAAAAAGTAGCTGAACTCGAATTAAAACAAGTAAAATCAGGGCGCTACCCTACTGTAAAAGTGAATACTGGTTATAATTTTGCCGAAAGTCATTCCAGTCTTGGTTTTACTACGCAATCATCGGCACGTGGATTAAATTATGGTTTTAGTGCTTCTTTGAACTTGTTTGATGGCTTTGCGCAAAAAAGAAATGAGACCATTGCCAACATTGAAATTGAAAATTCAACCCTGCAAATAGAGCAACAAAATCAAGCCTTAAACACGCAATTGGCTACTTCCTACCAAACCTATTTAACCAATTTAGAATTGATTGATTTGGAAGAGACAAATGAAGCGATTGCCAAACAAAATTTAGATATAACCTTAGATAAATTCCATATTGGTACTATTACCACACTCGAATTTAGAACGGCGCAATTGAATTATGTCAATGCTAAAGTCCGTTATAGCGATGCCCAGTTTCAGGCAAAATTATCCGAAATTGCGTTGAAAGAATTAGCGGGAGCTATCCAATTTTAAATTAGATTTGTAGCAAATCTGAGGAATAGAACATAGACATTATAAAAAGAATTCTTGAAATTAGATAAAGTAATCATCTGGTTTTCGGTAAATAACTTCTAAGTGCAATCCTCAGACTTTACGACTTTAGGACTTTTTAACTTTCGACTTACTAAAATGATTTCATACAACCCAAAAGACTGGATTACGTTTATTTTTCGTTTTCACAAAGCCGACACTTTTCGGCAGCTGATTCCCATGATGATTTTCATAGGTACCTATTCAGCTGGGATTGCCTATCTTGAAATCGAATATTGGGAATTGCCAGAAAACAGTCATGTCAAGAACATTTCTATCATGCATGGCATGCTGGGATTTGTGATTTCATTATTGCTCGTTTTCAGGACTAATACCGCTTACGATCGCTGGTGGGAAGGACGTAAAATATGGGGAAGTTTGGTGAATAACTCTCGAAATCTAGCTATAAAACTTTCTGTGATTTTAAAGGAAGAATCAGATCGTGCTTTTTTTAGAAAGCTAATTCCTAGCTATGCTTCTATCCTGAACAAACATTTAAAAGACGAAGAAACCAGCAAGCAACTTTTTGAAGATATCATCATCGAGCACCACAAACACAGACCCAATCAAGTGGCCAAAATTTTATTTCACAAGATCAATGACCTTTATAATTCTAAGAAAATAACGGGTGACCAACTCATTATTTTGAACCACGAGATCCAGTCTTTGACTGATATTTGTGGTGCTTGCGAAAGAATCAAGAATACGCCCATCCCCTATTCTTACAGTGCTTTTATCAAGAAATTCATTTTCTTTTACGTGATGACCTTACCATTTGGGTACGTATTTAATTTGGGGTATTATGTGATTCCTGTAGTAGTTTTCATATTCTACGTTTTGGCAAGCTTAGAGTTAATTGCCGAAGAAATCGAAGATCCTTTTGGCCATGACGACAATGATTTACCTACCAAAAAAATTGCCGAAAACATCAAGCGCCACGTCGAAGAATTGCTGTAAATTAAATACATTTTAGTTTTTTTTAGGAGCTTATCCCGTCATTCGTTACAGTCTTTTTGTAATAAAACCCTTTTTCTAGGCTGTTGCAGGAGCTTCCTTTGGTCGCTCTGCCTCAACCAGAAAAAAGTGGTTTTCTCCCTGCAAAACCTTTCACTACTACCGTGGCTATTAAACCTATGCTAAATAATGACGTTTACGGTTTCCCTTAATCAAAGTCATAGAGAGGAACGAAGCTATCTCACTAAAACATCAACAAAAAAATAAAAAACTATTGCAACGAAAATACTGGATGAGATTCCTAATTCTTCGGAATGACAATATTGTAGAAATATAGTGAGAAACCAATATTATACCAGACTTAAAGTCGTAGCGAGGAACGAAGCTATCTCACTCAAACATAACAATAAAACTAAAAAACTATTGCAACGGAAATACTAGATGAGATTGCTTCGTTCCTCGCAGTGACAAAGTGTATAAAATTCCCCTGCCTAAGTACTAAAACCGTGCAACTAGATTATCGTCATATAGATTTATAAAAAGGCAACAGCAGTCCCTATCCAGTAACATACTTATTGGAAATATCGTTTTTAATCGTATTTTCGTACCACTGAAAACACTCGTTTTCATAAGTTCTAAATTGGCTAGAGGCTGGAGAAAGTAGTTGAAAATAAATACCCATTTGGGTTAAAATCAAGTGAAATAAAGAGAAATTGAAAAAGGTAGAAAATACAGCAACAAGCTGGACTTTGTGTCCCGATTGTAGAGGTCGCGGCAAAAAAAGTCGGGGACTATCTAAGAAATTGCGAGACCGCTACCAGATAGCAATTGATCTATTTGAAAAAACAAATGGTAAAGGAGTAGCGCCTATTCCTCCAAAAGGGCACTTATATACCTGCATGAACTGCAATGGGTCTGGCTTGATTGCTTCTGACAGCCCTCCTATTGCTGATAAAGAAAACTTTCCACACGTTGCTATTATTGGTGGTGGTATAGGTGGAGTTGCTCTAGCTGTGGCTTGCTTGCACCGCGGAATCCCTTTTACCCTTTATGAACGCGATACCAACTTTGATGCTCGATCTCAGGGTTATGGACTTACATTGCAGCAAGCTAGCAAAGCGATCGAAGGATTGGGGATTTTCTCATTAAAAGAAGGAGTACTTTCAACAAGACATCTCGTTCATACTCAAGAAGGAAAAGTGATTGGAGAGTGGGGAATTAGAAAACGGATGCAGAATGATGAGAAAACATCTTCAAAACGGACCAACGTACACATCGCAAGACAGTCTTTGCGCTTAGCGCTCTTGGAGCAACTTGGCGGAAATGATTCGGTACAATGGGGACATCAGTTGGTCCATATTAAAGAATCAAAAGAGAGTGGTGTTCATCTCACCTTTGAGGTAAATGGAGAGAAGAAAAAGGCAACAGCAGATCTTGTGGTTGGTGCCGATGGTATTCGTAGTTCCGTTAGGAAGTTGCTGATTGGTGAAAACAGTACTCCCTTGCGTTATCTAGATTGTATTGTGATTTTGGGTATTTGTCCTTTGGCGGATCTTGAAGGACTAAATAGTTCTTTGCTGGACTCGGCCACCGTATTTCAAACTGCCAATGGCCATGAACGAATTTACATGATGCCTTATAAAACAGACTCGGTAATGTGGCAATTGAGTTTCCCCATGTCAGAAAAAGAGGCGAAGGAATTAAGTTCTCAAGGACCACGAGCACTGAAGGAAGAAGCCTGTCGCAGGACGCAATGGCACGATCCTATTCCACAGATTTTAGCGGCGACTCCAGAAAGTCATGTTTCTGGCTATCCCGTGTACGACCGAAAATTACTAGAAACAGTATTATTAGAAAAGGCAGGAAATGTAACCGTGATAGGCGATGCAGCACACCCAATGAGTCCATTCAAAGGACAAGGAGCAAATCAAGCACTACTGGATGCGCTTTCTTTAGCTAAGAGAATCTATAGTGGATGTCAACCTTTTTCTCAATGGAGAAAAGTAGGATTGAGAGAAAGTGTATTAAAAGAATTCGAGTTCGAAATGCTGGAACGTTCTTCCATCAAAGTCAAAGATTCAGCCTCGGCTGCAGAGTTCCTGCATTCTGAAATAGTCCTCCATGAAGGTGATGAGCCTAGAGGTAGAATTTTAAAGAAAAAAGATAGTTAACAATTAAGCTGCTCAATATTTTAGCGGGAGACTCATTGTAGTATAAAAAACTTGAATGCATTTTAATGAAAACTAAATCTAGGATAGCTTCAATTCTAAAAGCAGATTGTTTAGACAGTGCGGTTACTGGTATGCCTACTTTTTATTTGTCAGAATTAATCCTTCAAAACGACCAAGATTTCCAATTACCAACCAATGTGAGATTGGGCCATTTAGCCGAAAAAATTGTTTCTGAATTAATAAAATTGTCTACAAACTATAAGGTATTATATGAAAATTCTCAAATAATTGAAGACCAAAAAACCATAGGCGAAATTGATTTTATAGTAGAGAACAGCATAGATAAGAAGTTAATTCACATGGAATTAGCTTATAAATTTTATTTGCTTGATCCAAGTATTTCTTCGGAATTCATAAACAACTGGATTGGTCCCAACAGAAACGATTCTTTACACCAAAAATTAGATAAATTAAAAAGTAAACAATTCCCTCTATTATACCATAGCTGTGCAAAATCGAAATTTAGCACCATTGACATAAACACTATTTCGCAAGCTTTATGCTTGCTAGTGAGTTTGTTTATTCCTTATGAATTTAACACAAAACTACCCCCTGCCTATCAGAAAGCAGTAAAAGGATATTACTTCAATTTAGAGACTTTCAATAGCATTGACAATCCAGAAAAACAATATTATTTACCATCAAAAAAGGAATGGGGAATAAGTCCTTCTGAAAATGAAATTTGGAATGATTATAAAAGCATCGAAAATCAAATGAATACAAGCCTAAAAGAAAAACAATCGGTATTGTGCTGGCAAAAATATAAGGAAGACCATTTGTCTTTTTTTATTGTTTGGTGGTAGTTTGTATAAATTATTCCAATGCCACGGTACTTAAAAGCAACAATAATATTAAAAAAGGCAGAACTAAAAATAACAATATTCCTATCTTTGGGACATTTCCAAATATAATTGAAATGCATGTCCTTTCGATTAAATAAAACAATAACAAATGAGATTTAAAGGAGTAATTTTTGATTTAGATGGAACATTAGTTAATTCACTTGAAGACATTGCTGATGCGATGAATAATGTGCTACAAAGCCTAGACTTCGCTACTCATAGTTATGACGATTATCAATATTTTATAGGTAGTGGTCTCCGCAATTTGGTTAGTAAAGCCATGCCCGAGAACCATAAGGATGAGAACCAAATTGATTGTTATTACCAATTGATGGTAAAGGAATATCGTACTATTTGTACGCGTAAAACAAAACAGTATGATGGTGTTTTTGAATTACTGGATCAACTGATTGAGCGTGGAATTAAACTGAGTATTTTTTCAAATAAAGCTGAGGATTTGACTCAAGAAATCACTACCGCCCTATTTCCTAATTATTTTAATCCAGTTATAGGTTTAACAACGGAGCCTCTTAAAAAACCCAATCCATTTAAAGCTACAGCAATAAGCCAAAATTTAGAACTGAAACCCGAAGAAATTATTTTTGTAGGCGATTCAGGAATAGATATGCAAACAGCTACTAATGCTAATATGTATGCCGTAGGTGTATCTTGGGGCTATAGACCAAAAGAAGAATTGCTATCCAATGGTGCCAAAAAAGTTTTAGATCATCCCTTAGATTTAATTTCGATTTTATAAGATGTATTGCTTTTCAATATTATACTTCCTTTACACAAAAAATAATCCACAGCTCCACTTTAATTGATATGAACAAATAAACGCATTTTAACCACATCTAAAGTTAAGGAGACTTTAGACAAACTGCTATAAAAACATCTTGTTCCATTTTTAGAATAAATGGAATTCATGTACCTTGCTACTCTATTCAAAAATGAAATTATGGAAGTCAATAAAATGCTTAATTATATAAAAGAAGTTTTAAAAAACAAACCTGCTGGCTGGTTGAATATCACAACCCATCGACTAGATATTTATGATGAAAAATTGGCTAAAACTCAATTTTTAGACCAATTTGAAACCTTATTTAATAACAATAATGCAACATCAGCAGCACTAAGTGAATTACCTACTGCTTACGACTATATTCGGTTAGGTCACCCCTTATCTTGTGTTCTAGAATGGGCAATGGCTAAGTTGCAACAGCTAAAGTCAGAAAATACAATTAGTTTTTCATCAAAGACAGTTCCTGTTTTGGCCATTCTAAGAAAAAATGCATTAGACCATAAAAACACTCAAATTCTTTATACTGGGAAATTACCCGCTTTTTTTGATGCGGAAGTTCTAAAACACGTTTATGGATATCAATTTGATTTAAAACATGTTGAAAACTCCGAGACGATTCCAGTCTTTGAAGGAAGTACTATTTTCGTTTCAGAACACGATGAAATGAATGCTATTGATCTCAATCCAAATATTGATTTTTATATCAATCTTTATGCTGACCTTGGAAGTATATTAGTAGTGAACAAGGGAAATGAACCTTATATCTCAGACATTCAGCATGTAAGACGAAGAGAGACCATCGCCATGACACCTGCCAATTGTCTTACTGCTTTACAATTGCTAGTAGATAAATCCGCTTTAGATACTACAAAAAGTAATGTCGAGACAAATAAACCATTAGTCTTACATTCAATTAGAGAAATTACTGGTACATCTACTAAACCATTAGTTGCTTCTAGTGGACTATCAATTCAATATGCGATTTTGATGGGGCTTATTGACGATGCGCTAGAAAAACACAAAGGAAAAGCGATTAAAATTATCGTTCCTCCCAATTGTTATGGTGGAACAAATGACCAAGCTAGACGCGTTGCTGCAAGTGTTGCTAATGTAGAAATTGTGGATTTAGCTGTTGATGGTGGTAACGATATGGTTCAAAGCATTGATTCTGTTTTAGCAAAAATGGCTAACGAGGATGCTGTACCATATATCATTGCTGAAATTCCAACAAACCCAAGAGTAGAAGTACCAGATTTAATGCAGTTAAAAGCTGTTTTAAGTAAAGCACGTACCACTGCTAATGGTGCAATGGCGATCGATCCTGTTTTTATTTTAGATCAAACTTTTTGTCCTAACGTTCACTTTTTGGGTGAAGGCGAAGTACTATCAGCGGTTAGAACTATTTCATTTGCAAGTGGATCAAAATTTCCAAGTGGCGGGCAATGTACTGCTGGCTACTGTGTAGGAAATAAAAAAACAGAAGCTTTGATGGAGAAAATAGAAAAGCACTTACTCCTTTGCGATAACGAAGCTACAGCACTACAATATGAAATATTAGCAAAACAATTACCATCGATGAATCAAAGGATTACTGATGCTTATATCAATACCCGTGAATTTGTAAACTTTATCCATGAAGTATTACCAGCTGCGAAAATCAATTTTGTTTCAGAAGAATTAGCACAACAAGGATTTACACCTTCTGTTTTTTCATTAGACCTTCCTACTAAAGGGAATACGGATGAGGAAAGAGAAGCGAATAAAAGAGCCTTGAATCTTAAACTTATTAACTTAATGATTACTAAAATTCCTAATGAAAGTAAGTTTTGCGTGAGTTATGGACAGTTAAAAGGCTGTTACTGGACGATACCTGCAACTTCTACTCAAGGAACGACTAAAGAAGGAGACAAAGATTATATTGTTCGTGCCTCCCTTTCTCCAAATATGGATTTGGAATTGCACAAAAAAGTATTTTTGGATTTTGTTAAAACAATTTAAATATTTTGGGAGGCTTAATAGCCTCCTTTTTTTATCAATTAATACATTTACAAATTAGTTAAATAAAGCCACTTAAAAACTTGTAAATAAAGTATATATAGTTATTAAATTAATTATTTTATACCATTTCGCTCTCTGTGGGAAGACGAGATTGTAGAAAACACAATTACTTAAAATAATTAGTGGCGTCTTTTTTATAGTTCTATTGAAAAAGATGCGTTCTCCCCTAGCCCTGATGGTAGCGGCATCTCCCGATATAGAAAAACAAGGCTTTTTAGCCGTAGTTTTTGTAATCGGGAATATAGCGTACAGCAGGAATTGCCGTTCTTAAATGTTGATTCGTTTTGCTCCAAAAAACACTAGGATTAAAGGTTATTATTATTGTATTCATTAAATCATAATTATATTCTTTTTAACAAAAAAGCATTTCGTTAATACATTTATTTTCAGTAAGTTTATAAATCCTGATTACAAACGCTAACAATGAATCGTACCTACATTACTCCTCCTCATTTATCGAATGAAAAATCACTAAAAACCTTAGTAGAGAACAGAACGGTTTACAATTTAAATCATTGTGAATTGAATCTTTTTGAGACGTATAAAGCATCCGAATTGGTTCCTTTGAAATTTAATGATTTAGTGGTGACGAGTATGTTGAGAGGTAAAAAAGTAATGCATCTTTTTGACGATCCAGGTTTTGAATATTTACCTGGAGAAACGGTAATGATTCCTTCGAATGTAGAAATGAAAATTGATTTTCCTGAGGCTTCAATACATAATCCTACACAATGTTTAGCACTGGCAATTGATCAACAAAAAATTACAGATACTTTGGATTTCTTGAACGAGCGTTATCCTAAGGAGGGAAACAAGCAGTTTTGGCATTTAAATTATCAAAATTACTATTTCTATAATAACGTAGAACTGGCGACAACCATCAATAAATTAATCAAGGAATGCATGAGTACATCAGTAACGAAAGATGTTTTGGCCGACTTGACTTTACAAGAATTGTTGATTCGAATTATTCAAACCCAAACGGCAAAATCCATTGATGATGGTTTATATGCTGATCCAAACTCTCCGATAACTCCCGTAATCGACTACATCCGATTGAATTTAAGAGAGAACATCAGTCTTAAAAATTTAAGCGAAAAAGCCTGCATGAGCACCACTTCATTCTATCGTTTCTTTAAAAAAGAGTTAGGAATGAGTCCGATTGAATTTGTTATCAATGAAAAAATTCGTTGTGCTAAGAAATTACTAAAAAATCCAAGCATACAAATTAATGAAGTTTGCCATTTATCGGGTTTTGAAGACAGCAATTACTTCATTAGATTGTTTAAAAAACACGAAGGAATTACCCCTAAACAATACCAGTTATTGTATGTAAATTAATTTATTCAATATATTTTACGGGTTCTAAAGTGAGTTCTTCTTCAGGAGTAAAAATCCGATATTCAATTTGAAAGGTTTTCTTCAAAGGTGTTTCTAGTGAAAATCCACCTACTCCAAATGCATCAATTACTTTTAAAGTAAAATGCGCATGTTTCCAGTATTCAAATAAATCTTTATCTACCCAGAATTCGGTTTCTTCAATGGTTCCAATACATACGTCGCCCATTCTTTGATAAAAACCTCCTTTTTCAAAACACTGTGGTTGCGTTCCTTCACAACAGCCACCTGCTTGATAAAACATTAAATCACCATGTTTTTCTTTGAGTATTTTGATTAATTCTATCGCGTTTTCTGTGGCATCAATTCTTTTTATCATTTTTCTATATTTAAAATAAAACCTGACAAATCATACAATCTGTCAGGTTTATCATTAACAATAATCTCAATCTACTAAAAGAAACCTAATTTCTTTTTATCGTAAGAAATCAGCATATTTTTTGTTTGACGGTAATGACCTAACATCATTTTATGGTTTTCACGTCCAATGCCTGATTGTTTGTATCCTCCAAAAGGAGCGCCTGCTGGATAAGAATGGTATTGATTGATCCAAACACGACCCGCTTGAATGGCTCTTGGTACTTGATAAATTTCATGTGCATCACGTGTCCAAACTCCTGCACCTAATCCATACATAGTATCATTTGCAATAGCGATAGCTTCCTCAGTTGTTTTGAAAGTAGTAACGGCTAATACTGGTCCGAAAATTTCTTCTTGAAAAATCCTCATTTTATTATTTCCTTTAAAAAGTGTTGGCTGAATGTAATATCCACCTTCTAGGTCACCTCCAAAATGATTGGCATCCCCACCTATTAATAACTCGGCACCTTCTTCTTTACCTAGTTTTATATAAGACATGATTTTTTCTTTTTGAACCAATGAAGCTTGTGCTCCCATCATAGTCGTTCTATCTAGTGGATTACCTACTTTGATTGCTGCCGTTCTTTCAATTACTCTAGCTATGAATTTTTCATAAATATCTTCATGCACTAATAATCGAGAAGGACAAGTACAAATTTCTCCTTGATTTAAAGCAAACATTACTGCACCTTCAACCGCTTTGTCAAAGAAATCATCATCAGCATCACCTACTGATTTCATAAAAATATTAGGAGACTTCCCTCCTAGTTCCAGCGTTACTGGAATTATATTTTCAGTAGCGTATTGCATTACTAAACGTCCTGTCGTTGTAGATCCTGTAAAAGCAGCTTTAGATACTTTTTTATTAGTTACCAAGGCTCTACCTAGCTCAGCACCAAAACCATTTACTATATTAATCACTCCTGGAGGTAATATATCCCCTATCAATTCCATTAATACAAGTATTGAAATTGGTGTACTTTCAGCAGGTTTTAAAACTACTGTATTTCCAGCAGCCAATGCTGGAGCTAATTTCCAAACGGCCATTAAAATTGGAAAATTCCAAGGTATAATTTGTGCTATTACTCCTAATGGTTCACTTAATGCAATTGAAACTGTTTGTGAATCCAGTTCGGCTATCGAACTTTCCTCAGCTCTAATTACTCCTGCAAAATACCTGAAATGGTCAATTGCCAAAGGAATATCGGCAGCTAATGTTTCGCGAATCGCTTTACCGTTGTCAACCGTTTCTACTGTAGCAATATATTCTAAGTTATCTTCTATTACTTGAGCAATTTTATTTAATAAATTACTACGTTCCGTCACAGAGGTTTTACCCCAAGTTTGAAACGCTTCATGTGCTGCATCCACAGCTACATCCAAATCTGCTTTGGTTGAATGTGCTGCTCTAGTAAATACTTTTCCATCAATAGGAGAAACTACATCAAAATATTGACCTCCGATTGGTGCTACAAATTTTCCTCCAATGTAATTATCATAAGTTGCCTTAAATTCAGGTCTTTTTGCTATGTTGCTCATACTATATCGATTTTAATTTTATCAAATTTACCTTTACCATTTCTATTTATGTAGCATTATTCATTCAGTTAATAGCATAAAATTTACATATTCGTTTATTTAACATAATATTAATAATTTATTCGTAAATAATTTAGATTAAAATTACACTATTTCTATTTTAAAGTCATTATAGACATTAAAATAATGTACCAAAAAACCAAAAAAATTGTTTCTTACTACAAACTGCAATCCTTATATTTGCAACCTTATTAAAAATGACAGATGAAAATATCTTACAACTGGTTAAAACAGTTCCTTAAAACAGATTGGAATTCCGAAGAAACAGCAGCTTTACTTACTGATCTAGGTTTAGAAGTAGAAGTAGTTGAAAAATACCAATCCGTAAAAGGAGGTTTAGAAGGTATTGTAGTAGGGCATGTACTTACTTGTGTTCCCCATCCAGATGCTGACAGACTAAAATTAACAACAGTTGATCTTGGAACTGGCACACCTATACAAATAGTATGTGGAGCTGCTAATGTAGATGCTGGGCAAAAAGTACCCGTTGCAACTATAGGAACCGTTTTATATGACAAAGAAGGAGTTGCTTTTACTATTAAAAAAGGGAAGATACGCGGACAAGAAAGTCATGGAATGATATGTGCCGAAGATGAATTAGGCCTTGGAACAAGCCATGATGGAATCATGATTCTTGATGCGTCTTTAGTTCCTGGAACAAAAGCATCTGAAGTTTTTAAAATAGAAAATGATGAAGTATTCGAAATTGGATTAACGCCCAATCGTGCGGATGCGATGAGTCATTTAGGTACGGCCAGAGATTTAAGAGCTGGATTATTACAAAGTGGTGTAAACGTTGAATTGATTACGCCTTCTGTTAGTAATTTTAGAGTGGACATGAGAACCTTAAAAATAGATACTATTATTGAAGAGACAACATTAGCTCCTAGATATTGTGGTGTGACTATTTCTGGAATTACAGTAAAACCATCACCTAGTTGGTTGCAAGATCGTTTAAAAGCGATTGGAATCAATCCAAAAAATAATATTGTCGATGTTACTAATTATGTTTTACATGAATTGGGACAACCGCTTCACGCTTTTGATGCATCAAAAATAAACGGGAAAATTATTGTAAAAACAGTACCTGCAGGAACCAAGTTTACAACTCTTGATGATGTAGAAAGAACGTTACATGAGGAAGATTTAATGATTTGTGACGAAAAAGGACCTTTGTGTATTGCAGGAGTTTTTGGAGGGAAAAATTCAGGAGTATCTGAACATACTACTTCTATTTTCTTAGAAAGTGCTTATTTCAATCCTGTTAGTATTCGAAAAACAGCCAAAAGACATCAATTGAATACCGATGCTTCTTTTAGATTTGAAAGAGGAATCGACCCAACCATTACGGCATATGCCTTAAAACGCGCTGCTATTTTAATTCAAGAAATGGCAGGTGGAGAAATCACATCGGATGTAAGTGATGTATATCAAAAGAAAATTGAAGATTTTTCAGTGTTTCTAAATTTTGCTAATGTGGCAAAAATTATTGGTCAAGAAATTCCAAAAGATACAATTAAACAAATTTTAGTTTCTCTAGAAATAAAAGTAAATAGCGTTTCAGAGGCAGGATTAGGATTAACAATTCCTTCTTACCGTGTAGATGTACAAAGAGAAATTGACGTTATTGAAGAAATTCTTAGAGTGTATGGATACAATAACATTAGCTTTTCTAAAAAATTCAATGCCACTGTTTCTAATTCACCAAGAAATGAAGATTATAAATTACAAAATATAATTGCTACACAATTAAATTCTCAAGGATTTAATGAAATGATGGCCAACTCATTGACAACTGCGTCTTATGTTCAACTTTCGGATATGTTGAAAGAAGAATACAATGTGACTATGTTGAATCCATTGAGTAATGATTTAGCTACTTTAAGACAATCATTATTGTTTTCTGGATTAGAAGCTTTATCATACAATATCAATCGTAAAAATAGTGATTTAAAACTTTTTGAATTTGGAAAAACATACCATAAATTCCTTTCTGGATTTGAAGAACACAAGCATTTAACTTTATTTCTTACAGGAAATAGAAATCAAGAAAGCTGGACAAGTGCTCAAAAACCATCTGATTTCTTTTTATTTAAAGGATACGTAGATGCAATTCTTGCCCGATTTGGAATACAAAAGACACAAAACAGCCCAGTAACATCAGATGTATTCTCAGAAGGAATAGCAATAGGAACTGGACACAATGCTTTGGTTGAATTTGGAGTAGTTAAAAAATCAATACTAAAACATTTTGGCATTAAACAGGAAGTGTTTTATGCTGATTTTAATTGGGATGTAATTATAAAAATGATTTCAAGTAAAATCAAATTTGTTGAAATTCCAAAATATCCTGAAGTTCGAAGAGACTTAGCTTTACTAATTGATCAAAGTGTTACTTATGATAACATTTATGCTATTGCTAGAAAAACAGAAAAAACACTTTTAAAAGACATTAATTTATTTGATGTTTACGAAGGGCAAAATCTTCCAGAAGGTAAAAAATCCTATGCTTTAAGCTTTATCATTCAAGATAGTACAAAAACATTGACTGATGCACAAATTGATAAAATCATGGGCAAACTGCAACATAATTTTGAATCTGAACTTGGAGCAATCTTAAGATAAGTTAAACTATTTGTAAAATAAAAATCCCAATTCTAAAAATAGAATTGGGATTTTTTTTAATTGAAAAAGTCTTGACTAAATCAAGACTTTTCAATTAAAAAACCAACCTTTTAAGATCAATTAGTTTTTAGGCAATAAAACCGCATCTACAACGTGAATTACACCATTTGATTGATTAACATCAGCAATTGTAACTTGAGACATACCTCCTTTTTCATCAGTGATGTATAATTTTTTACCTTTCATCCAAGCAGTCAATGTACCACCACTAACGGTTTTCAACATGGCTTTACCATGACCTTTCTTAATCGCCATAGCAATATCTGAAGAATTCATTTTTCCTGCAACTACATGATACGTAAGTATCGTTTGCAACATTTTTTTATTCTCTGGTTTCAATAGCGTTTCTACAGTACCCATTGGCAATTTAGCAAATGCTTCGTTTGTTGGTGCAAAAACAGTAAACGGTCCTTTTCCTTGTAGCGTTTCAACAAGATCTGCTGCTTTTACTGCGGCAACTAATGTAGTATGGTCTTTAGAATTAACTGCATTTTCGATAATATTTTTCGAAGGATACATAGCTGCTCCACCAACCATAACTGTTTTTTGAGCGAAAGATGTTGCTCCAAATACTAATGCAAATAATGCTACTGATAAAAATTTTCTAGTTTTCATAAATCTATTTATTAAGTTATATAAAAGCATTTACGCTAAGAAAACGGATATGGTTTTAAAAAAAAATATTTTTTTTTTAAACACCATCTAATCAATACTATGAAAACAAATTTATCTAAGAATAAAATCTCATTTAATCGTATAAAATAAAAAAGCGCTCCTTTGCAGGAACGCTTTTTTATTTTATTATTTATTTAAATTTAGAAAATATATCTAATTCCAAATTGAGCTTGCCATCTAGACAACAAACTAGCGTCATAATTGAATGTTTTAGTTTGACTACCACTAAATGTATATGTTGGAATTTTTGTTGTTGGATCAACAGAAACACCTATTGGCTGCACACTTGTTGGAACTTGAACTAATCCCCAGTCAGAATTAATTAAATTCCCTAAGTTCAACACGTCTAAACTAAGTTGAATTGTATTCGTTTTGTTAGAACTAGAAGAAGGTTTAAAGTTATAATCTTGCATTAATTTAAGATCCCATTTTCCTCTCCATGGAGACAAAGCACCATAGCGTTCTGCATACTGACCTCTTCTTCCGCTTAAATAACTATCTTGACTGATGAATTTATCAAAAGCCACACCTTGTCCAGCCCCAGAGAAAATCATTGTACTAATTTGAGCAGTAGTTGGAATATAAATTAAATCATTTCCAGATGCTCCATCATTATTGATATCTCCTCCGTAAGTATAGTTAAAACGTCCACCTTGAGCATATTCAAAAAATGTAGAAACTGTAGTTGCCCATTTGTCATTACCGTATTTCCATACTTTAGAAGCCACTCCAATAAAACGGTGTGTATCTCCATATTTAGAATTTGCTAAAACAGCATCATTCACATTTCCTAAAGCTGGATTAAATGAAAAAGCATCACCTGTAATTTCTGCTTCAATCGAGTTCACATCTTTTGATTTTAAATAGTTATATGCCAAACTAGCAAATAAACCATTGTCAAATGTTTTTTGAACTTTTACTGACGTATTAAAAGCACTTCCTTTATTTGTATTTGTTAATACATATCCATTAGTTCTTGCTGGAAAACCATAATCAGTCCAAACACCATAGTCAGAATCGCCATATATAGCTCTGTTATCAGCACCTGCTAAAGTACTAGTTGGTTTTTTCAATCCCCAGTTTTGAATGTGTACTCCATTTATATCTTTATTGTATGACATATCAACTGTAACAATAAAGTTATTGTCAAATTTATGATCAACTCCTATGCTTGTTCTCCAAACTTGAGGGAATTTAAAGTTTTCATCAACCACTTCATAGAAAAATGGATCAGTACCACCTACTTGATTACCTATCCACACAAATGGTAGTTTACCAGTAAAAATACCAGTACCTCCTCTTAACTGTGTCGTTTTATCTCCATTCACATCCCAATTAAAACCTAATCTAGGAGACCACAATAAAGCATTTCCAGGTAATTTTGTTGAATCAAATTTCTTAACACTACCGTCATTTGGATTGTAATATTCAATATTTGGAACATATCCTTCTGAATTATCTGTGTCAATAAATTTTTGAATTAATTTTGAAGTATTAAAGTATAAAGGCTTATCAGCTCTTAAACCGTAAATCAATTTGAAGTTGTCATTAATATTCCATTCATCTTGAGCATAAAAAGCCAATTGACCTACATTCAGTTCAGCTAAATTCCAACCACCATTTGAACCATCAGGAAGTTTGTTTTTTGTATCGTAGGTTGCTTGCGCATCAGCAATTGCAGACGCGTAATATCCACTTGCAATGTTAGCATCAAAACCAGCCATATCAGTACTACCAAACACATCAAAACCATATCCTTTAAGGTTAAAAGAGTTTTTAAAACTGAATTTTTCAAAAGAGAAACCAGCTGTAAAAATATGATTACCCTTTACAAAATTTAAATTGTTTGTAATTTGAATTACTTTTTGATCCAATTTATTGTTGATAGAAAATGGTTCATGTCCAGCAATAATATATGGAGAACCATCTTTTGTTATATTAATTACTGGAGCTGGAGCAGAAAACGGGTCTCTAAAGTCATTGAAATGCGTATAACCCGCTTGTAGTTTATTAGAAACTGTTTCACTGAATTTTGAATTCAATTCAACCAAAAAAGAACTAATTTGATTATTTATTTGATATCCTGAATTTTGAAATTGCAATGTATTAGCATCAGGTCCTCTACGTAAAATTGCAGTAGGGTGTGCTGGCTTGTCTTTAGATGCATCTAAAAAATTATAGATAAATGCTAACTTATGATTGTCATTAATATTCCAATCAAACTTGATAATTCCTTTATTTGAATTAGAATTATGAGTAAAACCTTGATAAGCACCAGTATCATAACCTAATTTACCCAACTCTGTAGAAACATGCATTAAATCAGTAGCTAGCACTCTTGACTCATTTACATCTGTAGTTCCATTTCCATCGTTAGCAACAAAATTAGAACCTAAATCACTTCTTTGATCTATTTCATAATTTGCAAAGAAAAATAATTTGTTTTTAACAATTGGTCCACCAATGCTAAAACCGGCTTGAGTTTGCTCTAATGAAGGAACAAATATTTTTTCTCCTTTTATTTTATTACCCGTTAAATCTTGATTTCTATAGAAAGCATAAGCTGTTCCATGAAATTCATTCGTTCCTGACTTGGTAACGGCATTTACAGAAGCCCCTGTAAATCCAGATAATGTTACATCATATGGTGCCGTAGCCACTTGAATTTGATCAATTGCATCAAGAGAAATAGGTTGAGAACCTGTTTGCCCTCCTGGAGTAGCAGCGTCTAACCCAAAAGGATTATTAAACACGGCACCGTTCAAAGAGTAATTGTTGTATTTGTTATTTCTCCCACCAAAAGAACCACCACTTGCAGAAGGCTCTAAACGAGTAAAATCATCAGCTGATCTAGAAATCGTAGGCAAGGCCGACAATTCTCTTCTACCAATTGTAGTTTCAGCACCGGTTTTTCCACTTTGAAAAACTTTGTTCTTAGATCCTGTAATTTTAACTTCATTTAGTTGCTGACTTTCATCTTTCAGAAGAACATTTAAATTAAATGGTTTTCCTAATTCTAAGAAAATATCATTAAATTCCTGAGTTTGAAAACCAATAAAAGTCACAATAACTTTGTAAGGGCCTCCCACTCTCATATTCAACATATTATATCTTCCGTCTTCATTTGATAATGAAGAATACTTAGATCCTGTTGGAATATGAATTGCAAGCACAGTTGCTCCTGGAAGTGACTCTGTTTCAGAACTTTTTACAGTTCCCTTTATACTCGACGTAGTAGTTTGGGCTATCATGGAATGCAGACCAAAAACCAGAACCAAAAAAGTAATAATTTTTTTCATTTGTTATATTTTGTGTTATTTACCGCAAAATTAGACAAAAAAAAATCACTCCGAAGAGTGATTTTTACATTTTATTAACAAACAGTTAACAAACTGTTATTATTCTGCGATAATTTCATAAGGTAATTCAACAATTACATCTCTATGTAAACGAACACTTGCAGTGTATTTACCAGTACGTTTAACGATACCGCTAGTGATGAATTTTCTGTCAATTACTTGACCACCTTTTGATAAAGCTTCAGCGATGTCAATATTCGTGATTGAACCAAATAATTTTTCTCCACCTGCTTTAGCAGTAATTTTAATTTCGATAGCTTTAATAGTTTCAGCTAATGCATTTGCATCTGCTACTACTTTAGCTTCTTTATGTGCTCTTTGTTTTAGGTTTTCAGCCAATACTTTCTTTGCAGAAGCAGTTGCTAATTGTGCGTGACCTTGAGGAATTAAAAAGTTACGACCGTAACCATTTTTTACCGTTACCACATCATCTTTAAAACCTAAATTTTGAACGTCTTGTTTTAAAATCAATTCCATGTTGTTGTCCTTTATTATAGAAGTTAGTCCCGATAGTTATCGGGACAACAAACTTTATTTTTAATATTATTTAAGTAAATCAGCCACGTATGGCATTAAAGCTAAGTGACGTGCTCTTTTAACAGCAACTGACACTTTTCTTTGGTATTTTAATGAAGTTCCTGTTAAACGACGAGGAAGAATTTTTCCTTGTTCGTTTACGAATTTCAATAAGAAATCAGCATCTTTATAATCGATATATTTAATACCTGATTTTTTGAAACGACAGTATTTCTTTTGTTTGTTAGTTTCTATGTTTAAAGGTGTAAGATATCTGATATCCCCGTCTTTTTTTCCTGAAGCAGATTGTTGTAATGTTGCCATGATAATTAAGCTTTTTGAGATTTAAGTTTTGCTCTTCTTCTTTCAGCCCAAGAGATAGCATGTTTGTCAAGACTTACAGTTAAGAAACGCATAACTCTTTCGTCACGTCTAAATTCAGTTTCAAAAGCAATAAGAACTTCACCTGATACTTTAAATTCGAACAAATGGTAAAAACCACTTTTCTTGTTTTGGATTTCGTAAGCCATCTTTTTAAGACCCCAGTCTTCTTTAGATACCATTTCTGCTCCTCTACTAGTAAGAAAATCTTCAAATTTGCTTACTGTTTCCTTTACCTGAACATCAGATAAAACGGGATTTAAAATGAAAACAGTTTCATAATGATTCATAAATATATATTTATTTGTTATTTTGGGTGCAAAAGTAGTCTTTATTTCTGAATAACCTAATGTTTTTTCTATTTAATCGTTAAAAGGTAAAAAAAACAAGATAAAGTATAAATATTTTAAAATTTTAAATTATATTTACTATTCCAAATCTTAAATTATGAAATTATGAAACTAAACTGTGTCGTTGTCGATGATAGTTCTATACAAAGAATGATCATCGCAAAGTTAGTCAATAATCATCCAAACTTACACTTAATAGGAGACTTTTCTAATGCTATTGAGGCAAGAAGTTGTATGTCTATACATAATGTAGACCTAATATTTCTTGATATTGAAATGCCTGTTATAAGTGGTTTTGATTTTTTGGATGGATTAAAAATTAAACCACAAATCATTTTCATTACTTCCAAAGCGGAATACGCTATGAAAGCTTTTGATTATGATGCTACCGACTATCTTCAAAAACCTATTGCAATAGATCGTTTCAACGCTTCTGTTAAAAGAGCTGTAGATGTGCATCTATATAAAAAGGATATTAAAGAAGAAGAAGGAGAACACATATTCATTAAAAGTAATTTAAAAAAACTAAAAGTTTTCACTGCTAAAATAAAATGGATTGAAGCTTTTGGTGATTATGTAAGAGTCGTTACTGAAGATGATAGTAATTTAGTTCTTTCTACAATGAAATCTTTTGAGAATGATCTTTCTAAAAAGAAATTTGTAAGAGTTCATAAGTCATATATTATTAATATTGATAAGGTAGAACGTTTCAATAGTAAGTTTGCTGAAATTGGCGTTACTAAAATACCTTTGAGTAGAAACAAAAAAGAAGATCTAGTAAAAGCCTTATCATTTGCATAAAAACTACTTTTAATAAAAATCTACATTTATCATAACTTTTATAGCTCTGTATTGAGCAACTGCATCAAAACTATTCAACATCTTTTGAATAGTTTTTTTTGTGTTTACTATAGACGAGTTTTGTGGAATTTTAATAATTATAGTTCTGATATACTCATTCCTAATTCTGTTTATTGCTGGCTCTTCTGGTCCAAGTACAGGTACATTCAAATTTTGACTTATAACTTGATACAACCACATTGCACCTTCTTTTAATTTATCAAAATCACGATGTTTTAAGGTGACTTTTATAATTCTAAAATAAGGTGGATATTTATAAATTTGCCTATCATACAATTGCTCATTATACATCCCTATATAATCATTCTTAGTAACTTGCTGTATGGTATTATGATCCGGATTATAAGTTTGAATAATTACTTTTCCTTGCTTACCAGATCGTCCTGATCTCCCTGAAACCTGCATCATCATTTGAAAACTTCTTTCAAAGGCTCTAAAATCTGGATGATACAACATATTATCTGCGTTCATGATTCCAACTAAACTCACATTGTCAAAGTCCAATCCTTTGGCCAACATTTGTGTCCCTACCAAAATATCTACTTCCCTATTTTTAAAACTATCAATAATTTTTTCGAAACCAAATTTTCCTCTCGTAGTATCCTGATCCATTCTCCCGATTTTATAATCGGGAAATAAAATCGTCAATTCTTGCTGAATTTGCTCTGTTCCAAAACCTTTAGTGGTCAAATGAACACTAGAACAACTATGACAATGTGTAGGTTTTGCGATAGAATACCCACAATAGTGACAACGCAATTGATTTTTATGCTTGTGATACGTTAAACTCACATCACATTGCTGGCATTGTGGCACATGGCCGCAAGTCAAACATTCTAATAAAGGGGAATATCCTCTTCTATTTTGAAACAATATTACCTGCTCCCCAATCGATACGGCATTAGTTATACTTTCAATTAAGACATCGCTAAAATGTCCATTCATTCGTTTTCTAAAATATTTATCTTTTAAATCAACCAGTTCAATATCAGGCATCATGACATTCCCATATCGTTTTGTGATTTCAACTAATCCATACTTTTCTGACTTCGCATTAAAATAGGTTTCGATACTTGGTGTTGCTGAACCCAACAAAACTTTAGCTTTATGAAAATTGGCTAAAACAATTGCAGCATCACGCGCATGATACCTAGGAGCAGGATCCATTTGCTTAAAAGTTTGCTCATGTTCTTCATCTACAATGATGAACCCTAAATTAAGAAAAGGCAAGAATAATGCCGATCTCGCTCCTATCACTATCTGTGCTTTTTCTGAATTTTGCAATACTTGATTCCAAACCTCAATACGTTCGTTATTATTATATTTCGAATGAAAAACAGCCACTTTATTTCCAAAATGAGCACTCAGTCTACTTACTAATTGTGTGGTAAGCGCGATCTCTGGTAACAAATACAAAACTTGTTTTCCTGAAAGAAGATACTCTTCAATCAATTTTATATAAATTTCTGTTTTACCACTTGAAGTTACACCATGCAAAAGACACACCTCTTTTTTATTAAAAGATGCTGTAATTTCATCAAAACCTTTTTGTTGAATTTCGCTCAATTGCAACTGATCCTCCTTACCATTCCCTAAAAAACTCACTCTGTCTTCTTGCAAATAATAATCTTCAAATATTTCTTTGTCAATCAATGCTTTTATAATTGCAGAAGTAGAATTGGAAGCATCTACTAATTTCTTCACCGTAATAGGTTTAGCTACGCTCCCTTCAGCATTGCTTGGTGTCTTTTCAGTTGCAAGTAATTGAAAATAAGTGAGGACAATTTGTTTTTGTTTATTTGCATTTTTAAGCTTTTCTAACAGTTCCCCTAGCCCATTATTAGATTCATATTTGGATTTCAACCGAATATATCGAACTAATTTTGGCTTATAGTTTTCCAGCATTTCTTCTTGAAGTACGATAACTCCATTGTCAATTAATTTTTGGATAACAGGAAAGATATTCTTCTTATTTAAAATGGCTACAATATCATTTATTTTAAGCGACGATTGCAATTGTAATGCTTGGAAAATTAAGTACTCCTCATCAGAAAGCAAACTTTCATCAATAAAATCAGTTGTTCTTTGGGAAATTACGGTTTCGCTTTCTAATAATAGAGCGCTAGGCATAGCACCACGATATACATCACCAATAGCGCACATATAATAAGCAGCAATCCATTGCCAATGCGCAATTTGTATTTCAGTAACTATAGGGTTTTCATCAAGGATTTGATGTATTTCTTTCGCCTCATAAAGAGTTGGCTTCTCTTGATGTTTATCAATAATCAGAGCGGTATATATTTTGTTTTTACCAAAAGGAACAGCGACACGCATTCCTTTTTTGATATAATGATACTCTGATTCCGAAACGCAATACGTAAAGGTTTTAGCAAGAGAAAGCGGTAAAATAACTTCGACAAAAAAAAGCATTCAATAAAGATGTTGTATGATTAAAAAAAAGAAAAACTACTTAACTCTATACCAGTATTGTGTTCTTCCTAATAATGCAAATCCAATGTAACCTCGAATTTTAAGTTTATCATTACTCTCTAAAACAATATAACATTTATAAACTTTTCCGTTTTTTGGGTCCATAATTTTCCCCGAATTATATTCATTACCATCTTTCAACAGTCCTTTTAAGATAGTCATGCCGATAATCGGTTTATTAGCATCCTCTCCACCGCAGTCATGGCAAAGATCTTTTCTATGTTCTTTATCTAGAATATCGATTACTTTACCATAAACCTTTCCTGATTTTTCGTAAATTTCTATAATTGATTTGGCTTCACCCGTTTCATCATCTATCGTTTTCCATTTACCCGTAACACTATGATTTTGAGCATAAAAAACTGTAGTGATAAACAGTGCTATAATTGTAATTGTATTTTTCATGATTTTATTTTTTAATAAAATGAATGGTAATTAACCTATAAACAACAGATATAAAGCAATATACAAACATATCTTTAATTACCCGTACTATAAAATTAGCTAAATTATTTATGCTGTTTTATTAATTTCATTTTTCTTTTTTAATTTACTTATTGCTGCATTCAATTCGAAACCTAGTAATAATATCATACAGTTAATCCAAATATAAAACATTACAATTAACAAGGTTCCTATTGATCCATAAAGCTGGTTGTATTGTGAAAACCGTATTACCCAAATTCCGAAAAAATAAGAAATAATTATCGTTAATATAGTGGTAAAAACGGAGCCTATTGATATAAACGCCCTTGTTTTATCGTGTTTTGTTCCAAACTTAAACAAGATAGAAGTTGTAATTAAAATCATTAGAATTAAAAAGCCATATCTACCCATAACTATCAATGGAATCTGATCATTTAAAACTTGATGTGCGTTCAGTTTTTGAATAAAAAACTCAAAAACAACAATTATTGCAACAGTAAGAATCAATAAAATGGACAGTAATACTGACATACCCACTGCTACAAAATACTGTTGAAAAAAACCTCTTTTCACTAATACATGACGAGAATTTTCAAAACCTCCTAAAATTGCATTCAATCCATTTGCCATCAATAAAATAGATAATAAAAAACCCCATGACAGCAATCCTGAATGACTGTTGTGAAGAATATCATCAATAATATTCGCAATTGCATAATAGGTATTTGGAGGAACTCCTTCAGAAACAAATTTCAAAAAATCTTCTTGAAATCCTTCAATAGGAATATAAGGAATAAGATTTAAAATAAATAATGTAAAAGGAAATAAGGCCATAAAAAAACTAAACGCAATAGAACCTGCACGATTAGACAAAGCTCCTTCGGCAATACCAATTCCATACAGCTCTAATAAGTCATAAAGCGTCAATCCTTCTAGCCAAGGTAATTTTACCTTTTTTAGATAGCTGGCTAAATCCCTAAGTACTGGTATTCTTTGAATACTTTCTTCTATTTCTGCTGACATTAAATATAAATCACTTTAAAATTAAGTTCTTTTATTAGTTGCAATTCTATTTAAATCGCTTTTAAACTTAAATCCATGTTATAAATAGAATGAGTTAATGCTCCTGATGAAATATAATCAACACCACATTGTGCATAACTACGAATCGTATCTTCATTAATATTTCCCGAGGATTCTGTTAGACAGGAATCTCCTATCAAAGTTACCGCTTTTCTAGTTGTTTCATAATCAAAGTTATCTAGTAGAATTCTATACACCCCTTTACAGTCCAATATTTCTTTTACTTCCTCTATATTTCTGGCCTCCACTATAATTTTCAAATCACGGTTCTCTTTCTTAAGATACTCTTTTGTTTTAGCTATTGCTAAAGTAATTCCACCTGCAAAATCAATATGATTGTCCTTAAGCATAATCATATCATACAGAGCAAAACGATGATTCTCTCCACCTCCTATTTTTACAGCCCATTTTTCGGCTACCCGAAAACCAGGTGTTGTTTTACGAGTGTCTAGTATTTTTGTATTGGTTCCATCTAACAATTTTACGTAACTATTTGTCTTAGTAGCAATAGCTGACATTCTTTGCATCGAATTTAATACCATTCGTTCTGCCTTTAAAATAGATTGTGAACTTCCTGAAACATGAAAAACTATGTCTCCATATTTGACAGGAGTACCATCTTCAATAAAAGTTTCAACTTTCATGTTTGGATCAACATAATTAAAAATCATTTTCGCAAATGCAACTCCTGCTATGATTCCATTGTCTTTAACTAAAAGTTTTGCATTACCATGTGCTTCTACTGGAATACAAGCCAATGAACTATGGTCACCATCCCCTACATCTTCGCGGATAGCATTAGATATTAGTATTTGTAACTCGTCTTGAAATTGTGTTTCACTAATCATTTTTCAAAAAATTATATTTACTGCTAATGTAGTAGTTTTTTTGTGGATTGAAAAACTTGTTATAAAACCCTTTTCTAATAAATTACAACTTCTGTACTATCATTTTAATAAATCATTAAAAATAAGTACTTTAATAGAGCAACGTGGTGGCAGTAGGATTTACATTCATTAAACCTGAAAATAATGTTTGAATTTACATTAGACTATTTTTCTTTAAAATGAAACTTTAGACTATTGAAAATGAAACTTGAATAACCTACGCGCTCCATTTCTTTTTAATAAGTTAGTACTCTTCTAATTTCTATCAAAGATGAAATAGATCTCATAAATGCTAGGTACGATTACAGTAAACTTGTTAATTAAAAAATTGGTGTCAGTAAAGCTTGAAAGTCACACTAATACTCAAAACTACAAAAGGATTAGGCGTTTTAAGTAAATACAACGCGTAACAATTTTTAGCTATTTAAATAAAAAGGTGTTAATTTAGTCCCAAAGCTATATTTATGAAAGAAAACGTACTCTTTGTCATGCAACGTATAAAAGAAAAATTATGGTTCAGACCCTCAATTTTTTGTTTTGTTTCGATTTTAGCTGCTTTAATTGCTCAAATTGCCGATAGTACAAGACTACATGAAATTGTTCCGGATATTAAAACCGAATCACTATCTGAGTTACTCAATATAATTTCAGCAAGCATGCTTGTGATTGCCATTTTTACTGTAGGATCAATGATATCCGCATTTGCTGCAGCAAGCAATACTGCTACACCCCGCTCTTTTAAATTAATTATCGCAGATGATGTTTCTCAGAATGCATTATCTGTTTTTATTGGCTCTTTTATATTTAGCATTGTTGCTCTAGTAGCGCTTAAAAATGGTTATTACGGCAGAGCAGGTTATTTCACACTATTTATTTTTACACTCTTATTTTTTAGTTTAGTAATTCTAACTTTCTTACGATGGGTAGAGCGAATATCTAAATTGGGCAGAATGGGACATACAATTCAATTAGTTGAAGACGCAACTACAAATGCCATTCAAAATCGCTTAGAATCACCTACTCTAAACGGAATTGCAGTCCATCCTTCAAAAAATAAAGGGGAAGCCTTGTATAGCGATCTAACAGGCTACATTCAACAAATTAACATGTCTGAATTGCAAAAAATAGCCAAAAAGATGGACGCCGTTTTTACTATAAATGCGATCCCTGGAAAACTCGTTTCCATAGATCAGCCCTTGTTATTTATTGCTTTAAAAAACAAAGAGGAAAAAATAGACTACAATACTATAAAAAATGCATTTACGGTTGGTAATATGCGTTATTTTGACCAAGACCCCCGTTTTGGTTTAATCACCTTAACTGAGATTGCTAGTCGAGCTCTTTCACCTGCTGTCAATGATCCAGGAACGGCAATTCAAATCATAAGTAGCCACATTAGACTGTTCTCCTTATGGAATTCCGTTAAAGAAACAATTCCAGTTAAAGAAGACCTTTTTGATCGTATTGCTGTTCCTCAATTAGAACTATCCGATTTATTTGAAGATGCGTTTAGACCTATAGCCCGCGATGGTGCATCAAACATTGAAGTAATGATCAGACTCCAAAAATGTTTTCAAATTCTTTCTAAAAATAGCAATACAGCGATTCAAAAATCTAGTTTTTATAATTCTAAACAAGCATTTGAAAGAGCAAAAATGGAAATGAAACTTGAAGCTGATATACTACTTTTAAAAGAAAACTGTTTATTTGTATAAAAGTCATAACTTTCCAATCAAATTATTTTATGTTTCGATCTAAAAAAAAAATAGCACTATCCATCACCGTAAAAACTCTTATTCTAAGTTTTTTTGTGGTTCTTTTTACTCAAAAAACAGTAGCACAACAAGATAGTATCAATAAAAAGAATGATTCGTTAAACACTTCCATAATTAAAAATTTCAATGAAAAACTGGCAATAATTGAAGGACAGCGTGTCAGTGATTCCATTAAAAAATCAGAATTAGAGACACAGCTTTTATCATTAAAAACAACCGATAATTTAAAAAAAGAAGCGCTACAAAAAGAATTAGAAGTATTAAATACGAAAGAATATAAAAGGCTTGCCGAAAAAAAAGCTCAAATTGATTCTTTGCGCTTAACCGCAAAAGGATACCCAGTAACTGGATTTTTCAACGATACCTTATTCACTATTTATAGTAAATTGGGAAGCTTTTCGGCAAAAGACAGAGCAGATGCCATAAGTGTTCGAATTAAAAATCTCTCTGATCAATTTAGATTTAAGGGTGACTCAATAAAAATTGTTGATGCCGAAACCACTATAGATCTAGTATATAAAGAAGGTATTATTATTAGCGTTTCTGAAAATGATGCGATTTGGAATAACAGTACCAAATTAGAATTGGCAAAAAAATATCAAGACATTATCAAGAAAGCTTTAGCTCTGTATAAAAGTGAAACTAGTGTGTCGACTTTAGCAAAAGAAATTGGATTGGCACTTTTAGTTTTAGTAATAATGTTTTTTTTAATATCAAATTTAAGAAGGTTTTTTCGCTGGACTGCACAAAAAATAGAACACGAAGAAAACAAACGCATTCAAGGAATTAAGATCCGAAACTTCACTCTATTTGATGCTAAACAGCAAGTAAATGCTTTATTGAACGTTAACACCACTTTAAAATGGGTTCTCATCTTATTATTAGTTTATATTGCTTTACCTATACTTTTTGGAATTTTTCCTTGGACAAAAGATTTCGCAGCTACTCTTTTTGGTTATATACTAAATCCTCTTAAAAAAATAGCTTTAGGTTTTTGGAATTATCTTCCTAATTTAATTACTATACTAGTTATCATTTTTGTATTTAGATATGTTTTAAAAGGAATTCATTTTCTAAAAAATGAAATCGAAAAAGGAAATTTAGAACTACCTGGTTTTTATGCCGATTGGGCAAACCCTACGTATCAAATTGTACGAGTAATCGTTTTTGCTTTTATGGTAGTGGTAATTTTCCCGTACTTGCCTGGTAGTGATTCTCCCGTTTTTCAAGGGGTTTCCGTTTTTCTAGGTTTCTTATTTACTTTTGGTTCAGCAGGATCGCTTTCGAATATCATTGCTGGTTTAATCCTTACTTATATGCGATTATTTAAAATTGGAGACCGAGTTAAAATTGGCGAAGTCGTGGGGGATATTATCGAAAAATCATTGTTGGTAACCCGAATTAGAACCATAAAAAATGAAATTATTTCTATTCCAAACTCAACTGTAATGAGTAGTCATACTATAAATTACAGTAGTGATGCTCCTGAAAAAGGATTGATTATCCACTCGACTGTTACCATCGGTTATGATGTACTCTGGAAAGAGATGCATCAAGCTTTAATAGATGCTGCCTCTAAAACAGAGTTTGTATTACAAGAACCAAAACCTTTTGTATTACAAACTAGTTTAGATGATTTTTATGTCTCGTATGAAATCAATGCATACATAAAAGAACCTAATAAACAAGCAGTTATCTATTCTAATTTGCACCAAAACATTCAAGATGTTTGCAATGAAAGAAACATTGAAATTATGTCTCCACATTATCGTGCAGCAAGAGACGGGAATAAAACCACAATTCCAGAAAACTATTTGGATAAAAATTATAAAACACCCCCTTTTAATGTGAATTTTAAAAATGACAACACTATTTAACGTTTCATTTTAAATTTTTAAACTTTAAAATAGCTAGAAACATTTTGTTTTATTCTTTTAATAAAACAAAATGTACTGCTAACATGTATTTATCAGCGGTTTTTTTTATTCTATTTATAACTTATATTTGTCTCAATTTTGAACAAAAAAAGTAAACTAAAAACAATGAGTTTCTAGTTTGTTAATATATAAATCAAGGTTATATCTTAAAAAAACGCTATGAAGTTATTATATACATTAATTTTTTCAGTTATACTTAATATTGGATATTCACAATCTTCAGTAAATCAATACTTCGAAAAAATTAGAAACAATGAAGCCGCATTGACCGCTTTCTTTTCTCAGATGCCAAAAGGTGGGGATTTACATCACCATTATAGTGGCTCAATTTATGCCGAACCCTTATTAGAAGATGCCATATCAGCTGATTTTTACTTAAATACAGCAACTATGCAAGTTCTAAAAGAAAAGCCTACAACTGGAAACTGGGAACTTTTTTCTACACTAAAAAGTCGCGGAGAATTGAATAGCTACAAACAAAAAATAATGGAAAAATGGTCCGTGAAGGACTACAATCATGTTGACTACCCTTCTGATAAATTATTTTTTGAATCTTTCGGTAAATTTAGTCCCGCAATAGTAGGTAATTTTGGACAAGGATTATTAGAACTAAAAAATAGAGCTATTACTGAAAATGTAAGTTATATTGAAACCCAACTTTCAACTATTCCTTCCAATATAAACACGGACGATCTAACTGATTTTAATGCTAAATTAAGAGCACTGGCTATAAATAGAGATGAAGCTGGAGTTACCCAACTACTCGATTCCATTTATGGAACTTTATTACAAAGGGACGCTGCCGTTTATGCCGAAGATTTCAACACCAATTTTGTCGCTAAATTGCATAATGATCTTAAAATTGACGATGATCGTTTCACCATGCGTTACCAAAACTTTGTATTGCGCTTTATGGAACCCGTTGACCTTTTTAAAAATTTAGTAGTTGCTTTCATTTCAGCTGATACGAGTTCGCTAATGGCAGGTGTAAATATCGTTTCACCTGAAGATGGCGAAACAGCAATGAAAGATTATTGGTTGCACATGGTGATGTTTAAGTATTGTCATTCTCAATTCCCAACAGTAAAATACTCCATGCATGCAGGTGAACTTACCTTAGGATTAGTTCAACCTGAAGATTTAACTTGGCATATTCGAGATGCTGTATATACAGCGGGAGCCTACCGCATAGGTCATGGTGTAGATATGGCCTATGAAGAAAAATCATATGAACTTTTACGATATATGGCTAAAAATAACATTGCGATCGAAATTAACTTAGTGAGCAATGAATTTATTTTAAAAGTAAAAGACAGTCGCCATCCTATAACATTGTATAAAGAATTTGGAGTTCCAATTGTAATCAGTACTGACGATGCTGGTATTCTTCGAACAAACATGACGGAACAATATGTGTTACTTGCCAAACGTTACAAGCAAGTTTCGTATGTCAATATCAAACAATATGTATATAACAGTATCTATTATAGTTTTATAAAAGACGAGCAATTAAAAAAACAATTAATATCAGATTTAGATTTACGATTTAAAACCTTTGAAGCTAATTTTCCTTCTAATTAAATAAAATATGATTTTAGAAACGGCAATTCTTTATGTAAAAAAAGGAGAAGAAAAACAATTTGAACATGATTTCAAAATTGCAGGTCAATACATTAGCGCAATAGATGGCTATCTTGGACACAGTTTAAGAAAATGTATCGAACAAGAAAATAAATATTTACTACTGGTAGATTGGGAGAAACTAGAAGACCATACTATTGCTTTTAGACAATCTGAACAATATTTAGAATGGAAAAAGCTACTACATCATTATTATGATCCTTTCCCTATAGTGGAACATTATGAAATCATTTTAGAAAAAATAAAACTAGCTTAACTCAAAAATCTTGATTGATTACTTTTGTAATCCTGTAAAAAATCAAAAATGAACATCAAACTCATCGCCATTGGCAAAACCGATAACAAAGCATTACAATCTTTAATTGACGATTACACGAAACGTTTGTCTTTTTACATCAAGTTTGATTTAGATATTATTCCGGATATCAAGAATGTAAAAAATTTATCGGAAAGCCAACAGAAAGAAAAAGAAGGGGAATTAATTTTGTCCAAAATTGCACCAACAGACCAACTTATTTTATTGGATGAAAATGGAAAAAACTTCTCTAGTGTGGGTTTTTCAGAGGAATTGCAAAAGAAAATGAATTCTGGTGTAAAAACATTAGTTTTTGTTATTGGAGGACCTTATGGTTTTTCGGATACCGTTTATGCTTCTGCAAAAGGTAAAATCTCGCTTTCGCAAATGACTTTTTCTCATCAAATGGTTCGTTTGTTTTTTATCGAACAATTGTACCGTGGGTTTACGATTTTAAGAAATGAACCGTATCATCATCAGTAGTTTTTAGTTTCAAGTTTTCTTTGTTTAAAGTTTGAAGTTTAGTAGATGAATTCTTGGGGCACTTCTTTATTAAAAGTGTCTAATTCTTTTATCAAAATCTTAATTTGTAAATATTCTTCAAAACTCATGTTTTTATCGAAAACTAAAATAATTTTTGGATTTACTGCGTAATTAATACTATGTATATAATCTACAACTTCATTTGTTTTCATTATAAGATTATCAATTAAGATAGAATCTGATTGCTTTTTAAAATTCAATATTAAACCTCCATTCAAAGGCTTCGTTATTTTATAATACACATTTGTAAAAGGAATAAAAGCCATATTTTTACCTATACTATCTGCATAGGAATAGTAGTTTTCGGCTTTTTCATTTTTATGTGCTTTTTCTTTGCGTTTTTTGTCTTGTAGTTTCATAACCTCCGGAATCACGATTCGTAAAGGCAAACGCTTGTCTATATTCAGAATCCAATTGGTAGTGATAATACTGTTTTTTCTATTGACCTCGGCTAGAGTGTCTTTATCTTTAGTTCTAAAAAAAATATAAATAGGTGAATGATCTTGCACATACTTTACGATCGTAACATTCGATTTTGGCAATAAGATATCCTCTTTGTTTCCGCACGAAAGAAATAAAAACACAACAATCAGGCTTAAATATTTCATATTTAAAAATTCAATTTTTCATATAATTTCACACACTCAACCGCTTCTTTTACGTCATGAACTCTCAATATATTTGCACCTTTTGTCAGTCCAATTGTATTTAGAAAAGTGGTTCCATTTAGAGCTTCATTAGCAGTTGTTTCTAATACTTTATAAATCATAGATTTTCTAGAAATTCCTACCAATAATGGCAAATCTAACATTTGAAATAATTCCATTTTTTTCATCACCTCATAATTTTGCTCCAATGTTTTAGCAAAACCAAAACCTGGATCAATAATTAAATCATTAATTCCAAAACTTCTAGCTTTGGCAATTTTTTCAGAAAAATAAAAAAGCATTTCTTTGACAATATCATTATAACTTGTCATGGTTTGCATCGTTTTAGGTGTACCTCTCATTTGCATCATGATGTAAGGAACATTATACTCTGCTACAACTTCAAACATTTTTTCATCTAGGT
Organism: Flavobacterium sp. WC2421; assembly: GCF_040822115.1. Taxonomy (NCBI): domain Bacteria; kingdom Pseudomonadati; phylum Bacteroidota; class Flavobacteriia; order Flavobacteriales; family Flavobacteriaceae; genus Flavobacterium; species Flavobacterium sp. WC2421. The sequence goes on along the minus strand of NZ_CP162004.1, from coordinate 2,683,822 downwards.
TGCCTGCGGCAATATCATTAATAAGTGCAGCACCATTTTCTAGAGAAGCCTTTGCAACTCCAGCTCTAAAAGTATCAATAGAAAGTAACGTTTCTGGATACTGTTTTAAAATTAATTGAATGACAGGAACAATTCGGGCAATTTCCTCTTCTTCAGTAACAAACTCCGCATTAGGCTTACTAGAATAGGCACCAATATCTATAAAAGTAGCCCCCTCATTTAGCATTTTCTTAACCTGAGAAAGTATTTCATTTTCATCATTGTACTTTCCTCCGTCAAAAAAAGAGTTAGGCGTTACATTTAAAATTCCCATCACTTTTGGATGCGCTAAATCAATCAGTTGCCCTTTACAATTTATTGTCATTACTTCTTTATTTAAAGTTTCTAGTTTAAAGTTTAATGATCTTGACCAATAAAACGGATGCATTCCTGCAACTTTAAACTTTAAACGCTAATTTTTTTTAAATTTTATCCCTATTTTTGAGAAAATTTTAGACAAATATACATCAATAATGAAGAATACTTCTCAAGAATATGATAACATAGTCGCAATTTGTCGATCACTATTTATCAATAAAATGAAAGATTATGGAAGTGCTTGGCGCATATTAAGACTGCCATCATTAACCGATCAAATTTTCATCAAAGCACAAAGAATTAGAAGTTTACAAGAAAATGAAATCCGTAAAGTCGACGAAGATGAAACCGGTGAATTCATAGGAATTATCAACTATTCGATAATGGCATTAATTCAATTAGAATTGGGCGTAGTCGACCAACCTGATTTGAATGTTGAAAAAGCTACCGAATTATATGATGCCCAAATTAAATTAACCAAAGAATTAATGGAAGCCAAAAATCATGACTACGGTGAAGCTTGGCGTGAAATGCGTGTGAGTTCTTTGACCGATTTAATTTTACAAAAATTACTTCGAGTAAAACAAATAGAAGATAATAAAGGGAAAACCATCGTATCTGAAGGAATTGATGCCAATTATCAAGATATGATTAACTATTCGATTTTTGCACTTATATTAATGAATTTTAAAGGAAAATAATGAAAAACTTAATTACTCAATTCTCTAGGATTTTCGTAGGATTACTATTTATTATTTCAGGATTAATAAAACTAAATGACCCTGTAGGTTTCTCTTATAAATTAGCCGAATATTTTAGTGAACCTGTATTTAACATGCCTTTTTTAGTGCCATTTGCTTTAGGTTTGGCCTTGTTTCTAGTAATTGTAGAAGTGGTTTTGGGTGTCATGTTACTCATTGGATATAAATCAAAGTTTACTATTTGGAGTTTGCTTCTTATGATTGTGTTTTTTACTTTTTTAACATTCTATTCTGCTTATTATGATGTGGTGAAGGATTGTGGTTGTTTTGGTGACGCACTACACTTAACTCCATGGCAATCATTTGCTAAGGATATTGTTTTATTGTTTTTTATATTAATTTTATTCATCAACAAACGACTAGTAAAACCTTTATTTCAAAATAGCATACAAAATATTATTGCCTATGCAAGTATTCTTTTATGCATGCTGATGGCGGTTTGGGTACTAAATCACTTGCCTATTATTGATTTCCGACCTTATAAAGTAGGAAACAATATTGAAAAAGGAATGGAAATTCCAGAAGGCGCTCCAAAATCCGTTGTGGAAATGACTTTTATATACAAAGTGAATGGTGTTGACAAAGAATTCTCAGAAAATGATTTGATGAATCTGCCTGAAGGAGCTGAATTTGTTGATAGAAAAGACAAAGTTATCACTGAAGGTTACGTTCCTCCTATTCATGATTTTACGATGATGAAAGACGATTCAGACTATAAAGAAGAATTGTTACAAGAACCTAAATTATTGATGATTGTTACTTATGATTTAATTACAGCTGAAGAAGGTGGTATGGTAAAACTAGAAAAGTTAAATCAAGAAGCTACTGCTAAAGGATATAAAGTAATAGGGATGACGAACTCCTCTTTAGAAGAAATTGCTAAAGCAAAGAAAAAATACGGACTTCAATTTGACTTTTATACATGTGACGCAATAGCCTTAAAAACAATTGAAAGAGCAAATCCTAGTATTGTAATTCTTGAAAAAGGAACTATCAAACAAAAAGTGCATTATAATGATATTAAAGATTTAAAGTTGTAATAATATAGGTTTTACAAATTGCTATTAATTTGATTCTTTAAAAAAAATAATTTATGCAAAATTTATTTAAAATTTTATTGCTAGTCTTAATAGTTGTATTTGTAGGATGTACCAATCAATTAGAATCAAATCGAAAATTATGTTTCACTCCACCAAGTGGTTTTAATTTTGAAATTGTAAATAAAACTTCAGGAGAAAATCTATTCACAAATGGAACGTATCAATCCAATCAAATTACAATAATTGACTTATCAAACAATAGCAAAGTGCCTTTTACATTTATTGCGGAAAACGGACAAAACATCATCAGTATCCATACTATTGGTTGGAAAACAGAAAAAATAAATTATTCTATTACAATACAAGAAAAAGCACTTTTTAGTTTATATGTAGATGCATCCAGAATAAGTGATGGTTGTAGTTACACCGAATTTAATGAAGTTGCCATAAAGAATTCTGATTTTGAATTCAATCAAAATACAGGAATTTATAAAATTTTTGTTCCGTAACTAATTCTGAAAAAAAAACGAATAAGCCACGTATGAACTCAAATCATCGTGGCTTTTTTCAATCGTTTTGTGTCTATTTTGTTATTTTTACTAACTATATCGATATTGTTTTTGTAATTTCAAATTCTATTTTCAAAAAATGATATTCTATATATTACTTTCCAATTGTTTGTTTAACTTTACTAAAATTTTTATTTAATGAAAAAAATACTGGCTCTATTCGTTGCATTCGCTACATTTTCATGTTCAAATGCACAAAAAACGGAATTTACAAAAGAAGCATTATCTGAAACATTATTAACTCCAGAAGGAAACCAAGTAGCTTTTCAAGATATAATCAAAAAAGCGGAAGGAAAAACGGTAGTTATTGAAATTTGGGCTTCCTGGTGTGGTGACTGTGTAAAAGCAATGCCAAAAATAAAAGAATTACAAGCCAAAAATCCTGATGTAGCCTACATATTCATTTCAATGGACAAAACAGCTGATAAATGGATCGCAGGAATTGAAAAACACGAACTTAAAGGGGATCATTATATGGCTAATGATCAAATGAAAGGTGTTTTTGGAAATGCTATTGATTTAGATTGGATTCCAAGATATATTATCCTTGACAAAACAGGAAAAATAGTTTTATACCGAGCAATTGAAACTGATTTTGATAAAATCAATGCCACATTAGCTAAATTAAAATAAACGTTACACAATAAAGAACTAAAAACAAATATTGAAATATAATACAAACTAAAATGAGAAAAAAGATAGTTGCAGGAAACTGGAAAATGCATAAAAATGCAGAGCAAACAGAAGATTTATTGAATGAATTAATTGCTAAAATACCTACTGATACAGATGCTAAAGTTATTGTAGCTCCTACATTCGTAAATCTAGCTTCAGCAGTTGATCATTTACAGTTTACTAATATCGACGTTGCTGCACAAAATGTACATCAAGCAGAAAGTGGCGCTTTTACAGGTGAAATTTCAGCAGATATGTTAAAAAGTGTTGGTGTAGATATTGTTATACTTGGACACTCTGAGCGTAGAGCTATTTTCAATGAAACGGATGCTTTAATTGCAAGTAAAGTAAATACTGCTTTAGAGCATGACATGATGGTTATTTTCTGTTTTGGAGAAGAATTGAAAGATCGTCAATCTCAAAACCATTTCAACATTGTTGAAAACCAACTAAGAGATGGATTGTTCCAAATCGAAGCAAAAGATTGGGAACATGTTGTTTTGGCTTATGAGCCAGTATGGGCAATAGGAACTGGAGAAACTGCTTCACCAGAACAAGCACAAGAAATGCATGAATTCATTAGAGAAACGGTTCGCAAAGCTTTCGGAAGTGATATTGCTGAAGATGTTTCAATCCTTTATGGAGGTAGCGTTAAACCAGAAAATGCAAAAGAAATTTTCTCTAAACCAGATGTAGACGGTGGTCTTATTGGTGGTGCTGCATTAAAAGCTGATGATTTTGTTGCAATTGTAAATGCAATCTAAAATAAAATTAACATATTAAAAAAGCGGTAAAATGTATTTTACCGCTTTTTTTATTTTTATATAATTCCATAAAAAGAGAAATACTACCTTTGCAAAAAAATTAAACATGTCAAATATTTATATAGGATACCATTTTACAATTGAACCAAAAGAATTGGGTTCAGAAATATTAATTGCAGAGTTAGGTGAAACTGCTTTTGAAAGTTTTACTGAAACTGAATCTGGTATATCCGCTTTTGTACAAAAAGATTTATGGGATGAAATGATTCTGGAGAACATCAATATTTTAAAATCGGAAGAATTTGAAATTGACTATACCTTTGAAGAAATAGATCAAGTTAACTGGAATGAGGAATGGGAAAAGAATTTTGAACCTATCGATGTAGAAGGAAACTGTCATGTACGTGCACCTTTTCACCCAAAAACGGATGCTGAATTTGATATCTTAATTGAACCAAAAATGAGTTTTGGTACAGGTCATCATGAAACTACACATATGATGATTCAACATTTATTAGAAATTGACGTAACTGGTATGAAAACCCTAGATATGGGATGTGGAACTGCTATTTTAGCAATTCTTGCTGAAATGAAAGGGGCGCAACCTATCGATGCAATAGATATCGATAACTGGTGTTACTTGAATTCTATTGAAAATGCAGAGCGCAACCACTGCAAACACATTACAGTTTATGAAGGTGAAGCTTCATTATTAGAAGGAAAAAAATATGATTTAATCATTGCCAATATCAATCGAAATATTTTGTTGAACGATATGCAAGCGTACGTAGATTGTCTAAATCCAAAAGGAACCCTTCTTTTAAGTGGTTTTTACACGGAAGACATCCCTTTTATAGATGCTTCATGTACAGAAAAAGGGTTAACTTATGTTAAAAAATTTGAAAGAAATAACTGGGTTTCATTAAAATACGTAAATTAGTATTAGTTTTATTAATAACGAAAGTACAAAAACCTACAAAATGAGTACTAAAGAAAAAATAAGAGAAAAAGTAAGTCGAAAAGAAGCACCTACATTAAACAACGAAATTATCGTGTATAATGATGATGTAAATACTTTTGACCATGTAATCGACACTCTAATGCGTGTTTGTGAACATACACCTGAACAAGCGGAACAATGTTCTTTAATTGTACATTATAATGGGAAATGTACTGTGAAAACAGGACCTATTGATAAATTGAAACCACAATGTACACAATTACTAGAAGCAGGATTAAGTGCTGAAATTGTTTGATTTCAAACAATAAGGCAATTAAATAGCTTTTTATTTAACGATAATTCATTAAACGTTCTATTTTATTCTATATTTGAATAAAATAGAACGTTTTTTTTTATGGAAGAATATGGTAAAATATTAATCATTGCGATGCCTCTTTTTTTGGTACTAATTATTATTGAAAAAATGTATGATTTATACAAAGGGGAGAATCATGTTCCATTAATGGACAGCGTTTCCAGTATTAGTTCCGGAATTACAAACGCAGTTAAAGATGTATTAGGACTTAGTATTACTTTTATTTCTTATGAATGGATCGTTTCAAAAATAGCTATTTATCATATTGAAAATACTATTGCAACCTATTTAGTAGCTTTTATTGTCATCGATTTTTATGGATACTGGACCCATCGATTGTCCCATCAAGTAAATTTTTTCTGGAATAAACATGCTATACATCATAGTAGTGAGGAGTTTAACCTAGCTTGTGCTTTACGTCAAACGGTTTCCAGTTTTATTAATCTATTTACTTTTATACTTATTCCAGCAGCACTTCTGGGCGTTCCTGCTAAAGTAATTGCAATAACACTACCTATTCAACTATTTTTACAATTTTGGTACCACACAAAACATATTAAAAAAATGGGGTTTTTAGAGCATGTCCTTGTAACTCCATCACATCATCGAGTTCATCACGCTATAAATCCAGAATATCTTGATAAAAATCATTCACAAATTTTTATTATTTGGGACAAATGGTTTGGTACTTTTCAAGAAGAATTAGACGAAGTACCACCCGTTTTTGGAATAACTAGACCAGCCGGAACTTGGAACCCTATTCGAATAAATTATCAACATTTAGGACTATTAATTATGGATGCTTGGCGTACCGAAAGCTGGAAAGACAAATTGACAATTTGGTTTAAACCCACTGGCTGGCGACCAGAGCATTTTGAAGAAAAATATCCAGTAAAAAAAATATCAGATGTTTATAATTTTAAAAAATATGGTGCCGAGAACTCAACTAAATTAATTAGTTGGTCTATTATTCAAGCACTGATTACTTTACTATTTGTTAGCTATTTATTTAACAATATAGCCCAAATAGGTTTGCCCAATATCTTTATTTATGGATTTTTTATTTTTATAACTATTTTCAGCTATACGGAATTAATGGATAAAAATAGATTTTCAATCTATTGGGAAACCTTCCGATTGTTATTTGGTCTTGGGATTTTAATTTACTTTGGAGATTGGTTTGGACTAAATTCTATTTTACCTATGGGTAATTATATAATAATTACTTACCTCCTATTTTCATTGGGAATAGCAATTTATTTTACGCTATTTGATTTCAAAATAAAAAGTGCTGTATCTGTTAACTTATAAACTCATAACATGAAAAATAATAAATTATTAATTGGATATTTGGGTTTAAGTATTGTTTATTTACTCCTTCTCCTTGTTGATCAAGAATCAATTGCTTGGTTTATGAAACCCCTTTTGCTTCCGTTTCTTATTTTAGGAGTTTATTTTAGTGGAGCGTTTTCTTCTAAAAAATACCTTTTAGCAGCATTAACTTTTTCATGGTTTGGAGACATCATTCTCCTTTTTGCAGATCGTGACGAACTATTTTTCATAGTAGGATTAATTGCTTTTTTAATCTCACATATTATCTATATATTACTATTTAATAAACAATTAAGATATAAAAACAGAAAAAATAAAGCGGTATTCTGGATTGGAGTTACTACAATTATAATGTACTTAATCATTATGATTTCTATTCTACTACCCAATCTAGGTGATTTAACAATACCTGTATTTGTGTATGCTCTAGTTATTTCTACCATGCTTTTATTTGCCTATAAAGGTTTTTTGAACTGGGAAGAACCAGGCAACTGGTACATTTTGATTGGTGCAATCGCTTTTGTAACTTCAGATAGTATTTTGGCGTTCAATAAGTTTTATACCCCTATAGTAATGAGTTCATTTTTCATTATGATAACCTATCTAATTGCTCAATATTTGATTGTAGTGGGAATTTTAAAATTAAATAAAAAAAATAGCATTCCCTTTTTATAGAAAATGCTATCAATAATGCAATTATAATAAATGTTAATGAGGTAATTTATCTTTAAAAACGCCATACAAATACGTTCCAAATAAAGCGCCAAAAAGCACAATAAGAATACTCCAAAAACCAGCTCCTAATAATATATAAATAGGTCCTGGACAAGCACCAACTAATGCCCAACCCAATCCAAATAAAATACCACCAACCCAGTAGCGGATTGATCCCGGTTCTTTATCTACAATTTCAATTGGCCTCCCTTTTATGTCTTTAATGTTTTTTCTTTTTATAATTTGGATACCAATAACACCCGTACCAATTGCGACCATAATGATTCCGTACATATGGAAAGATTGAAACTGAAACATTTCATAAATTCGGTACCAAGAAACGGCTTCCGACTTTGTTAATACAATTCCGAATACAAAACCAACTAATAAATATTTTAATACTTTCATTTTCTAAAAAATTAATGGGAATATAAAATAAGCCATAATTAAACCACCAACAAAAAAACCAATAACTGCTTTTAAAGAAGGAATTTGTAAATTACTCAATCCCGAAATAGCATGCCCAGAGGTACATCCACCGGCATATCTAGTACCAAAACCAATAAGTAGACCACCAATAAGAAGAATCAGGATACTTTTGGGTGATTGAAAAACTTGAGGGCCAAAGAGTGAATCAGGAACTAACTTCCCATTTGGAGCATCAATTCCTAGTTGAGCTAATTGCTCAATAGTCTTAGGGTTAATTGAAACATTTGATGGATCACTCATGAAATGTACTGCTACAAAACCACCTAACATAGCACCTAAAACTACAACTAAATTCCATCGCTGTGATTTCCAGTCAAAGTCAAAAAAAGCAGTGCGCTTCCCTGCCCCTAATATCGTACACATTGACCGAAGATTAGATGACATTCCGAACGATTTACCAAAATAAGTTAAACATAGCATGATCAATCCAATTAAAAAACCAGATATGTACCAAGGCCAAGTTTGAAAAAAGATACCCATAATTAATTCTATTTTGATGCAAAAGTAAGGATTCTACTATTTACAATTCTAAGAATTTCATCACAAATATTTATTGTAGTAGTAATCCCCTATATAGTTCTCAGTATATTTGTACTACAATAAATTTAAAAGAATCTAATTTCATCACAATCATGAAAAAAGTCCTGCTTTATTTTGCATTAGTATCATTTGCCATTTCATGTGTAAGTACCAAGTCAACTTTGAAAAACGTTGATGATAATGCCCCAATTCCAAAATTAACCTCTGATAATACTTTTGTAATTACCGAGTATAGTAAAGACAAAAAATACGGATATGATAAAGATTATCCGATCAATGTATTTTATTATAGCACGCGAAATGAAACCATCAATCAAGAACGTTTTTTGAATGCCTTAACTGGACCAAAAGGGGAAAAAATAAGCTTTAGTAAATTAGAAAGTTGTTGTCCATTCCCAACAAAAAGAAGCGAAATGGGTGCAGGATTTCTTGATGTATATGAAGTAAAATGGGATGGTTTAAAAAAACCTATTCTATTGTATATGAACATTTATGAAAAAGGAATTTTGAAAGTTCCAGTTGGCTTTGGATTGAAGAAAAATAATCAATAAACAACTCCCCTAGCCCTGATAGAAGCGGTATCCTTCTTGTTTTTTCTTTAAAAACAAGAAGATACAAGCGTATAGCAGGAAATAGCTCCAAAACATACTATTATTCTCTATAAAAAATGTTAATAAGTAAAGACTAAATCGTAAATCATAACTACCTTTGCACTTTAAAAAATCATACTCAAATGAACATACAACATATCCCACAAATTAAACATACTGACAGCGGAAATTTCTTTTTATTAGCTGGTCCTTGCGCCATTGAAGGTGAAGAAATGGCAATGAGAATTGCTGAAAAATTGATTGGTATTACTGATAAATTACAAATTCCTTATGTTTTTAAAGGATCCTTTAAGAAAGCAAATCGCTCTAGAATTGATAGTTTTTCAGGAATTGGTGATGAAAAAGCTTTAAAAATTTTAAGAAAAGTTTCGGAAACTTTTGGAGTTCCAACTGTGACTGATATTCATACAAATGAGGATGCGGCAATGGCAGCTCAGTATGTAGATATTTTACAAATCCCAGCTTTTTTAGTACGTCAAACGGATTTAGTTGTGGCTGCTGCCAATACTGGTAAAGTAGTCAACTTGAAAAAAGGACAATTCATGAGTCCAGAAAGCATGAAACATGCAGTACAAAAAGTATTGGATTGCAATAATGAGAACGTAATGGTTACAGATCGTGGAACTATGTTTGGCTACCAAGACATGATTGTTGATTTTAGAGGAATTCCTACTATGCAACATTATGCTTCGACAGTACTAGATGTAACACATTCTTTACAACAACCCAATCAAACTGCTGGTGTAACTGGTGGAAGACCAGACATGATTGAAACGATTGCCAAAGCAGGAATTGCTGTAGGTGTAGATGGTATTTTTATTGAAACTCATTTTGATCCAGCAAATGCAAAAAGTGATGGTGCTAACATGTTACATTTAGATTATTTTGAAGCTTTAATGACCAAGTTAGTCGCTATTAGACAAACGGTTAATAAATTTTAATTTTTATAATACACGCATTGAAAAAGATATTTTTATATACAGCATTCTTAGCTTTATGCCTTTGTAATATAGCAAACGCTCAAGAAGAAATTAAAATACAAGATAAATATACTGCTCACAACAAAGGAAAATTCTTTGTGTCATGGGGAGGAAATAGAGAAAGCTACACCAAATCGGATGTGAATTTTCGTGGTAAAGATTACAATTTTACTTTGGATAACATGACTGCACATGACAAACCAAAAGGATGGCATGTGGACTATATAAATCCTACAAGAATGACTATTCCTCAAACGAATTTCAGAATGGGGTATTTCATTAATGACCATTATAGCATTGCTCTTGGTGTGGACCATATGAAGTATGTTATGACACAAGATCAAACCGTAAATGTGACTGGAACAATCGCAACTGGATCAGAGTTTGATGGGACGTACAACAATACTCCAACAGTAATGACTGAAAAATTCTTGATGTATGAACATACAGATGGTTTGAATTATGTGAACACTGAATTTTCAAGACATGATGATATTTCATCATTATTTAAAATAGGGAATACTGATAAAATCCAAGTAAATTTAACTGAAGGTGTTGGTTTAGGTTTATTATATCCCAAAACGAATACAACACTATTAGGTAAAGAACGCCACGATGATTTTCATGTTTCAGGATATGGAACTTCATTGAAAGCAGGTTTAAATGTCACTTTTTTCAAACATTTTTATGTTCAGGGAGAATTAAAAGGTGGTTATATAAATATGCAAGATATTCGTACAACACAAAGTGCCGAAGATCGTGCTTCACAAGACTTTTTCTTTTTTCAAAGACTAATTGCTTTTGGAGGGATTTTTAAAATATAATTAAAGTTGTTTAGCTTAAAAAAAGGAGATTGTTAATTCTAACAATCTCCTTTTTTATTTTAAATCTATAGGTATTTATACTCTAAAATAAGCAAAAACCCTTATTTTATAATAGTTTTGGCTCATAAATTGGGTGCTATTTAATTTATAATTGTTACTTTAGTAATATTAAAAGATGGTTTTAGTTTTAATTTATAAAATTCAGTAAAATAAAAAATTAAACAAATGATACGAGCTGAAGGAAAAGCGGTAAATCATGACCCAGAAACATTCAAAAATTTTGAGATTTTTTTCGATACGTCTCCTGATTTATTATGTGTCGCTGGTTATGATGGTTTTTTTAAGAGGATAAACCCTGCCGTTTCTAAATTACTAGGATATACTGAAGAAGAATTACTGTCAAGACCTATTAATGATTTTGTATACACTGATGACAAAAACAGTACTGAATCGGCTCGAAATGAGCTAAAAAAGAAAATTCCATTATTCAATTTTGAAAACAGGTATTTAACTAAAAATGGGACAATCGTTTGGTTGTTATGGACGTCTTTACCTATAGACCATGATCAATTAGTTTATGCAATAGCAAAAAACATAACTTACAAAAAAGAAATTGAACATGAACGAAACCTCCATATTGCAGAACTAACAAAAATCAATGAAGATTACAAACAGCTTACTTATACCTCTGCGCATGATTTAAGATCACCTGTAAATAATTTACTTTCCGTTTTTGAACTTTTGGATACTTCACAAATAACAGATTCCGAAACACTTGAATTAATTTCAATACTAAAAACAACATCCGATGGGTTAAAAAATACCCTAAATGATTATGTTAAAATTTTGGACAAAAAAAATGATCTCATTGCCAAAATTGAAAAAATAAATTTAAATGACTCTTTACAAGAAGTACTGCTTTCCATTAATTCATTAATTCAAAATTCATTGACATTAATAAATATTGATTTTTCAAATTTTGAAACAGTTAATTTTAATAAAGCCTATTTAAAAAGCATTTTTTTGAACTTAATTACCAACTCTATAAAATATGGTAAAAGAGATAAATCACCAGTTATTACTATCTCTTCTAATTTAGACAATGGAGTAAAACAATTGATTATTACAGATAATGGAATAGGTTTTGACATGGATAAAGTAAAAGATAAGATTTTTGGCTTGCACCAAAAATTTCATACAAATCTTGACAGTAATGGTATAGGATTATATTTAGTTTACAACCATATAACAAGTCTAGGTGGTCATATCGCTTTAGAAAGTAAAATAGATGAAGGAGCCAAATTTATTATAACTTTTCCTAATTAATAGCAGTATATTGTACTATTCTTAGTAATTATAAAAACGGAATTGTGTGAAAAAAGAAACTCTAACTTTAAAATTCAAGTGTTTTTATGATACTAATTCCAAAAATACCAAATACAGGATCTACCAGTTGGAAATTTTCTACAACCAAGATATTACAATCCGTTGTACTCGTTTGTGTTATTCTTTATTTTGGTAAAACACTATTCATTCCCCTTAGTTTTTCATTATTGATTAGTTTCATTCTTTATCCCGTTTGTAAATGGATGGAACATAAGGGAATGAGTCAAACGATTGCTATCCTAATCGCAATCTTTATGGTGCTCTTTATAAGCAGTGGCATTTTATACCTGCTTTTTTTACAAATAAATGAATTTTTAACCGAATGGGAGCCGTTTAAAATAAAGTTACTAGAAGCATTAGCTCAAGTTAGTGTTTACACCTCTGAACATTTCGGCATCACTACAGAAGAACAGACTATTTTTTTTAAAAACGCAATAAATAATTCTGGATCAGAAACTTTTTCAGCATTCAAAACTATTTTATATTCCTTATCAGGGTATGCTTTTTTTATTTTAATAATACCCGTTTTTTCAGCCCTTATTCTATATCATCGTAGCATGTTAGCTGAAGTATTATACCAAATTTTTCCATCTGACAAAAAAGAAACTGTTCATGAAGTCCTAGTTGAAACCATCAATGCTTACTATAATTTTATAAAAGGAATGGCATTAGTTTATCTAATCGTTGGGCTTTTAAACAGTATTGGGCTTGCAATTATTGGAATCCCTCACCCTTTCGTGTTTGGTTTCATAGCCTCTATTCTTACTTTTATCCCCTATATCGGCATAATGATTTCGTCACTATTACCAATAGCGATTTCATGGATTACCTTTAACTCTATTTGGTATCCATTAGGTGTTATTCTTGTTTTTTCGATAGTTCAAATTTTGGAAGCCTATGTAATATTCCCTTTTGCCGTAGGCAGCCGTTTAAAAATAAATACACTTGTTATCATTATAATGATTACAGCTGGTGGCATTTTATGGGGCGCTGCGGGAATGATTTTGTTTATTCCGTTCATCAGTATAATAAAACTAATTGCTGAACGTACTGAGAGCCTAAAAACTCTCTCTATTTTATTAGGGGATGGCATTCACAAAAAAGAAAAAACTTAATTTATTTTAAAACATAAAAAAACCACAAGAATCAACTTGTGGTTTTTAATAGTATTACAATTTTAATTATTCTACAATTCCATTTTGATCTACTAAATAAATCAAAGAGGCCATTGTTGCTGCTCCCAATTCCAATTCTCTTTTATCTACTGCATCAAATTTATCATTTGCTGCATGATGGTAATCAAAATAACGTTGTGAGTCTGGTTTTAAACCTGCTTTTACTATTTTTTTAGAAGTTAATGGACCAATGTCAGATCCACTATGTCCTTCTACAAAACTATGAATTAAGTATGGTTCGAATAAAGTAGTGAAACTGGCGATTTTTTTAAAATTTACGGCATCACATTCTAATGAAAAACCTCTTGGGCTAAATCCTCCAGAATCACTTTCTAAAGCAAATATGTGGTTTTCTTTGTTTTTCTGAGCTAATTCTTCATATTTATTTCCTCCTCGTAAACCATTTTCTTCATTCATGAAAAGAACAACACGCATCGTGTTTTTTGGTTTATATCCTAGATTTTTAAAAATATTCATCACTTCCATACTTTGCACTACTCCTGCTCCATCATCATGAGAACCGTCAGCTAAATCCCAAGAATCTAAATGACCTCCAACAACCATAATGTTTTCTGGATGCTCCATACCGGTAATTTCTCCTACTACATTATACGACAAAACATCATCATACTGCTTACAAGATTGTTTAAAGTGAAATTGTAGTTTTGGGTTATTCTTCAGTGTTTTGCTTAATAATTCAGCTCCATTTGTACTTATTGCAGCGGTTGGAATGTATTGCGCTTTTGGAATATCACCATAACTCTGAGCTCCTGTATGTGGAAAATCATCTAATCTCAAATTCATGGAGCGTACGATGGTTCCAACAGCACCAAAATTTGAAGCCTCTTTAGCTCCCGCGTACCTTTGATCTACAGCACCAGAATACGCATGAAACGATTCTATTTGTTCGTTATCCATGGGTCTGTTGAAAAATACAATTTTGCCCTTTATTTTTTCTGTTCCCAATGTTTTTAATTCTTCCAAAGAATGTACTTCAATCACTTCTGCAGTTAGTCCATTTGAAGCAGTAGCTATAGAACCACCCAAAGCACAAATAGGCACCGTAGTTTTTGTTTTATTATCTAAAATATAAGCGGTTTCTTTTTCGCCTCTTACCCATTTAGGGACCATTACTTCTTGCAAATAGACTTTGTCAAAACCTATTTTTTCCATTTCCCCTTTAGTATACAAAACTGCTTTCTCAGCATTTGCAGATCCTGATAAACGGGAACCAATTGAGTTAGACAAATGATCCAACCAAGAATAACATGTAGAATTTGTTAATGCTGATTTGTAAATTTCTTTTAGAACTTGTTCATCCGTTTTTTGAGCATATAGAGCCGAACTTCCAATTAATAATAGCGCTAATAAAGTTGTTTTTTTCATAAATAGTTAAGTTAATTTCAAAATAGGTTCCGCATTTTAAAATCCTGATTACTTTAAATATTGCAGGTTTTTTTTTATTTTATTGGTTCAAAACTAATAGCAGTTCCTCCACCTGGAGCCAAGTTCAAATTGATATTAGATTTACTCGTAACTTCCATTGTTTTTATTTTGTAAGCAATTGGATTTTTTTTCCAATCGGCATCTTTTGCGTCTTCGTAGATTGTTGCTTTGTATTTTTGTCCTGGAGTCAAGAAATCAAGTTTAATTGTTGATTTTCTAGCGTTTTCATCAGTAATTGCACCTAGAAACCATGATTCTTTCCCTTTTGCTTTTCTGACTACCGTTAAATAATCACCCGGTTCTGCTTCAAGGTATTTGCTTTCATCCCAATCTACAGCGACATCTTTGATGAACTGAAAAGCATCGGGATATTTTTCATAATTCTCTGGCAAATCGGCTGCCATTTGAATTGGAGAATACATAGTCACATACAAAGCCAATTGTTTTGCTAATGTTGTATGCACTTGTTCCGTTTTATTTTTGTCATAATAACTCATTTTTATTTCAAAAATTCCTGGAGTATAATCCATTGGACCTCCTAGAAGTCTTGTAAATGGTAAAATTGTTTCATGCATTGGAGGATTTCCAATACTCCACGCATTGAACTCCGTTCCACGAGCGGCTTCGGCAGCCACATAATTAGGATAGGTTCTACCATAACCTGTAGGATGTGATGATTCATGTGAATTGACCATTAATTTATAATCGGCAGCACGTCGTGCAACATAATTAAAATGATTCACCATGGTTTGTCCGTCGTGAAATTCTCCGCGAGGAATAATTTTACCCACATAACCCGTTTTGGTCGCTGGATAACCGTATTTCACCATGTTCTCAAAATTACGATCTAAATGACGCTCAAAATTAGCAACAGAACCCGAAGTTTCATTGTGCATAATCATTTTCACGTTTTTTGATTTGGCGTAAGCCGAAATAGCAGCTATATCAAAATCGGGATAAGGCGTAGTGAAATCAAAAACTTCCTCTTTCCAGTTTCCATTCCAATCTTCCCAACCTACATTCCATCCTTCTACCAGAACGCCATCAAAACCGTTTTTAGCAGCAAAATCAATATATCTTTTTGTATTTTCAGTAGTCGCTCCATGTTTTCCTGACGCTTTGGGAGCATCGGCAAAATTAGTAGCATTTTGAGAACCTGCATAATCCCAAGTTGATTTACCAACATGCATTTCCCACCAAATTCCAACATATTTCATTGGTTTGATCCATGAAGTATCTTCAATTTTTGAAGGCTCGTTTAAGTTTAAAATCATTTTGGAACTCACAATATCTCTTGCATCGTCACTCACCATAATCGTTCTCCAAGGCGATACACATGGCGTTTGTAAATAGGCTTTATCTCCAATCGCATTAGGAACTAATTGAGATGTTAATTTATAATTGTTTACACCCACATTTAAATGCATCACAGGATAATTCACTACTGCTGCTTCAAAAATATTGAGATATAATCCTGCCGGAGATTTCATCATCAATGGCGTTTGAACCATATATTTCCCTGGAATAGATTTTACACCAATTCCATTATTCATATTAATTTTGGTATTATCAATTTCAGATAATTTGGTTTCATTATATTCGTATTCATTACTGTCAAAATCGCCAGGAATCCAAAAAACTTTATTGTCGTCAGTTAAATTAAACTGTGTTTCTTCATCAGAAATGATGAAATAATTCAATTCTTTTTGTCTTGGAAAATCATATCTAAAAGCGACTCCTTCATCAAAAACTCGAAAAATGATATTCATTTTTACATTGGTTCCTTTTTGAGTTAGTGCTATTGTAAGTTCGTTGTAATGATTAACGATATTGGCTTGTTCTCCTAAAACGGGTTGCCAAGTCTCATTGAATGTTGCTTTTGTAGATGTTGTAATTTCAAAATTAGCGTCTAAAGCTGGTTTTTCTTTTAATTTTATTCCAAGAATACTTTCAAGAATAACTGTCTTATTTTTATAATTAACGGAGTAAGCAGGTTGTCCATTTCCAGCAAGTTTAAAATTTAAAGTTATTTTATTGGAAGGAGATTGAATACTTTGTGCGTGAAGTAAACTCATCGCAAACAGAAGGAAAAAAGAGAAATAGTATTTCATTTAGTAACGTTTTTAGAATTGCTAAAATAGCAAATTCTTACCTTATAAGTAACAGATAGTAGCATACAATTTTACATAAAAAAACCCTCCAGTACTTAAACTGAAGGGTAAACCAAGTAAAATAAAAACCAAACTATTTATTCAACTCAAAAACAACTTTCATATCCGTATCAGAATTTGTACCTACAAAAGCCTCAAAAGCACCCGGCTCAGCAGCAAATTGCAATTCGGAATTATAAAATTTTAATGTTTCTTCTGATATTTCAAAAGTCACTATTTGTGTTTCTCCTTTTTTAAGGAATATTTTTTGAAATCCTTTTAACTCTTTTATGGGTCTGGTAACTGAACCCACTAAATCTCTAATGTACAATTGAACTACTTCTTTTCCATCGTAATTTCCGTCATTAGTAACGTCAACACTTACTTTTACCGTATCATTGACGTTCATTTTCTCCGATGAGATTTTTAAATTTGAATATTTAAATGTGGTATAACTCAATCCAAAACCAAAAGGATATAAAGGTTCGTTTCTTTCATCAATATAATTTGATCTGAATTTTTCAAACTTTCCTTCTTTATTACCAAGAGGTCTTCCTGTATTTTTTTGATTGTAATAAATAGGCACTTGTCCTACACTTCTAGGAAATGTTGCTGATAATTTACCCGAAGGATTTACATCACCAAATAAAACATCGGCAATTGCTGAACCAGCTTCGCTACCCGCAAACCAAGTATTCAATATTGCTGGAACAGTTTCGTTTTCTTGTACTAAAACCAATGGACGTCCTGTAAACAATACCAGAACAACTGGTTTTCCAGTTTTAAGTAATTCTTGCAATAAGTCTTTTTGAGCTTGCGGAATTTCCAGTTTAGTACGGCTACTGCTTTCTCCACTCATTTCAGCAGATTCTCCTAGAGCCGCAACAATCACATCCGATTGACTAGCTATTTTTAACGCTTCCACTAATAACTCCGCACTTGTTCTATTATCTCGGTGTAAAGTTTTGCCAAACATGGTTGCGTTTTGTTCAAAAACAGCATCATAATCTAGATTACTTCCTTTGGCATAAAGCACATTCGCATTTCCTGTTACTTCCTTAATTCCTGCCAAAAGAGAAATAGATTTATCCATATTGGTAGCTACACTCCAAGTTCCTGCCATATTTTCTTTAGCATCAGCCAAAGGGCCAATCACAGCAATAGTTCCAGTCTTTTTTAATGGAAGTAATTGATTTTGATTTTTAAGCAAAACCAAGGATTGTGCCGCTGTATTTCTAGCTTCGGCTCTGTGATCTTTTGTAAAAATTTCTGTTTTTGCTCTATTTACATCACAATATTTATAAGGATCTTGGAACAAACCTAAATCATATTTTGCATCAAGAATCAATTTAACGGCGTTGTCAATTTGTGCTAAACTTACTTTCTTTTCGTCTAATGATTTTTTCAAAGTAGTTAAAAAACCTTCTCCTACCATGTCCATTTCAATTCCAGCATTTAGTGCTAGTGCTGATACGGTTTGTAAATCACCCATACCATGCTGAATCATTTCTGGAATTCCTGTAAAATCAGTAACTACAAAACCTTTAAAGCCCCATTGTTTTCTCAACACATCTGTCATCAACCATTTATTCCCTGTAGCTGGAATTCCATCAATCTCGTTGAAAGAAGCCATTACAGAACCTACACCAGCATCAATCGCCGCTTTGTAAGGAGGAAAATAATCATTGTACATTTTGATTCGGCTCATATCGACCGTATTGTAATCACGACCCGCTTCTGGAGCCCCATATAATGCAAAATGTTTTACACATGACAAAATTGTATTGTTGTTTGCTAAATTATTTCCTTGGTATCCCTGCACCATTGCTTTTGCAATAGCACTTCCTAAAAATGGGTCTTCACCAGAACCTTCAGAAACTCTTCCCCAACGTGGATCGCGTGAAATATCAACCATTGGTGAAAAAGTCCAGTTAATCCCATCGGCGCTTGCTTCTTGTGCTGCAATTTGAGCACTTCTTTCAATCAACTTCATGTCCCAAGTACAAGACAATCCAAGTGGAATAGGAAAAGTGGTTTCGTACCCGTGAATAACGTCCATTCCAAAAAGCAATGGAATTTTTAGTCGGCTTTTTTCAACAGCAATCTTTTGAACTTCTTTGATTTTTTGAACCGATTTTATATTAAATAAACCGCCTACTTTACCTTCTTCAATATTTTTAGCAACATTGGAACTATTGGCCGCACCAGTAGTAATATCGCCTGAAGTGGGTAAGTTTAATTGCC
Source organism: Flavobacterium sp. WC2421 (assembly GCF_040822115.1). Taxonomy (NCBI): domain Bacteria; kingdom Pseudomonadati; phylum Bacteroidota; class Flavobacteriia; order Flavobacteriales; family Flavobacteriaceae; genus Flavobacterium; species Flavobacterium sp. WC2421. The sequence goes on along the minus strand of NZ_CP162004.1, from coordinate 2,664,449 downwards.
CTATTTTTTCATCCAAAGTCATCTTTGCCATTAATTCGGCAACAAACTCTGCTTTTGGTTTAATAATTTCTGCTTTTTTATTTCCCTTTTTTTGGCTGAAGCCAAAGACTGAAAAACACAAAAACACTATGATAAATTTGTTATTCATTTCTTATTGTTTTTTTATTTGTTGGAACATCCAATCATAAATTTCTTTGTTGTCATATACTCGAGACCAACTATCATGTCCTGAATCATCAAAAATGGTTAGCTCTACATTTCCATTGCATTTTTTTAGTTCTTTATAAATTGCAATTGCATAATCTAGATTTACAACATCATCCATTAAACCGTGAAAAATATGAGTGGGAATAGTTGCAATCGTGCAAGCCTGTTCTAATTGAATTAAATCGACAAAACCCGAAATTGGAACTAGAGCAGCAAATAGATTAGGATGTGCAAACGCGAGATTATAAGATCCCCAACCACCTAAACTTAATCCCGTAAGGTATATTCGGTTTGGATCAATATTGTTTTCTTTTTCAATTTTTAAAATCAATCGATACAATACTTCATTGTCCCATTCTTCATTTTCAGGACATTGCGGAGCTAAAACATAGGCGTCTAAATCATGTGTTTTTAAATATTTAAAAGGCCCATGAATTTTTACTTTTTCAATGTCCGTTCCTTTTTCACCTGAACCATGAAGAAAAATGATTAATGGTTTTTTCTCTTTTGTATTCACTGGAATATGTAAGGCGTAACCCATTTCGTGTTTTTGCACGATTTCGGTTTTTAGTATTCCATTTATATCTTTTTGGGCATACGTTATAAAAGAAAATAAAAGGGCAATTAATACAATTTTATATTTCATAATTCTTTAAAAATTATATTTAGTCGAATGAAATCCTAATTTTTCTAAGCCGGGTTTTACTTCTGGAGCATTCATAAATAATTTCCAAATTAAACCCGAACGGTAATTTTCAATCATGGGAGCAATCGTTCCTTGATCAATCGCTAAATAACGCGGTGTAACCCAGTTGTAATTCGGTGAAAATGCATCATAAGGTCCTGCAATTCCTACGTAATCTGATTTTTTCTCATCATATAAATAATGTAGAAACTTCATGGATTCTGTTGGAGTATAAGGAAATGATGAAAGCGCTGCTGTTGGTGTTATCACTCCTAAATCATTATCAGTATCATGAGCTGAATACCCAGTTGTTCCATCGGCATTTCGAGAATAACTAGCGGTAAGCCCCCAGCATTTATCTGAATACCCTTTCCATCCTTTTGGATTAGTAACACAATGAGTATAAATAATTTTAGCTTGATTTTGAGTCAAATCCCAATAGTTTGCATATTGATCCGATAATTGAGAAGGATCTAATCCTAAGTAAGAATATTGTGCCCAAAACAAAGGACCTGCATTTCCAGAAACCGTATTGTATTTAAAGATTAAAGGAATTCCATATTGTGTTTTTCCAGTTACAATAGTTCCGCTTCTTGCCCATCCTTCATGATATGCCGCGGCAGGAATTGGATGAGTAGGTGAAGCTGCTCCTAGAATATAAGCAATCAAACATTCGTTATACCCTTCTAATTTGAATTTCATTTCCCATTGATACGTAGGAGACCAATGCCAATACATGGCGTTTTCTCCATTAGTATACCAACTCCATTCTACCCCTTTCCATAAATTATCAGCTTTGGCCGATAATGCCATTTCTTGGGTATTTCCGTTTTTAAAATATTCTCTTACAGCAATCAATCCTTGACACAGGAAAGCTGTTTCAACGATATCACCACCATCATCTTTATTACCAAATGAAATTGCGTGACCAGTTGCTCCATCCATCCAATGTGCCCAAGCTCCATGAAAACGATCCGCTTTATCAAGAAAATCCATTGCAGTAGTCATTCTAGTTACGGCTTCAACTCTTGGAATAAAACCTCTATCAATTCCAACAATCAATGACATTAACCCAAAACCAGAACCTCCAGTTGTGACTTTGTTTGCTTCGAAACTAGGATTGTCTGTATGATATCGTTCTCTTCCTAATTTTGAGTTGGGTTCAGCATAATCCCAAAAATACTTTATGGCATCTTTTTGAACTTGGTCTAAAACTTCCGTATCTGTTAAAGCAGTTATAGGTGCTGTAGGAGTAGTAGGTAATGGAGTTCCCGTACCACCTTTTGTATCTGGGCTAGAAGACGAGCAAGAATTAAAAAGACTAATCAGGGCTACTAAACATAATGAAATCTTCATCGTAATAAAATAATAGGATTAATAATTAAACCTCTAGTTTAAAAAACTAGAGGTTTATCTGATTTTTTATCTATTGTCTTTTTCTAACAAGTACAATGCTTTCACATCATTATTAGAAAGGGAAACATTATAAATTCTGAATTCATCCATTAATCCTGCATAACTAGTAGCCCAATCTTGTTGTGAACCATTATTAAGTGCAGGCGTAGTTTCAAATTGGTGTGTTCCAAAAACAACTTTACCATTGGTGCCTGCCATTTCAAAATTTCCGTATTTAGGAGCATTATTCATATTGTCCAAACTTCCTGGATTATCAGCATACCATGTAGCAACACCTGCAACACCAGCCGAAGGCGCATAAGCAAAACCAGATAAATTAGTAGCTAATTCACCGTTTACATAGGCCGAAATTGTACTATTTGTAGCATTATAACTAAATACAACATGGACCCATTGGTTCAAACTATTGTCTAAATTCATGATAGCGCCTTGCCCTCTCCAAGCAACTCCAGCTCTTCCATTCTCAACACCTAATTTTAATCTGATTCTGTTTGGGAAAGCGCCATCAGGATTTTCCATAAAAACATTAATTCCACCCCAAAATTCAAGTGGTCTTACAATAGAAAAAATACCTTGTGCCCCTTTACCTTGACCTGGAGTTCCAGGATCAACAGTATTAGCCGTATTCATCCAAAATGAAATTGTATAATTGTTTAAAGATGTAATTGCAGTTGTAGCATTTCCAATTGCATAACGCTCTTCAGAGCTTGAACCATTATAGGCATTCCCTTTTATTCCTTGAGTGTACCCAACGTTTTTACCAACTAATCCAGTAATATTGTTTTTACTATCAGTTAAATTATCATCAAAACTTAATTTGACAAGTAAGTTACTTGCAGCAATATCATCTGAGTTATCATAGCCACCAATTGCTTCATAGGCAATTGGGCTATTAACTGTATCTAAGCTATCTCCAGCACAGCTTACAAAAAATGGAGCTGCAACAATTGAGGCAAGAAAATATATAAATTTATTTTTTTTCATAATTACAATTTTAAAAAATTAGTACCCAGGATTTTGAGTCGATAAACCATTTGCTTCACTAATAAATTTTTGAGGCATTGGGAAAAGTTCATTTTTACCTACAGTAAATGTTTTCCCATCAATAGCAAATGCAGCTGCTGCTTGACCTGTTCTTACAAGATCATAGAATCTATCATGTTCAAAAGCCAACTCAACTCTTCTTTCTTTCCAAATAGCAGTTCTAACATCTGCTTGAGAAACGGCAGTAGTATTAGCTAAACCTGCTCTATTTCTAATTTGGTTTAAAATTGGAATTGCAGTCGCCGTTTGCCCCAATTCATTCATAGCCTCTGCCTTTATTAATAAAACTTCGGCATATCTTAAGTATTTAATATTTACATCAGAATCCCAAGCATCAGTATAAGCCGAAGAATACGCTTTGTAATTGTATCTTGGATTTTCAACGGTTAGTGGCACTACTCTACCATCATACAAAGTGGTTCCTGCAAAAATGATTGTTGCATTTTTTCTAACATCACCTACTTCATAAGCATTCACTAAACTCATTGAAGGCGTGTTGAATCCCCAACCCCATCCACCAGCACCACGAGCGCCTTGGGTAGCAGAATAACCTTGAATTCCTTTGGCTGGAGTCGAACCAGTTCCTTGAATTTCAAAAATAGATTCCGAATCATTTTCTCCTGTGATTTTATATTGTGAAGCATAATCTGTTGCCAAGCTATATCCCACAACTAAATTTGCATTTTCCAAAGCTTTTTGCCATTCTTTTTGGTACAAATACACTTTAGATAACAAAGCATAAGCAGCCCCTATAGAAGCTCTTCCTTTTTCAGAAGCACTATAGGTCCCTTTTGCAGGCAAAACAGCAATAGCATCCGTTAAATCACTCACAATAAAAGCATAAACTTCTGTTGTACTACGACGAGTTAACTGCATTACTCTATCTTCCTCTGAAGAAGGATTTGGTAAATGATCCACAATTGGAACACCTCCGTATGTTTTTACTAAAGTAAAGTACATAAATGCTCTTAAAAACTTGGCTTCACCCATTAATCGAGCTCTCAAATTAGCATCGGCTTGGTCTAATTGAGGAAGAAAGGATAAAGCCTGGTTGCATTTATTAATACCTTGATAATTAGCTGTAAACACTTCTTCAACTGAACCACTTGATGAGTTGTAAGTTAATGCATCCATTAAATCTTTATCTGATCCTGTATCTCCTGGAGAAGAACCTTTGTCCGCATCATCAGATGTGATACTTGATAGCCCTATCCATGAGAAAGAACTCATGTTCCAATCTGTGAATTTACTGTAAATAGCCGTGACAAAACCTTGAGCTCCAGCATCATTATTAAACAAGGCTAAATCTGTAGTTGATATGGTTTCTGTTTGCTTTGTATCTAAAAAATCATTAGTACATCCAGAGAAAATTAATGCCGAAAGGACAAATGCTGATATATATATCTTTTTCATTTTATTAAAATTTTAAATTAGCACCTATTACAAAAGATCTCAAAACAGGATAAGCATCTAGTTCAACGCCTTGCGAACCGTAAGGATCTCCATCACCATTCAATTCAGGTGAAAATCCTGAGAATTTTTGAGTGATAAAAGGATTTATTGCATTGCAGTAAATTCTGGCTGAATTAATAAACTCACTTTTTATAGGTAGTTTGTATCCTAAAGTAATATTATTTACTCTGAAGAAATCACCTGATTCCATATAGTAAGTAGAAGCTACTGGTACTTGATTGAAAGGAGCTGGATTTACAGCTGCAGTATTATTAACAGTAAAGAAATCTGTTGCCAAAACATTTTCAATGTTTTCACCAGAAAAACGTTGTGCTTTTTTACCATTGTATACTTTACTTCCATTAGTTCCGTATCCATCAACTGAGAAATCAAAGTTTCTATAATTTACACCCAATGAAATTCCGTAGGTCGATTTTGGTAATATTGAACCAACGTATTTTCTGTCTTCAATACTTAATAATCCTTGGCTAACAATTGAACCATCGGCTTTTAAATATTGCATTTGTCCATTAGCATCATAACCAGCATATTCATACAAGAAGAAACTACCTAATGGTTGTCCTATTGAAGAATTATTCAATAATTTTGTCCATTGTCCATTTCCTAAACCTCCACCAATTTTATCAGGTAAATTAGGATTACTTAAACTAGTCAACTCATTTTTATTATTTGAGAAGTTACCACCAATCCAATACGATACATTATCATTTATTTTGTCATCCCAACGTAATGATAATTCATACCCTTTGTTTGAAACCGCACCTACATGTGCTGGAGAGGTAGAACCTACACCTGCTGTTAAATAAGGTTTAGTATCTAAAATTACATTGTTAGTTTTTTTATCATATAAATCAATGGCTCCTTTTAATCTGCGGTCCATAAACTCAAAATCTAAACCTATTGTTTTTTCCTCCGTAATTTCCCAAGATAAACTAGGGTCAACTTGAGAATCAACACTTACACCTGGATATAAAATAGAACCTCCTAAATAACTGTCTAAACCAGAAGCAAAAGATTGATTATTCAATGGAACATTTTGGTTTCCTAATTTACCCCAACCTCCACGTAATTTTAACATGTCAATTCCTTTAACATCAGCTAAAAAACTTTCTTTAGATATAATCCAACCTAATCCTACGGATGGGAAAGTTCCCCAACGATAATCTTTGGCAAATTGTGAAGAACCATCTCTTCTTATTGTACCTGTTATTAAATATTTATCCATCAATTTATATTGGAAACGACCAAAATAAGAAGACAAACTTCTTTCATTATTGACAACATCAGTCAAACTAGTTACGTTAGCTGCATAATCAACTCCGGATAAAGACCAATAGTTTTCATTTGCATTCACATTTTTTCTTGATATTTTTATGTGTTCTCTTGCGCCTTTTGATGATTGCTCCACACCAGCCATTAATTCGATATCATGTTCTCCAATTACTTTATTATACACTAAATAATTTGATAAATTCCAATTGAAATAATCTTCATTTTCTTTAGTCAATAAATTAATATTTGCCGTAGAAGAATACGTACTTGATACTCGTGTTGGATCAGCAGCCAACCAAATTTTTTGAGTGTCTTCATAATTGTAATTTTTCCAAGTATAATATTCCGCATTAAACTGAGAAGTAAATTTCAATCCTTTAAGTAACTCTACATCCAGTTTTAAACCACCTTGCATGGTGATACTTTTTTGTTGTTCATCAAAAAAGTTTAATTGAGCAACTGGATTACCTACATTATTAAATGCAGATCCGCTTGTAGAAGCAAAGCCGTTTGAACCAACAAATGGTACACCATATTGTCCAGAAGGAAAATACACGGGAACGATTGGTGATTGCTTATACGCATTTGTAAATGCTGATAACGGTTTTGGAGTTGAATGCGTAAATCCTACACTGAAATTTTGAGATAAATTGATTCTTTTAGAAATTTTGAAATCATTGTTACTTCTTAAAGTCAACCTATTATAATCCAATCCATCCAAAATTCCTTTTTCATCATAGTGACCCAAGCTAAAAAAGTATTTTACATTTTCAGATGAACCTGAAACTGAAACATTATTTTGTGTGTATGATCCTGTTCTAGTAATTGCTTTGTACCAATCCGTATTAGTTGGTTGGTCTTGTGAGAAAGTAGTATTTCCCAAAGCTACATTAGAATAATAAGAATACTTGTTGCTACCCGCCATTTTTACATTCTTTAATGCATTTCTAAAACCGGCATACGATTCAAATTCAACAGTTGCTTTCTCTCCACTCCCTTTTTTTGTTGTAATTAAAATTACCCCATTTGCTGCTCTATTACCATAAATTGCTAATGCAGATGCATCTTTCAAAATATCGTAAGAAGTAATATCATTTGTATTGATATTATTTATGTTTTCTACTGGCATTCCGTCAACAACATACAAAGGAGATCTTCCTCCTAAAGCAGTTCCTAAACCTCTAATCACAACCGTTGGAGTTGAACCAGGCAAATCAGAAGCAATAACTTGCACCCCTGCTGCTTTACCTTGAATAGCTTGTGATGCATTCAATACTTTAGTTTTCGAAATTTCTTCTGCCTTTATTGAAGTAGTTGCCGAAGTATTATCGGATCTTTTTCTAGTTCCATACCCAATTACTACTACCTCTTTTAGTGCAGTGTCTTTGGAATCCAACAGTGTTATAGTCATTGGGGCAGCTGTAGCAGTTATAGAAACAGCTTCAAAACCCAACATGGTCACTTTTAATGTCTCGCCTACTTTGGCATTGATATTAAAATTTCCGTCAAAATCAGTATCAGTATTTGAACTTGAAGATACCACAATTGCTCCTGGTATTCCCATTCCATTTTTATCTAATACTTTTCCCTTAATTACTTGACCAGACATATAAGCTGGAAGTAGGATGAGTGCTATAAAGCTCAAAATAAAATTTCTCATGTATTAATAATTTGTTAAAGTTAGTGGAGCCAAATTAGATAATTACAACGTTATAGTAACTATAAAGGAATTACTACATAGCCACATCAAATGAAAAGAAACAACTAACAAATCAACGCTATAAAGAGGCTGTCAAGGAAAATGAGTACTCGACTACATCGTTATGATGTAGTAATGATGAGTTGTAATTCCGTAAAAAAATAATGTAAATAATAAACTATCTATAAAAATAGAGTTGTTTTTATATCATTAATAAAAATTTGGATAGATTTTCATCCTGAACAAGGTTCAATTTCTTTCTAAGACGGTAACGGTGTAATTCAACCCCTCTATATGAAATATTCATCATGGGAGCGATCTCTTTTGAAGAAAGGTTCATTTTTAAGTAAATGCAAAGCTTGATATCTTTAGGTGTCAGAATTGGAAACTTTTTAGAAAGATTTATTATAAACTCATTATGAATCTGATTAAGATTAGTTTCAAAAGTTTCCCATTCATGTTTATTAACTGCGTTAATTTTTATCGCCTTTTTAATCTCACTCGTTAATTTATTAATATCGGTTTCCGTATTTAAAATCCCTTGAATTTTTTCAATCATCTCACTTTGCTTAGCTATCGAAAGTGATTTTCCAGCAACTTCTGATGATTTAGATTGCAATTCTAATTCTAGAATGTGTTTTTCATACTCTTGACTGTTTAGCTCATTCTCCGCTTTCAATTCCATTTCAAGAATTTTCTTTTGATGCTTTAACTCTTCTTCTCTTAAAGCCAATTTTTGAATGTATCTAATTTTATTCCATCTATAATACACATATAAAATGACACTAATTACAATAAGGTAGAGTAGAATCATCCAAAAAGAATAATACCATGGCTTAGCTACTTCATAATTAAACTCAGCCACTTTATTATAATTTAAACCGTCATGATTATAAACAGAAACTTCATAATCACCACTATCCAAATTATTAAGAACGATCGTTCCTTCTTTTACACCTAAAAATTCTTTTGAATCATTAATTTTATAAAATAGACTAGGCTTATTTGCTCCATATATACCTGAAATTACATGCAGTTTTAATTCTGAGTTATAATCAATCTTTGATTTATTGACTACTAATTGATCTACATTAAATGCTTCTACCTTGATTTTTGGGATCGGTTTATTATTGTATTTTAGTTGCAATTTTATAAAACCATCATCTAAATTTAATAGATAATTATCATTACTCTTGAACACATTCAAATTGTCATTAATGATTTTACCTTTGTAATATTTTTCTTGAACTATATTCCAAATAAACTTATTTTTATTAGCAAAAATGTGATACAAAAGGCCATCTTTAAGCACCATAAAATGATTTTCATCAATAGTCACTATATCGGAAACGTTTTTAAAATTCACATTAAATAATTCATTTTCTTCTAATTGATTAGTAATTGAATTGTACGTATACCAAGTATGATGTATTAAAAAAAGAATTTCATTACGGAATTCCACTATTTTAACCCCAAAATCATTCGTTATCTTACTCAGTTGTGTTACATTATCTACACTTAGTGTTTCATATGCATCATTATAGACTATTCGATAAAGACCTCTGTTATTATCAGCGGCCCATATTTCATTTTTTCTATTCTGCGCAACATATTTAATTGGTTTCAATACTCCCTTCACTACAATATGTTTGCTTAAATCGTTAACATCATTGTAAATTACCACACCGCTATAAGTAGCTTGAATAAAAGAATTATTGATGCTACTCTTGGTCATATTCCAACCTCCATTTATAGAACTCAATTTATAAAAGGAATCATTTTCATAAATAAAAGTCCCCTCATTATGACCAATAAGGAATTTATTATTGATTTTACTAATATTCCATGCTTGACCTTCTGAATTGGGAATTAGCGATAACTGTTTGTCAACATATTTGTATACCCCGTGATTAGAAGCCATTAAATACCCTTTTGGAATACTGGCAACAGAATAAACCGATCCTAGAATACCGGAGCTGTCATAAAAAATAGATACAGGTGAGTTGACTTCGATATGTGCAATTCCATTATCCAAGCCTAACCAAAGATCATCTTCTTTATCGTGGCCAATACTCAAAATAGAATTATTCATCAATACATTATTTCTATTGATGTTTGTATAAGAACCATCATTTAAATCAAAAATAAAAACTCCTTTACTTGCCGTACCAATTACTAATTTATTATTTTTAATGAATTCAGCCACATTTATATTTGCTGATTTCAGCATCGTGTTTAATGCATTTTTCCATGGAATAAGAGTATTATTTTCTAATACATAAACTCCATTTTTTTTAGTAAAAAAATAGATCTTGCCGTCGTGTTTTTGAATGGCATGGATTACATTATTTTCTAAAATGGACCATTCATTCACTTTTTGAATAATCCCTTGATTCATTTTATAAATCCCTTTCTCTACTGATGCTATCAATAGTTGATTGTCTACAACAAAGCAATAAGAAGCTAAAAAAGGAAATTTTATTTGCTTGATTGCTTTTCCGTCAAAAAGGAAAAGACTATTAAATGACTGAAAATAAATTTGTCCTTTAAATTTAATTATCTTCCAAATTTCTTCATTATTCTTGTCATCAAATACTTTGTTTCCTTTCGATAGTGAAACATATTGCATCTTCCCGCCTTTACGAAACCAATACCCAAATTCTTTATAAGAACCTGAATATATTCGGTCTCCGTCTACCATTATAGATCGAATAATTGTTTTGTTTGGCAAAGAATATTTTTCCCATTTTACACCATCATAACGCAACAAGTTATAATTATTAGCAAAATACATGGCATCATCAGTTCCTTGAGCTACATTCCAAATTTGGTTGTCGCCTTGGTAATTGGATTTGCTGTAATTTTCTACAAAAGGCAGTAAATCCTGAGCGCATAGTTGAATAGATAGAAAAAAGAAAAAGAATAATGGTATTGTCTTAGCTTTCAATTTTGGGAAGTTTTTATTTTCAAATATAATCAGATTTATTCGATTTTTAGGCATAAAAAAAGCTCCTCAACCGAGAAGCTTTTTACAAAACAGGATTAGTTTTAACTCAAAAGTAAATGATAAACTTGATTTGCAATTTCTATTTCTTCGTTAGTTGGAATCACCATAATTTTAGTTTTTGAATCTAAAGTGTTGATTTCCCGAATTTCTTTGGAACGGGTTTCATTCTTTTCTATGTCTATTTCTATTCCAAAATAATCCATATCCGTACACACTAATTTTCTAATATAAGAAGAATTTTCTCCAATTCCTGCCGTAAATATTATCGCATCCAGACCGTTCAAAACAGCAGCATAAGAACCAATGTATTTTTTAATTCGATAGGCATTCATTGCTAATGCTAACTGGCAATCTAAATTCCCTTTTTCAGCATTATCTTCAATATCCCGTAAATCACTATATCCAGTAAGACCTAACATCCCACTTTGTTTTTGCAACATTGTATTCACTGAATCCAATGAATAGCCTAATGAATTAACCAGATAAAAAATTACTGATTGATCAACATCACCAGAACGCGTCCCCATAATTAGCCCATTCATAGGTCCAAAACCAAGCGTATGATCGATACTTTTCCCGTCTTTAATGGCAGTCATACTGCAACCATTACCTAAATGAATTGTAATTATTTTTGAGGTTTTCTCTAAATAATCAATCGCTTTTTCCGAAACATATTTATGACTCGTTCCATGAAATCCATAGACCCTAATCTTATTTTCGGTCAAAAGATAATTTGGTAACGCATATTTGTGTGCCAAAACAGGAATCGTTTGATGAAAAGCAGTATCAAAAACAGCTACTTGTTTTGCCGTTCCAAAAATTTCCTCGGCGACAATAATCCCTTCTAAATTGGCTGGATTATGCAACGGTGCTAAATCAAAAAGTTGTTTTATTTTTTCTTTTACATCAGTATCGATAATTACAGTATCCGAAAAACTAGCTCCTCCATGCACTACCCGATGTCCAACTGCATCAATTTCTTTTGTACTCCTTATCACTCCTACTTTGTCATCCATCAACAACTGAGCAATTTTCTCTAATCCAATTTTATGATTGGCAATTGGCAAAATTTCTTCTAAACTGTCTTTATCCGTTTTATAAGTAAAATTAGAAGTTTCCAATCCTATTCGATCAATCATACCATTACAAATTACTTCCTTTGATGGCATGTTTATTAGTTGGTATTTTATAGATGAACTACCTGAATTTATTATGACTATTTTCATTAAACTTATATTTATTTCCTCTCCCCAGCCCTCTCCAAAAGAAAAACTGACTGGATAGAATTACTTTGTCTTTATTATACTTTTTTCAACCTGAAACTTTAAACTTTAAACCATTTTTTACAAACCTTGTGCTTGAATCGCTGTAATCACAACTGTATTTATAATATCATCTACAGTACAACCACGGCTTAAATCATTTACAGGCTTGTTTAAACCTTGTAACATTGGTCCTATAGCCAAAGCTCCTGTTTCTCTTTGAACCGCTTTATAAGTATTGTTTCCTGTGTTCAAATCAGGAAAAATAAGCACACTGGCTTGTCCTGCTACTTCTGAATTTGGCATTTTACTTTGACCAATTTCCATATCTACGGCAGCATCATATTGTATAGGCCCTTCAATTTTTAAGTCGGGACGTTTTTCTCTTACAATTTCTGTTGCTTTTCTTACTTTATCTACTTCATCTCCTTTTCCAGAAGCTCCTGAAGAATAAGATAACATGGCGATTTTAGGTTCGATACCAAATGCCGCACTTGAATCGGCTGAAGAAATCGCAATTTCAGCCAATTGTTCTGCAGTAGGATTTGGGTTAATGGCACAATCTCCAAAAACAGAAACTCGATCCTCTAAACACATGAAAAATATAGAGGAAACAATACAAGTATTTGGTTTTGTCTTGATGAATTGTAAAGCGGGTAAAATGGTATGTTGTGTAGTATGTGCTGCACCAGAAACCATTCCGTCAGCATCTCCTTTATACACCATCATGGTACCAAAATAGGATACATCTTCCATTAAATCTTTGGCCATAGTTATAGTTACGTTTTTGTTCTTACGCAACTCATAGTAGGTGTTTACATAATCTTCATATTTCTCAGACTCAATTGGATTGATAATATCCACTTTTGAAAAATCAAAAGCAATACCCAACTCTGCTACTTTGTGCTCAATTTGCTTTTTATTACCAATAATGGAAATATCGACTACATCCATTGCCAATAAACGAGAGGCCGCAATAATGATACGTTCATCATTCCCTTCTGGTAAAACAATGTGTTTTCTATGTTTTTGAGCTCTCTTTACTAGATTGTATTGAAACATTTTTGGAGTCATTCCATCTGCGTGAAAAGCACTCAATTTAGCAGATAAATCATCCACATCAACAAATTTCTCAAAGGTATTTATCGATGTTTCTATCTTATGTGTATTATCAGCATAGATTTGAGATTTTATATTACCTATTCTGTTCGTAATACTATATGTTCCTCCTACTACAGATATTATAGGGACTATACTAGTCAATCCTTCAATCAATTTTAAAATACTATCTTCTGGGATAATGTTTCCTGTTAATACTATTCCTGAAATAGCTGGATAATTAGCCGATTCATTAGCTTGCAAAGCACCCAAAATAATATCTGCTCTATCTCCCGGAGTAATAACCAATGCATTTTCTTTCAAGTGCAATAAATAATTATGCAATTGCATAGCACCCACACTAAAGTTTCCTATTTCATTATTTAAAAACTCTTTTCCAAAAAGGACTTTTGCTTCTAGAACATCTACAATCTCTTTAATAGTTGGGTTATTTAAACTGGAAATAATCGGAATTGCATTTACTAATACTTCTTTTGGTAAATTTGATTTCAAACCATCAGTAACTAGTTTGACATTCTCTGGTTGCACTTTATTGGCGATAACAGCCAAAACTTCTACCTCTTTTACTTTGAAAGAATCGTAAGCCAAATACAAACTATCAATTAATTCTTCTAAGGTTTTACCAACACCCGAACCCACAATAATTGTGGGTATTCCAAGGTTTTTAGCAATAAGAACGTTCATATCGAGTTCAATAACGGTTCCTTCACCACTAAAACTAGTTCCTTCTACGAGAACAAAATCAAACTGTTCTTCCAGTTTTTTATATTTTTCAATAATCAAATCCAGTACCTCGCCTATCTTGCCTTTGTTCTTTTTTTTGATTAATTTGCTTTTGGTAATAGCAAAAGCATCCTCAAAATCGATATCCAATCCAAAATGCGAAATCACAGTCTCGATGTGATTATCTAATTTTCCATCTTCAAAATCTTCAATTATAGGCCTAAAATAACCCACTTTGGCCGTTTTACCTATCAACATACTCATTAAACCAAGAGTTACGATAGACTTCCCGCTATTGTGTTCACTAGTTGCAATATATACAGCCTTGTTCATTCTATTTATTTTATATTATTATTTTGAATTCCAATTATAAAAATCCCAACTCATTCCTAAACTACTAATTCTCTTCCCTTTTAGTCTTTCTTCTTTCTTCTTTCTTCTTTCTCATCTTCTCCAATTCAGTAAACTCAAAACCAACGCCTTCTTTTAAAATAGAAAATCATAATAAGCCCAATCAAGACCATCACTCCTATTACAGCATAATATCCGTTTTCGTATTTTAATTCTGGCATGTGTTCAAAATTCATTCCATAAACACCAACAATAAAGGTCAAAGGAATAAAAATTGCCGATACAATCGTAAGCGTTTTCATAATCTCATTCATCTTATGCGATTGTGATGAAAAAAAGAAATTAGAAGCACTTTCCAGCATTCCCATATCAGAATCTATTTGTTCCAATAACTCCAACGTTTTTTGATGTAATCTAGAAAAATAACGAAAGGTTTCCTGCTCTATTATCTTAAAATCCTCATCCTCTTTTAAACTTTTTATTGCAAATAATGAATCCCTAAGTGGAATAATAGATCGCTTCAAAAAATTAAAATTATCACGGTGTTTTTCGATTCGGACTAATATTTCTGGATCTGCACTGCTTTTTGATATATTGATTAACTCTTCTACTTTATCTTCCTCATTCTCTATGGTTACATAGAAATTTTCCATAATTGCATCCAGAAGCATATATAGTAAAAAATCTGCTTTTTTTAATCGTACCAAACCTGCATGGTCTCTTATTCGCTCTCTTATATGAGTAAAAAAATCAGAACGCTTTTCCTGAAAAGAAATTAACACCCCGTCTTGAATTAAAAAACTAATCTGTTCAGCACTTATATTATCTGAGTTTTCTGTTGGTAATAAAGACTTTATATTAAAAAAAAGATTATCTGAAGACTCTTCTAATTTTGTTCTTCTAGTTGTATTTAAAATATCCGAAATAAGGAAATTATCAATTTTAAAAAAGGAACCAATCGCTTCAATAATTACAATTTCATTTAAACCATGCAAATTGAGCCAATTAATTTTGTCTTTAAAAACACATTTTTTTAAATCTTCAATTTCAAAATCATCATATTCCGTAACCTCTAAATCATCATATACAAATAATTGCATTTCAGACTCAAACTTTTTATGCTTACCAGTATACACTAAAGGATTAGTTTGTGATTTACGGATTTTTTTAAATTTAATTTTTCTCATGCAAAAATGGTATATACAGTAATATTACAAAAAACTTTTAGGAATCTATTATCCCTTAACATATTTGAAATACTATTTTATGTATTTATTTTAATACCAAACAAAAGTAATGACAACCCTAATCTTTTTCTATGAGAAAAATCATGTTTCGTTTTAAAACAAAAAAAACCGTTCACTAGTAGTGAACGGTTTCTATATGATGTAAGAGATGCACAGCAGTGCATCTCTACAGGAAATAATTATTTTACTTCTTCGTAATCTACATCTTGAACATTGTCTCCTTCAGCTTCAGCTTGTGGCTGTGCATCTGCTTGACCTTGTTCTCCTTGAGCGTACATTGCTTCAGTAGCAGTTTTCCAAGCAGCATTGATGTTATCAAGTGCAGTTTGAATAGCTGGAATGTCTTGAGATTGGTGCGCCATTCTCAATTCAGTCAATGCATATTCTACAGCAACTTTGTTTTCATCAGATAATTTTGCTCCAAGGTCTTTCAATTGAGTTTCAGTTTGGAAGATCATTCCATCTGCTTCATTCAATTTTTCAGCTCTTTCTCTTGCAATTTTGTCAGCATCAGCATTTGCTTCAGCATCTTTTTTCATTCTTTCGATTTCTTCAGCTGTTAATCCAGAAGAAGCTTCGATACGAATATCATGAGATTTTCCAGTTCCTTTATCAGTTGCCGAAACTTTGATGATACCATTAGCATCAATATCAAAAGTTACTTCAATTTGTGGAACACCTCTTGGTGCTGGTGGAATACCATCTAAATGGAAACGACCGATAGTTTTGTTATCAGCAGCCATTGCTCTAGCTCCTTGTAAAACGTGGATTTCAACTGTTGGTTGAGAATCTGCAGCTGTAGAGAAAACTTGAGATTTTTTAGTTGGGATAGTTGTGTTAGACTCAATTAATGTAGTCATAACTCCACCCATAGTTTCGATACCTAAAGATAAAGGTGTAACGTCAAGTAACAATACATCTTTTACATCTCCAGAAAGAACTCCACCTTGAATAGCTGCTCCAATTGCAACAACCTCATCAGGGTTAACTCCTTTAGACGCTTTTTTACCAAAGAATTTCTCCACTTCGTCAGCAATTCTTGGCATACGAGTAGAACCTCCTACAAGAATAACTTCGTCAATATCAGAAACAGATAAACCTGCATCTTTAAGTGCTTTAGCAACTGGTGCCATAGAACGTTTAACTAATGAATCAGTTAATTGCTCAAATTTAGCTCTAGTTAATTTTTTCACTAAGTGTTTTGGTCCTGAAGCTGTAGCAGTTACATAAGGTAAGTTGATTTCAGTTTCAGCAGAAGATGACAATTCAATTTTTGCTTTTTCAGCAGCTTCTTTTAAACGTTGCAATGACATTGGGTCAAGACGTAAGTCAATACCTTCTTCAGTTTTAAATTCGTCAGCTAACCAGTCAATAATTTCGTGGTCAAAATCATCTCCACCTAAGTGAGTATCACCATTTGTAGACAATACTTCAAAAACTCCGTCTCCTAATTCAAGAACAGAGATATCAAAAGTACCTCCACCTAAATCGTAAACTGCAATTTTTTGATCTGTTCCTTTTTTATCTAATCCGTAAGCAAGTGCCGCAGCAGTTGGCTCATTGATGATACGCATTACTTTAAGACCTGCAATTTCACCAGCTTCTTTAGTCGCTTGACGTTGTGCATCATTAAAGTAAGCAGGAACAGTAATAACCGCTTCAGTAACTGTTTGACCTAAATAGTCTTCAGCTGTTTTTTTCATTTTTTGAAGAGTCATTGCTGACAATTCTTGAGCAGAGTATAAACGACCATCAATATCCACACGTGGTGTATTGTTGTCCCCTTTTACTACTTTGTAAGAAACTCTTTTTGCTTCGTTTGTAATCTCAGCAAAAGAATGTCCCATAAAACGTTTAATAGAAGCAATAGTCTTAGTTGGATTAGTTACTGCTTGTCTTTTTGCAGGATCTCCCACTTTAATTTCTCCACCTTCTACAAAAGCGATGATAGATGGCGTTGTTCTTTTTCCTTCTGCGTTAGGAATAACAACTGCCTCGTTACCTTCCATTACAGAAACACAAGAGTTTGTCGTACCTAAATCAATTCCGATTATTTTACCCATTTTTATTTATATTTAATTATAATGTATACTAATTTTATTAACTCAAGGTGCATAAGTCAATCTTTGTGCCAATGCTTATGGTCATAGGAAATTGTCAGTTTTTGTTAAAATTGGCGGAAATAAATCTGACAAGATGACATTTTAGGCGGACTGTCATTGAGAAAACACTATAATCAGGATGACAGTTTCATTACATAATAATAAGAAGCTATTTCCCACTATCCGCTGTATTCCCAATAAAAAAACTACAGCTTGAAAAAAGCCTTGTTTTTCTAAATGAGAGATGTCGCTCCAATCGGGGCTATGGGATCTATGGCTTTAAACCTGTTTAGTGGAATCAATATTTTATTTATTAAGACTTTCAAAGAAATCTAATTTTATTAGTTCCCATGATTTATCTAATAAACATATTGGATCAAAATCGGCATCAGCCAAATCAAAATTTACAAATTGACTTTTCAAAGTGGAGCAATCCTTATAAGGATAACGTTCCTCGTAAAATAAAATCATTTGATCAATAGTTACTTTATTTAGGTAATAATGTAAATCCCAAAAATCTTTTTTTCTACCACCTCTCAAAATAACATCCAGTTTCATAGCTATAATTTCATTTTCAGAAGCCATACGAACTCTATCTATATAAACTATATCAAAAATAAAATTATCCGTATAATATAAATCAACTTTTACAAAGTCTTCTCTTGAATTTCCAACTTCAAAATAAGTTCCAAAAGCAACATTCTCAAGATTTCTAGAGCTACAATATGGGTATTTATTCTCAAGAAAAATTTTTATCGCCTTAAAATCAATCGAGCCATATTCAGCCGCTGTAAACAAATCAATATCAACAGACATTCTATGGCCTATTTGCAAACTCAGAGACGTTCCACCAACCAATCTGAAAGGAGAGAATAATTCTTCTTTCATCAAATCATTTAAAACTTGTTTAAGCAAGCGGGAAACTGTATTCCAATACATAAGTTATCTAGTTAAAAATTCAGGATGCAACAAATTAATTTTAGAAACTTCCTCTTTTCCATAAAAACGAATGATTTCCCCCTGTTCTATTTTATTCCCATAAGCAAAAACACGTTTCACTATTGAAACCTTCATCAATTTCCAGTCAATTTTATCAAAATCAGTATCCCAAAATATACCTTTTCTAAATTTTGAAAGATCCGGTTTATAATTACTGTCTTTCTTTGCTTCTTTGATATCATAAAAAACTTGAAGTGTCATCAAGAAACCTTCTTCTAATTCCAGTTTCTCTTCTATTTTAAGCGACAAATCAACATTCATTCGTCTCGTTCCCTTGATAATGGCACCTAATATTTGAGGGTATTCACCAATAGAAAGAGCAAATTGTCTTTTATTGATATTCCTTTTCTTCAATTCTCGCTCAACCATTTTTCCTGGATGAATCCCTTTTATGATATCTATCGTTTTCATTCTACAAATGTAAACAAAATTGTTTACATCATCCAATGGATGTCTAGATGAAATAAAGTTTGATTATATTTACAAATTATGTTTTTAGACTTGAAAACTTCTTGTGAAGTACAAGTTCTACTTTAACATCCAAATGAAAAACAAACTTGACATCAATTTTAAATGAAAGATTCCTCTATACTCCCAAGCAGCATTTCTTTTTTGAATAACTTAGCAATAAACAACAATAGAGATTGGTTTAACGATAACAAGGAAACCTACATTGAAGCGCAAAGTAATATGATCGCTTTTGTAGATCAGCTCATCGTGCTTATGAATAGCCACGACGCTATTGAAAATACTTCAGCTAAAAAAAGTTTATATCGCATTTATAACGATGTCCGTTTTAGTAAAGACAAAGCACCTTATAAACCTCGATTTGCTTTTAGCTTACAACGAGCTACTAAACTAAAAAGAGGCGGTTATTATATGAATATTCAACCCGGTAATAATTTCTTAGCCTGTGGTTTTTTCTCTCCTAACCCAGAGGACTTAAAAAGAATCCGAAAAGATATTGAGTTGAACCCAGCAGTTTGGTATAAAATTTTAAATGCAAAACCAATCAAAGATAATTTTGTTGCATTGGCCGGAAATAAAGTTCCTACTTTCCCAAAAGGATTCCCTAAAGACCATGAAGCCATAGATTTAATCAGACACAAACAATTTATACTGCGACATAATTTTACAGATGAAGAAATACTTGACTCCGCATTTGCTAACAAAGTAAACGACATCTTCAAAACCGTACGCCCGTTTTTTGATCATCTGAGTTTAGTTCTTAGGACTGATTTAAATGGAGAAATTAAAATATGAAAGACGATTATGTAAAAAGAATCAATAACATATTCTTGTTTATCGACGAAAATTTAGACCGAGAATTAAATTTGGAAACTTTAGCAAAAGTTGGGTTTTATTCTCCATTTCATCTGCACCGAATTTTCAAAGCAATAACCAATGAAACTTTAAACGAATATATTACTCGTAAAAGAATTGAAAAAACGGCCTCAATTCTTTTACATAAACCAGAAACTACAGTTACTACGCTTTCTTTACAGTATGGGTTCAATAGCAATTCTTCATTTACCAGAACTTTTAAAAAATTTTACGGATTAAGTCCTACCGCATTCAGAAAGTCAAATCCTAATAAATATAGCAAGATTAGTACAATTGAAAGCAAGAATGGACAAGAAAAGGAAACATTTGAACAATATATTTGCAACATTAATAATCATCAAAATTGGATTAAAATGAAAGCAAAAACTGAAATTAAAGAAATGCCTCAACTGCATCTAGCCTTTATTACACAAATTGGCCACATTGGAATGGAAAAGACCTACGACAAATTAATTAAATGGGCAATACCAAAAGGACTATTACAAAATGAAAATTTAAAAATAGTTACAATTTATCACGATAGCTTTAAAATAACAGAGCCTGAGAAAGTAAGAATGAGTGCTTGCATTTCATTGAACCAAAAAGTTGAAGTTAGTGGCGAAATTGGGCTAACAACAATTGAAAAAGGAAAATGTATCGTTGGACATTTTGAAATTGCATTACACGAATTCGAAAAATCATGGAGTAGTTTATTTATTTGGATGAATGAAAATGGATATAAAAAAGCAGACCGAAATCCTTATGAAATCTATTATAATAATTTTAATGAACACCCTGAAAAATTAAGCATTGTTGATTTGTGTATTCCAATAGAATAAAAAAAACATCCTAAACGGTAGCTTATATTGTTTTTTTTTTTTCTAATGATAGTAAAATCAAATGACCCCTATTCTTTTTCAACTCCGTTTTATATTTATAACTTAATTTCATTTCCTTTTTTAGTTTTTTTTATTACATTTAAATTTTAGAGAAATATATGCTAAGGAGTTTTTGAAAACTATAAGAATTCTAAACTTAGAAAAGTTACTTTAATAGAAAACTAGGTTTAACTGTAACTCCTAAAAATCAAGTTTAGAGTACATCAAATTAGTCAAAATGAAGAATGATACCACTACCAATCCAAATAAATCAATAGTTGAAGATGCAATTCCAGATCCCAGAATAAAAATTGCTGGTTTTTTACCCGATCCTCAATCCCGTTTAGATTCCACAGTGATGAAGTACAAACCCATTTGTGACTCCAGCATCCCGTTTAGAGACTTAACAAACCCCACAACAAAACGTGAGAGCATTGCTCGCCTGATCGACAAACTAGATGTTACTAAAAACATTCGCTATAAAAGGACAGTAGAAGACACCTATTGCAATGTTTATTCTTATGATTATTGTTATTTTTCTAATGTTTATATCCCTACTGTTTGGTGGACAGATGAAGCAATCCAAAAAATATTGGATGGACAAGAAGTAGAAGCTATTTATAATGAAACTGTAAAAACAATTTATTCTAGTGCGATCCATGATTGGTTTTTGAAATGGGGAAGCAGTTTTGGCTGGAAAAGAATATTTAGCGTCGAAGAAATGCAAAATAAAGTAAATACCAATGGAGGTGTTGCCATTATTTGTGCCAAAAGAAAACAAAAAGGACTCTCAGGACACATCGTTCCCGTTGTACCCGAAACAGACACAAATAAAGCATACCGAGAAAATGGCGTAGTTCTATATCCATTGCAATCACAAGCTGGAAAACTGAACTACAATTACTTCTCTGAAGTTAAAAAAGATTGGTGGAATGATCCGTTATATTCTTCCTTTGTATTTTACTATCATGACTAAATTTAAGTTCTACATAATACCATTAAAGGAACACTTATAGGCATCTTAAAATAGACCAATACTTTCAATTAAAAAAAAGAGTTTTCAACTATACTAATTGGCATAATTAAAATTTTATTTAATTTAATATTAAAATATTCACAATCAACACATTAAAGCCTTTCTTTTTTAAATAAATTACTCTTCCTTTTTTAAAATTAAACTTCCTTCTTTTTTCATAATTTTCATTCCAATATCTAGTTGGAAATGACATAATAATAAAGTACTTTTGCAACTTGGAAAATCACAAAAATGGCAAAATTAAAATTTAGCTATTTATCTACATAAATCATTGATATAAAATAAATTAAAAGCAGTTCAAATTTTACAATAACATTATAAAATTTGGATTCTTATCAATCATTCAGTCGATACAAACACAAACTTTCTGAGACTGAAATTAAATTCCTGTAATTTAAAAGTAAAAAGCGATTAAATGGTTGTAAATACTTATTTCTAATGCAGCAAAACGGCATTAAAATGATTGACAACTAATACGATTTTGTACACCTATAAAAAAATTATATAATCATTAACCATAAAAAAAAGAACTCGTATAAATGAAAGAAAATCAGACAACAAAATATTATTGGGGAATTGGATTAGAAAACGAAACCTACATGCAATTTGAAGACCCCTTAATAGTATCTGGTGATTTTATACAAGAAAAAATTGGTTTTGAGAAATACAGTATTGATTATAGAAAATGTTATAAACCAGAAAGCATAGCGCCTTTATTAGTAACTGCTTTTAGCTCAGACAAAAATTATAAAGTGAGCCGAATGATGAATAGTCATTCCTTAGAAAAGCTTGACATCAACTTCCAACACAAAACAATACCAGCAATAAATGCAGTAACGAATAGTGATCAAGCTGCTGATGGAAAACCGCAATCCATAGACAATCCCGAATATATTGGGCAGTCTATTATGGAACGTTTTCTAGAGAAGCAACCGTACAATATTCAAAGTATGATTACTCAAAGAGAAAAAACGATGGGATCTGTACATTTTGATGGTGATTCTATCGAATTTGTAACTAAATATTTTGAAAATAGAACTATCGTTGATTCTTGCAATGAATTGAAAGCAACCAAAAAGTTATTCCTTGACAAAATCAACGAATCATCGGTACTAAAAGAAAAGTTGAGTTTTCCAGATTATAATACTGGTCTTAATATGTTTATGACCAATCAAGAAAATCTTGTTTTGTTTAATAATGGAACCTACCATTTCCATATCACATTACCTACTCTAACAGAAAACAGTAGAATTGTTGATTACCCTGCTTTTGATAAAACACATGCTAACGCAATTTACTTACTGCAATGGTTTGAGCCTTTTTTTATTGCCACACTAGGAAGCCCAGATATTATGGGAGTGATTAGTAATACTCATGATTTAGACAAAAACTACACTTTAGGTTCTATGCGAAATGCCATGTCTCGTTATATTGGAGTTGGTACTTATAATAAATCAATGCCAAAAGGAAAAATCTTAACCTACAAAGTTGATGATTTTAGAGCCCTTTTACAATTTAAAAAAGAAGACAACATTTGGTGGAGAGATCAAATCGAAAAGGAAATGGAATATGAATTACTTCCTGAAGTAGGTCTTGATTTTAATCAGGAAAAAATGTACCAAAGTGGTTTTGAATTTAGAAGCCTTGACGAATTCCCAGCAACCTACTTAAATGATGTTCTTTTTTCTATTATCTTAATCTGTGAACATGCTTTAAACCTTCCCGATGTTAAATGGGGACACGATAGTGAAGCTTGGAATAATTTGGTTTTTAAAACCTTAAAATATGGTTATTTAACAGAAATTAACCCCGAAGAAAAGGAAGAAGTATTGGATTTATTACAGCTAATCAATCCTTCAGATGCAAATTGTAATACGCTTAAGGCAGAATTTGATACCATCGTACTGCTTGATGAATTTTTCTTTAAAATTGTAGCAGTGCTACACACGAAGTACAAAGACAACAATGTATGTGTCGACGCGATGTGCGGACAAAAAACAGATTTCCCTCCAAAATGGGACAACTTTAATAAATACCAAACGGAACAACATCAATTACAAATTAGAGGTGTAGCGTCTCCTAAGATTAGCTACATTCGGAAAAAAAATCATAAAAATAAATTACTTACTCAAGTTTAATGACCCGTTAGGCATTAAAAAAAATATTTTCTATAAATTAAAATGCTGAATATAAATAAGTCGCAACTTATTTATATTCAGCATTTTATTATACTAAAATTCGTAATACAACTCAGCTGCTTCAGCCCAATATAATGTTAAAAAAATACTGTGGCACAGTTGTTGGATTTACAGAAAATGTATATACGAAACGAATAAAAAAAAATTAAATATAATTCTAAAATATAGAAAATATGAAAACCTTAAAATTAATTGCCGTTGGAATAATTCTACTTGTATCAAGCACATCAAATGCACAAATTTCAATTAGTCTAAACATAGGGACTGCCCCTGTATATCAAAATTCAGCAAATGTAGCTGTAGGATATTATTATTTGCCAGACATTCAATCCTATTACGATGTTCGCGCTAATCAATATATTTATTTGGAAAGAGGGAACTGGGAACGTTCAAGATACTTACCTAATCAATATAGAAACTATGATACCAGAAATGGTTATAAAGTAGCATTGAATGACTATCATGGAAACCAACCGTACAACAACTTCAATAATGACAGAACTAGATATTATGAAGGATACAGAGGAGAGAATCATAGATTTGTAGAGAATCGTAAAGACAATCGTAAAGAGTATAATAAAAACAAGTCTAAAGATTGGAAAGACAATAGATATGCTTCAAATGATCGCAACCAAAACGGGCGTGATAAATACGAAAACAATAACAGACGTTAATTCATTACATTTATTTAAATGCAAAAGAGAGTTTCAATATGAAACTCTCTTTTTTTTTGCCTTACATTTTCTGTTTGCGTACTAAAAATAGTTGACTAACTTTATCCATGGAAATAAATCAATTGTAAAGCGAGGAGAAAAAAATAAAAAAGGATCTCATCAATAAGAAAAACTTAAATAATAATAATAATAATAATAATAAATATATGTTTACTCTAGAACAAATCAAACAAGCGTACGATAAAGTCCAAACAGAATCTGATTTTGCAATTTACATTCAAGAATTAATTCATTTAGGGATTAAAGGATATGATACTATCGTAAGCGATAGCAGAGTTGTTTATTACAGCGATACCGATTACGAAGTAAGTACCGATAAAAAATACGAACCATTATACATCACACCCACTGGTAATAAAGAGCGTTTTATTGAATGTCTTGTGAAGCATGAAAGTGGTCAAACAGATTATTTTACCTTTTGCCAACAGGCTGCTCAATGCGGAATTGCTAAGTGGCGTATTGATATTATTGAAATGACATGTACCTATTTAACAACTGCAGGGGATGCACTTATCATCGAAAAAATTCCTACTTAATACAATCTAAATCATCAAATTAAATTATCAATCAAAGAATTAATCATTTAAACTATCCATTCATGAATCAACATTCCAAGTACTTTGTATGCAAGACACTCCTTATTGTTCTCTTCGTTCAACTGGCAACCGTAACAGTTTCCAATGGACAAACTAAAGCCGAAAAAATCGATCAATTAATGAGTTTATATTCGGGTTACGGGCAGTTTAATGGTTCCGTGCTAGTGGCCGATGGAGGCAAAGTGATTTATAAAAAAGGATTTGGAATGGCAAATATGGAATGGAATATTCCCAATCAAACGGACACAAAGCATAGATTAGGTTCCGTTACTAAACAATTTACTTCCATGCTAATTCTGCAATTAGTGGAACAAGGAAAGATAAAGTTGGACTCTCCTATTACTACGTACCTACCTGATTATCCTAAAAAATCAGGAGATCAAATCACTATTCATCAATTACTCACCCACACCTCTGGAATTCCAAATTATACGTCGTTCCCAAATTTCGTAAAAGAAGTAAGCATCAACCTGTACAGTCCAGAAGCATTTGTAAAAACATTCGCTAATTTGCCATTGGAATTTACTCCAGGTGAAAAATTTGCATACAGTAATTCGGGTTATTTTTTATTAGGTTATATCATTGAAAAAGTTTCTGGAAAAAGCTATGAACAGTGTTTACAAGATAATATTCTCACACCACTTAAAATGAATAATACAGGATATGATCACCTAGAAACTATTCTAAAAAACAGAGCATCTGGTTATGAGAAAAAAGGGAAAGACTATAGTAATGCCAATTATCTAGATATGTCTATCCCTTACGCTGCGGGTTCCTTATATTCAACAGTTGAGGATCTCTATTTATGGGATCAAGCATTATATACAGAACAGTTACTTTCAACAAAAAACCGAGAGCTATTATTTAATTCTTATATCCCCGCAGGACCAGGGTTTTATGGTTATGGTTGGTTTATCAATAAGGTGCCTAATGGCGAAAGTAAAGACAGCTTAACGGTGGTGGAGCATAGCGGTGGAATAAATGGCTTTAACACTATAGTTTCTCGAATTCCATCTGATAAAAATTTAGTTGTTTTACTAAACAATACGGGCGGTGCAAAGTTAAACGAAATAAGTACAGCCATTAGAAACATACTTTACAATACGCCATATAGTTTACCTAAAAAATCATTGGCGAGCGAGCTCGTAGCTATTATTTTAGAAAGGGGAATTGTATCTGGACTTACTTTTTTTAACGAAAATAAAAAATCAGATACCTATGCCCTAAATGAAAGTGAAATGAATAATGAAGGATACCAATTTTTACAAACGGGAAAAGTAAAAGAAGCCATCGCTATTTTTAAACTCAATGTTGAATCATTTCCAAAATCAGGAAATACATATGATAGTTTAGGAGAAGCCTATTTAAAAGACGGTGATAAAAAAGGTGCCATTTTAAATTATAAAAAATCAGTAGAATTGGATCCTAATAATCAAAATGGAAAAAAAGTGCTGGAAGAAATCACAAAATAAGAAAGTGCAAAGTAATAATACCATCAATATGGAACATAAAGGCAAATCTATTCGTCCATTCATAGGAGCAAAAAACTATGCCATATCGCGTCAATTCTATCAAGACCTCGGATTTCAAGAGATTATTTTAGCTACTAATATGTCCTATTTCAAATTGGATAATTTAGGGTTCTATTTACAGGATGCTTATGTCAAAGATTGGGTTGACAACACCATGATTTTTATGGAGGTAGAAGATGTTCCGCAATTTTACAATAACCTATTAGCACTTGATCTTACTGCTAAATACATTGGTGTAAAATTAATCCCAATACGTGAGCAACTATGGGGAAGTGAATGTTACCTACATGATCCATCGGGTATTCTATGGCATTTTGGCGCATTTAAAGCTGAAAAATAATTTTGGAAAAAAAATAATTTAATTGTGTTGGAGTATCCTTTTTAAATAATAATAATAATAATAATAATAATAATAGTAAAATAATTTATGACATCTTTTAGAAAACAATTATCCTTTCGTTGGTCTGATTTAGATCCTAATTTTCATGTTCGTCATAGTGCATATTATGATTTTGGAGCACAACATCGTATTGAGATTTTGGAAAACCTTGGCTTGACCATGAAAGTATTACAAACCAATCATTTTGGACCAATTCTCTTTAGAGAAGAATGCGTTTTTAGAAAAGAAATCAAACTTTCTGATATCATCTTTATGCAAACTAAAGTATCCAAAATGAAAGCAGATGCTTCTCGCTGGTCCATTGTTCATGAATTCATGAATGAAGAAAGCCAAATATGTGCTACAATTACAGTTGATGGAGCATGGATGGATACTAAACTTAGAAAAATTGCCAACCCAACTCCAGAAATGGCTGTGAAAGCGTTAAGTAGTTTTCCTAAAAGTGATGATTTTGTAAGCCTTTAAAAGAGATTTGAAACAAATAATTATCCTTGATTCTCATTTTGGATACAATTATTAGAGATTGGGATAATTATAAATTTAGTATTCGACTGACATTTGTATTGTTAATTAAACAATTAAATAAAAAGTATGAATACCAATAAAAAAATCGAACTGGGAAGTCAAGGACTTTATGTTCCAAAAGTAGGATTAGGTTGTATGGGAATGACCCAAATTGCAGGAATGGATATTTATGGAAAAGCGGATGAAGCTGAATCTATAGCTACCATTCACCGCTCACTAGAACTAGGATATAACTTTTTAGATACTGCTGATTTATATGGCCCATTATTAAATGAAAGGCTTGTCGCCAAAGCGATCAAAGGAAATAGAAACCAATATACTATTGCTACTAAATTTGGCTATGAAATCGATGACAATGAGCAACTGACTTGGCAATTCAATGGTAAAAAGGATTATGTAAAAAAAGCAGTAGAACGTTCCCTTAAAAACTTAGGAACTGATTATATTGATTTGTATTACTTGCACCGTTTAGATCCGAATACGCCAATTGAAGAAACGGTTCAGGCAATGGCTGAGTTAGTAAAAGAAGGGAAAATTGGTCATATTGGTCTTTCAGAAGTTTCATCAGAAACCATCAAAAAAGCACACAATGTTTATCCTTTAACCGCAGTACAAACTGAATATTCTTTGTTTGAGCGTGGCATTGAAGAAGCTGGGATTCTAAAAACAATTCGAGACCTTGGAATTGGGTTTGTAGCTTACTCTCCGTTAGGTAGAGGTTTTTTATCTGGGGATATTAAAAGCATTGATGATTTTCCTGAAAATGATTTTAGAAAAAGTTTACCTCGTTTTCAAGGCGAACAATTTTACAAAAACATTACGTTGGTAAATGAAATAAAAACATTGGCCAATGAAAAAGAAATTACACCTTCGCAATTGGCTATTGCTTGGATTGTTTCAAAAGGGATAATACCCATACCAGGAACAAAACGAGTGAAATATATTGAAGAAAATAATGCCGCAGCAGAAATTAAATTAAGCACTGAAGAAATAAACCGTTTAGAAACTACCATCCCTTTAGGAACCATAACCGGCGCTCGTTATGACGCTGCAAACATGCAAGCCATCGATCAATAAAACAAATTATACAGTAGGAAAAACTATCTTGACCATTGGTTTTTCCTATTGTATTTATAATTCGTACCATGAAAAAAGAAACTAATGCTCCGCATGTGATCAATTCCATTTCTGAGTTGCATCGTTTATTAGAATTACCTAAACCAAAGCACCCTTTAGTATCCGTTATTAATTTGAATGAAATTAAATGTGATTTTGATGATAAAATAAATAATTTTATTTACAATTTTTATTCGGTTTGTACCAAAAATGATTTTAAAGGTAAATTGAAATACGGACAAAATTATTACGATTTTGACGAAGGTATAATGACTTTTTTTTCTCCAGGTCAGGTAATATCTACCGCTGTTAAAGAAGATATTGTTTTATCCGGCAGATGGTTAGTTATACATCCCGATTTTATTCAAAATTATTCTTTGGCAAAAAACATTAAAGACTTTGGTTTTTTCTCTTATGCCACACATGAAGCGTTACACCTTTCGGATGAAGAAGAAATAATGATTACTGATATTATGCAAAGTATTTATATTGAATATTGTTCTGTAATTGATGGTTTTAGTCAGGATGTGATAATCTCACAAATTGAATTATTGCTTAATTATTCCAACAGATTTTATAACCGTCAGTTTATCACCCGTAAAAATGCTAGTAATGACCTATTGACTGCACTGGAAAAACTACTTACCGATTATTTTAACACTAATAAAGTAGCCGAATTAGGCCTTCCAACTGTTCAATACATCTCAGAGCAATTGCATGTTTCACCCAATTATTTAAGTGATATGCTTCGTTCTCTTACAGGACAAAGTACGCAACAACACATCCAAGATAAGTTAATTGAAAAAGCCAAAGAAATCTTGACTACAACCTCTTTATCCGTTAGTGAAATTGCATACCTATTGGGTTATGAATATCCACAGTCTTTTAGTAAATTATTCAAAAACAGAACCAATGTTTCCCCTTTGGAGTATCGAAGTTCATTCAATTAAATACATTTCTAATAGTAGATCCTATTTCTAATAACAAATCATATCTTTATCGTTTATTACATAGTTATTAAAAATAGAAACATGAAAATATTCTCAATAAAAAAACGAATTTTAAGCCTTATTATCCTAGTAAGTTTGGGGTCATGCTCAACAGTAAAAACAGCGACTGTTAGTGGTAAAATCACAGATATTCAATCTGGAAAAGACGGATACACAGCGACAATTAAAAACGAAAGAAACAAAATGTATCTGGGAACAATTAGCATTCCCAATTTGAGTAATCCACATTTATTCAAACAAGCATCCGTTGGGGATACTATAGTTGTAAAAGGGGAAGTTTGGAAAATGGGAACAGAAAAACACATTAAAGTTGAAGAAATACTTGAACTAAAAAAGAAAGATAGCGCCGAAGCAAAAATCACTGGTATAATTCAAAGTATCGAAAGAGGAAAAGATGGCTATACAGCCAAAATAAAAACAACAAATGGACTGCTTTATTTTGCTACAATCAGTATTCCAAATCTAGGAAGTCCCGAAAAATATCGCTTATTTAAAATTGGAGAAACGGTTAATTTATTTGGGGAATTATGGAAAATGGGGGAAGAAAACCACCTAACTGTTAGAAAAATTTTAGAATAAAACCATAAAAAATTACCCAAAAACTATAACCCAAAAAGTTATAGTTTTTTTTATACTTTTATAAAAAAACAACTCAAGTCCTGATTTATGAAAAGGGATAATAAAATATAACTAAAAGAGATGAAAACATTAGGTCTTATCGGTGGAATTAGCTGGGTTTCAACTGCTGATTATTATAAACTTATAAATGAAGGCATTAACAAAGAACTGGGTGGTATCAATTTTGCCAAATGCATCATCCATTCCTTTAACTATGCCGATATTGTAAGAAACAACAATAATAACGATTGGGAATCAACTTTTATCATGCTATCCGAAGCATGTGAAAACTTACAACAAAGCGGTGCGGAAGCGATTCTTTTATGTGCAAATACAATGCACCTCCTTGCGGACCGAATTGAGCAAAAAATAAACATTCCCGTTATCCATATTGCTACTGAAACGGCAAAAAAAATAAAAAAACACCATTTATCCAAAGTGGGACTTCTAGGTACTAAGTTCACCATGGAACTTAATTTTTTTAGTTCAAAACTCAACGACCAAAATATTGAAGCTATTATCCCAGATGCGGAAGATCGAGATTTTATTCAGGATATCATTTACAATGAATTGGGAAAAGGTATCATTAACCCCAATTCTAAAAAGCGCTACATTGCTATTATCAATAAATTAATAGAAAATGGTGCTGAAGGAATTATTCTAGGGTGTACTGAAATTCCATTGTTAATTCAACAAGAAGATGTCACTGTTCCTGTTTTTGACACCGCAATAATACATTCGGCTGCTGCTGTAAAATTTGCTTTAAGCTGAAAAGAATCCTCATACTATTCTATTACTAAAAAATAATACCGTTTAAAAATTAATCAAATTTATTATGAAAACAACCAAAATACTATTTCTTGTGGTTCTTGCTTTTGCAATAACAAGTTTTAAATCAATTAACAAAACAAACCAATCACGAGAATTCTACCAGCTCAAAACGTATATCTTACATTCAGATGAGCAAGTTCAAGCTACCGATAAATTCTTGAAAGAAGCCTATTTGCCTGGTTTAAAAAGACTGGGAATTAAGAATATTGGCGTTTTTAAACCGAAAGCAAATGCTACTGATACAGATACCCTAAAAAAAATAATTGTCGTAATTCCTTTTAAATCAATGGATCAATTTCTAAATCTTGATGAGAAATTATCCAAAGACAAAATCTATTTATCGGCGGGAGCAGCCTATTTAAATGCCAATTATAAGCAGACCCCTTACCTACGCATTGAATCAGTTTTATTAAAAGCTTTTACAGATCACCCTTTTTTAATTACTCCAGCACTTGACAGTCCTAGAGACAAACGAGTGTATGAATTAAGAAGTTACGAATCTCCTACTGAAGCTATTCATGCCAATAAAGTGGACATGTTTAATGCTGGTGGTGAAGTTAAACTTTTTAACCGCCTTCAATTTAATGCTGTTTTTTATGGCCAAGTACTTTCAGGAGCCAAGATGCCCAACTTGATGTACATGACCACTTTTGCAGATCAAGAAAGTCGTGATGCCCACTGGAAAGCTTTTTCAGCATCACCAGAATGGAAAGAATTGATAGCTATGGAAAAGTACAAAAATAATATATCCCATATGGATATTACCTTTTTATATCCAACAGAGTATTCTGATTATTAAGGATAAGCCTATTGATAAATCAATAGTAAGAAACCACAACTATAAACGTTGTGGTTCTTTTTTTGATCATTACCAAAAACATGAAAATCCACTTATTATTAGCGTATTAAAGTGTTATATCCTTTATTTCTGCAAATTAAAATCGTAAATTTGAATACTACATTTAAAGGCAAAACCTTTTTTCAAATACAACTAAAAACACATCTGTAATTATTCCGTTTGTTTTGCCTCAATACCTATTAATTTTATTGTTTAATCCTAAAAATAAATAGTATGGAAACTACGATTCAATTTGTTAATACAGAAAAAAACAAAATTGCAGAAAATCTTGTATTGGAAAAACTGGACCAATTATACAAACACTTTGACTGGATTATTCGAGCAAAAGTATTTTTCAAAGAGGAAAAAGACACAAATGGAAAAGGGAAATTGTGCGATGTTACTATTAGCTGTCCTGGACCTCCAATTTTTGCCTCTTCTAACGAGGAAACTTTAGAAGCTGCAGTAGCAGAAACCATAAAAGATTTAACTGTACAATTAAACAAACGCAAGAGTGAAAGACAATTGCATTAGTTCTATTTCAATTAGCATTATTAGAGGAGAAATTAACCCCAAAACAGACCACTATTTATATTTGTAAAGATAAAGTATGCCATAGGCCTACAACCGAAATAAAAATAGCACTACAACAGTTAAATAATTAATTATCAGAATTCTATAATTATATTTTTATTTAAAATACTCTATTACTTAAAAAAATGAGTAACTTAGTAAAGCTAAAATAGCGCTTTAACTTCTCCCCAAGAATACTACTATCTTATTTCAAATATCAAAACTACTATTGTTCTATTGTTTAATCATAAAAAATACTATTATGACGACTTTACTTTACGATCGCTTAGGAGGAAATTCTGGAATTACACAAATTGTCAATGATGTGGTTGAAGAACACATGAATAATCCTGCAATAAATGCTCGATTTATACCCTTTAGGGACCATCCAGAAGAATTGGCAAACATTAAAAAGCACACTATTGAATTTTTTAGCGCAGGTAGCGGAGGTCCCGCAACTTATAGTGGCAAAGATATGAGTACAGCCCACACTGGCATGAATGTAAATCGAGGAGAGTACATGCATGTCATGGAGGATATCTTTCGTGTTTTAGATAAACATAATATTGATGAAGATTCAAAAAAAGAGGTGTTAGCAATTCTTTGGTCATTAAAGGGAATGATTATTTCTAAATAGTAATTCCCGCTTGCATAATAAAGCATTTCAAGTCCGCTTAAATCCAACCTTAAGAACAGTTTTCAATAATTTTATTCTTATCTTTAAGTCTATTTATGTCTTATGGATACGCTCAACCATTTCTTTAAACTTGCTGCTGGTGTAGGATTATTCCTTTTTGCCATGTACTTGCTAGAAGAATCTCTCAAAAATTTGTCGGGTCGTAGTTTCAAACTATTTCTACAACGCATTACAAAAAATAAGATTGGAGCTGTAACTGGTGGAGCAATAGTAACAGCCATTCTTCAAAGTAGTTCTATGGTTTCCTTTATGGTTTTGGCCTTCGTAGGTGCAGGTGTATTTACGATGAAAAATGCGATGGCTATAATTTTGGGTGCTAATCTTGGAACCACGCTCGATAGCTGGTTAGTAGCTACATTAGGTTTTAAAACTGATATTGAAGTAGTAGCTTATCCCGCCGTTTGTGTGGGTGGTTTACTTTTAATCCTATTGGGTAACCGGAAAACCATTAAATACATTGCTTTTTTTCTTTTCGGATTTGGATTATTGTTCATTGGACTTTCTTTTATGAAAACGGCAATGGAAGCGCAAGTTAAGATTTTTGATTTCTCAAAATATGCCGAAATGCCATTAATCATTTTCTTAGTTATTGGATTTATTATAACCATGCTAGTTCAATCTAGCTCAGTTACTATGGCATTAACTCTTAGTGCTCTTCATGCTGGAGCGTTAAGTTTTCCAATTGCTGCCGCTATTGTATTGGGATCAGAAACAGGGACAACCATAAAAATTGTGTTAGGAGCTATTGGCGGTAATGCTTCTAAAAAGCGAGTTGTTTTGGGTAATTTTCTATTCAATGTTTTTGTTACTGTGTTTGCTTTTATCTTGTTAAAACCTATTTTGAGTCTTATTACGGATGTTTTCAATATTAAAAATCCACTGATTGGTTTAGTCACTTTTTCAAGTCTAATCAACTTATTTTCTATCCTTTTTTTCCTTCCTTTCCTTGATAATTTTGCGCAATTTCTAGAACGGTTTTTCAAAGATCTTAATGGAAATACCGCTGCTTTTATTACTCATGCCTCGATTGTTGAGCCCATAACAGCATTGGATTTATTTAGAAGAGAAACCAACTATTTTATACATAATTCCATGCTATTCAATATGGAATTGTTCAAAATTGACACTCACGATTTTCGGGAAAATGCTGTATTTAAAAGCATCAATGATAAACATAAATTTTTCTCTAAAACTAAAGAAGATCAATATGATTTCTTAAAACAATTGCAAGGGGAACTACAAATTTTTTATTTGAAATTAAGACCCAAATTACAGACAGAAGAATATTCCGAAATCAACCAATTAATATCAGCAGTGCGATCTGCAATGCATGCTGTAAAAAGCGTTAAGGATATTGGAACTAATATTTCGAATCTAAGTCATTCTTCTAAAGATATCAAGTACCAATTTTTTATCCATCATAAAGAAGAAACTAAAATCCTTTATATGGAGTTGAACTCCTATTTAACGGAAAAAAATCAAATTACATTTGAAAAATTACAAAGCTTATTTAATTCCATACAAATCAATTATACATCGGCACTAAACACTTTTTATTCAGAGGTACAAAATGCGCCAATTGAAGATATAGATATTACCACAGTTATCAATTTCAACAGAGAACTTTTCACTTCAAATAAAGCTATGTTTATGGCTATAAAAGATTTTCTACTGAAAGAAAAACTAGCTGAAGACTTTAATGAAATTCCCGTGTATAAAACTTAAAACTACTTGTATATAGAAAATTAAATTCAAAAAATTTTATAAGATTTACTCTAAATTTTATAAGCCAATATGAATATTAATTTTCATCTTTGTGTAAAATTCAATTTTAAATTTAAAAAGAGGTTTTCAGTTTATTCTGACAATTTTAAATCTAAAACAACAACAGTTGAAAAAATACTTACAAAAGAGTTTAAGGTTATTTATTTGGATAGTAGGAACAATCTTTAGCTTGTTTTTAATACTTCTAATCCTCATACAAATTCCTTCGGTACAAAACGTTGCGAAACAAAAAGTGGTATCCTATATCCAAGAAAAAATTCAAACTAAAGTTTCCATAAACCATTTAAAAATTGAGTTTCCCAAAAAAATCATCCTGGAAGGCATTTATTTTGAAGGTCAAAAAAAAGATACGCTTTTGGCTGGTAAAAAAATAGCAGTTGATATTAGTATGTGGCAACTAATAAATAATACGGTTGCTATTAATTCTATTGATTTAAATGGAATCACGGCAAATATAAACCGAAATGCAACAGGAGATTTTAATTTCGATTATATAATCAAAGCTTTTGCGTCCCCAGATAAACAACCCAAAGACAGCACACCAATGATTTTTTCATTGGATGAAGTCAATCTAGACACCATAAACCTAAAATATACTGATGCATTTTCTAAAAATGATTTAACACTAAAACTAAGGCATTTAGAAACGAGAATCAAAACTTTTGATTTGGAGCAAATGAATTTTGAGGTTCCAAAAATCAAAATCAAAGGATTGAAGCTAAAGCTAAAACAAGGAATTCCAAAAGAAATTACCAGTGTAGCAAATAGTACAGCATCTAAATCGAATTTCAACATTGGACTAGGAGAAGTAGATTTGTCTAAAATTGCCATTGACTACCAAGATGAAAAAAGTAAATTAACCACTACCCTTTCCTTAAAAAAACTATTGGTAAAATTTGATAAAACAGATATCAACAACCAATTTTTATTAATTGATAAAGTTTCGCTAGCCGATGCCGAAGGAAATTTAGCATTTGGAAAGCTAAAAGAAATAGTTGCTACTAGTACAACAGCTACTGATTCTAATAATTGGGAAGTAAAAATAAGGGAACTTAGTTTAAAAAGAGTGGGTTTTATTTATGACAATTATAATGCTACTGTCCTAGAAAAAGGGATTGATTACAACCATCTGAAATTTTCATCCTTAAGTACCGAAGCCAAAAACTTCCGTTATAGCCCCATCAGTATTTCTGCAAATATTGACTCATTCAAAGGGAAGGAAAAAAGTGGGTTAAATATACTCGCTTTAAAATCGGATGTGTTCTACGGAAGAAAGAATGCTTTCTTTAAAAATTTATATCTCAAAACTCCCCAAACCCAATTACAAAACGAAATCCAAATTGGCTATGAATCCATAGCAAATATTTCGAAAAATTTAGGTGATCTAAGTCTGATTGCCAATTTGAAAAAAAGCAGTATTGGTTTTAAAGACATTTTAATTTTTGTTCCTACATTATCCACTACAAAGCCGTTTGATAGTAATCCTAACGCCATCCTTCTTATTGACAGTAAAGTCAGTGGAAAGCTCAATAACATCAAAATACCAAAACTAGAAGTAAGTGGCTTGGGAACGACTAAAGTAAATGCCAGTGGTACAATAACAGGTTTACCTGATGTCAATAAAGCGCATTTTGATTTGGTCATCAATGAATTCAAAACCACTTCTAAAGATATAAACGAATTTATTCCAAAAGAAACGATTCCTAATACCATTGCACTTCCGGCCGTATTTAATGCCGTAGGAAAATTTAAAGGAACGCTAAATGATTTCTATACCGATCTCGTTTTAGGGAGTAGTTATGGAAATGCTACCGTTAAGGGGCAGTACAACCAACAAATTAAAAACAAAGAAAAGTACAATCTAGATACAGAACTGACTAATTTTGATTTAGGCAAATTGATAAAAAATAGTGATATTGGTAAAATCAGTTTAAATGCTACTATTAAAGGAACAGGTTTTGATCCCAAAACAGCAAATACATCCATAAGCGGGACCATTCAAAAACTATATTACAATAAATATACCTATCAAAACTTGGATTTAAAAGGCGCCATTCATAATGGTTTATATAAAATAAATGCAAGCAGCCCTGATCCCAATCTTACTTTTGACTTAGTGAGCAGCGGTAGTTTTAAAGATAAATATCCCGCTGGTACCATTAACCTTAATATTGATATTGCTGACCTTGAAAAGTTAAACCTGCACGCTGGTCCACTAAAAATAAGAGGAACTGTACAAGCTGATATTCAATCAGCTGATCTGGATTACCTCAATGGTAAATTTACTGTTTTAAACTTAACCGTTGCTGATGAGGCAACGCAATATGTCACCGATTCCATTACTTTAATTGCCACTTCTACTGCTGATAAAAATACTTTGGATTTAAAATCTCCATTTATGACTGCTAGCGTAAACGGAAAATACAAACTATCTAAAATTGGTGCTGCCTTGTCTCAGTCTATTTCAAAATATTATTCAACAGATTCATATTCGAAAACTAAAGCAGTTGAAAAGCAGCAATTGGAATTCAAAATTGGAATTGCTGACAGTCCGCTTTTAGTGAAATTAATTCCTAATTTAAAGAGCCTGGAACCTATAGCTATTTCTGGAAGATACAATACCATAAATGATTCTATTGTTTTGAATGCCGCCATTCCAAAAGTTATTTATGGAGGAAACACAGTGACAAATGCCGTTTTTAAAATAGATACTAAAGACAATTCTTTGGTATACAACTTAATGGTTGATGATTTACAAAACACTCAATTTCAACTGCCGTACACTTCCCTAACTGGTAAAATACAAAACAATACTGCCAATTATGTTTTACAATTAAAAGACTTAAAAGACAAAGAAAGGTATTTGATTGCTGGTACAGTTGAGGCTAAAAATGGAAATAATGACCTTCATTTTGATCCAAAAAACCTATTGCTTAATTACGAATCCTGGAATATAGATCCTGATAATGTAATCCGTTTTGGTCCTAAAGGATTGTATGCTAACCAGCTTAAACTAAGCAAAGACGGGAGTAGCATTGAATTGCAATCTGAATCTCAAAAAACAAATGCGCCACTGGCTATTAATTTCAAAGATTTTAAACTAGAGACGCTGACTAGCATTGCCGAAAAAAGTGACTTAACCATTAGTGGAACTACAAATGGTGCGGTTCTACTAAAAAATTTAAATCAAACGCCTGTTTTTACTTCTAATCTTACCATTTCTGATTTTGCATTTAAAAAAGACACCGTTGGGACAATCAATATTCAAGTGGATAATATCGTTGCCAACAGTTATAATGCAAAAGTAGCTATAACAGGTCAGGACAATCAAGTGAATTTAGATGGAACTTACAAAATAGGAAATGGTGCAATGGACTTCAACCTGGATATTGTAAAACTAAATCTGAAAAGCATTCAAGGATTTACATTGGATAACCTAAAAGAAAGTACTGGTTTTTTTAATGGTAAATTTAAAATAACAGGAACTACAGATCAACCTAAAATGATTGGTGACTTAAAATTGAATGATATCGGATTCAAAGTAACGCCACTCAACGCCACATTTAAGTCCATGAATGATGCCGTTTCGTTTACCAATGATGCCATTCTATTTGATCATTTTACCATTAAAGATGAGAAAGACAATGATTTAGTTATTAACGGAAAAATCAATAGTGCAAATTTCAATAATTTCGGTTTTGATCTAACATTAGATGCCACAAATTTCAAAGCCTTAAATTCCAAAGAGAAAGACAATCCTTTGTATTATGGAGAAGTATATTTAGACAACCATTTAAGAATAAAAGGAGATTTCAATAATCCTATTGTAGATGGAGATATAAAAGTAAATAAAGACACCAAACTGACTATTGTAATGCCACAATCGGATCCATCCATCGCGGATCGAGAAGGAATTGTGGAATTTATTGACCAAGACAATCCTTCGATGATTGAAACCATTGCTGTAGATGAAAATTTAAGTAAAACAGAAATAAAAGGAATCAATGCATCGGTCAATATAGAAGTCGATAAAGAGGCCGAATTATCTATTGTAATTGACAAATCCAATGGTGACTTTTTAAAATTAAAAGGAGAAGCGCAGTTAAATGGTGGAATTGATCCTTCAGGAAAAACGACCTTAACAGGAAGATATGAGCTAAAAGAAGGAGCTTATGAAATGAATTTTAATTTTATCAAACGAAAATTCGATATTAAGAGCGGTAGTTATATTCTATGGACAGGCGAACCAACATCGGCAGATATTAATATAACTGCTGTTTACAAAAATCAGGCTGCTCCTATTGATCTTATTGATGACCAATTGGCTAATGTTTCGGCAGAAGTAAGAAATACCTACAAACAAAAAATCCCTTTTGAAACCGAATTAAAAATGACTGGGGAGCTAATGAAACCCGTCATCAGTTTTGATATTATTTTGCCCGATGGAAACAATAGTGTATCCACCGAAATTATCAATACAACTCAAGCTAAATTAACGCAATTGCGTCAGCAACCAGACGAACTCAACAAGCAAGTATTTGCGTTACTGCTATTGAATCGTTTTATAGGTGAAAATCCTTTTGCTAGTGAAGCTGGTGGTAGTTCTTTGACATCCATAGCGCGACAAAGTGCCAGTAAAATCCTATCGCAACAACTGAACAATTTGGCCGGAAACTTAATTAGCGGTGTCGAATTGAATTTTGATTTAAATTCAACCGAAGATTATACCACGGGACAACTTGAAAATAAAACCGATTTGAATGTAGGGATTTCTAAAAAATTACTGAACGATCGATTGAAAGTAACCGTTGGGAGCAGTTTTGGGCTGGAAGGGCCACAACAAACCAATGAAACTAACAATAACATTGCGGGTGACGTATCTGTTGAATATCAATTGTCTAAAGATGGACGATACAAGTTAAAAGCCTACCGTTTAAACAAATACCAAGTGGCACTGCAAGGACAAGTAATAGAAACAGGAATTGCTTTTATTATCACTTTAGATTACAATCATTTTAAAGAATTATTTCAAAAAAGTAAAACTCAAAAAGAGAAAAACAAAAAGAAATAATGAATCCTACCTATAGCATTATGAAAAACAAAGCGCCACTACTCTATTTCCTTTTTGTCATCTTGTTCCTATCTGGATGCAGTGGTACTAAATATTTACCCGAAGGAGAACTGCTTTATACAGGTGCAAAAATTAAAATAGAAGGAAATGAACCTGCTAAAAAGGAACGCAAAGCACTAAAATCAGAATTAGAGCTTTTGGTAAGGCCAAAACCCAATTCTTCCTTTCTAGGGATGAGGCCCAAACTGTTCTTTTATAATTTGGCGGGACAGCCAAAAAAAGAAAAAGGAATTCGCTACTGGATCAAAACCAAACTAGGGGAAGCACCTGTTTTATACAGTAAAGTAGATCTAGAATACAACAAAAGTGTTTTACAAAACTATAGTGAAAACAAAGGGTATTTCAATGTAAAATCCACTGCTGATTCCACGAGAACGGGAAAAAAAGCAAAAGCGACGTATACTGTTACACCAAACAAACGTTACTTTATTAGAGACGTAAAATTTCCCGAAGATTCATCGGCTGTGGCTGCAGCAGTGCGTAAAACACAAAGACGCTCTTTATTAAAAAAAGGAGAAGGATACAGTTTAGAAGTTATTAAAACCGAAAGAGAACGAATTGATACCCGACTCAAAGAAAAAGGATTCTATTATTTCAATCCTGATTATTTGCTCGTACAGGTAGACAGTACAGTAGCCGATCATCAAGTAGATTTGATCGTGAAGATAAAAACAGATGCGCCCCAACTGTCCAAAGAGCAATACAAGATCAATAAAGTGGTCGTGTATCCTAATTATTCCATTAATACAGATAATGCCTCCAGCAACAGTGATTCAATTGTTCATTACAAGGATTTTACGATTATAGATAACGAACATTTATTTAATCCCAGCATTTTTGACCGAACGCTTTATTTTAAAAAAGGGGATTATTACAACCGCACCAACCACAATTTATCTTTAAATCGATTAGTCAATTTAGGCACTTTCAAGTTTGTAAAAAACCAGTTTAAAGTAGCAGATACGATAAGTAATTATCTCGATGCCTATTATTATTTGACTCCTTTGCCTAAGAAATCCATTCGTGTAGAAGTGTTGGCCAAAACCAATTCAGCTAATTATACTGGAACAGAACTCAATGTAAACTGGAGCAATCGTAATTTATGGAAAGGTGCGGAACAGCTTACAATATCAGCATTTGGTGGCGTTGAAGTACAGGTATCTGGACAAAATAATGGGTTTAATGTATACCGTTTTGGAACAGAGGCTAATTTAATTTGGCCGCGCCTTATTGCTCCTTTTAAATTTCAATCTTCCAGTGGTTTTGTTCCAAAAACAAAAGCAACACTAGGATATGAGTTTCAAAACAGAACCAAATTATATTCCTTGCAAACCTTCAAAGGTTCTTTTGGATATTTATGGAAAGAGAATGAACGCAAAGAACACTTGTTGAATGTCACTGAGATCACCTTTGCCAGTCCACAAAATGTTACGGCTTTGTATCGCGAACAAATTGCTGCCAATGCATCACTTGGAAAAGTAATCGAAAAACAATTGATTTTTGGTCCTACTTACTCCTATACGTATACTAATACCATGGAGAAAAGAAAAAAGAATACCTTTTATTACAAGGGAAGTATTGACCTCGCTGGGAATATAACAGGATTACTATCCGGTGCTAATATAAAATCAGGAGATACCGTTAAAGTATTTAAGGTACCATTTAGTCAATTTATAAAAGTAGAAAATGAATTCAGGCATTACCTAAAATTAGGTGCCGAATCACAACTCGCTAGTAGAATTATCGTGGGAGCAGGTTTTGCTTATGGCAACTCAAATGAAATGCCATTCATCAAACAATTTTTTAATGGTGGTACGAATAGTATTAGAGCCTTTAGAGCACGCTCTATTGGTCCTGGAACCTTTGATGGATCAACGAATGCCAATACCTTTTTACCGGATCAATCAGGAGATTTAAAACTTGAATTCAATACAGAGTATAGAGCAAAAATTTACGGATTGGTTAAAGGAGCTTTGTTCATGGATGCCGGAAATATATGGCTTTTAAAAGACAACATAGACAAACCGGGCGCCAAATTCTCTAAAGACTTTTTAAACGAACTCGCTGTGGGTGTAGGTGCTGGATTGCGATTTGATTTCTCGTTTCTGGTCCTGAGAACGGATCTTGCTTTTCCTATACGTAAACCGTACTTGCCCGATGGTCAACGCTGGGTATTGGACAAAGTAAATTTTGGAAGTGGATCTTGGCGAAATGACAATTTAGTATTTAATCTGGCTATTGGATATCCATTTTAGACCTATTACTTTAATTACCAATAGCTTCAAAATTTACAATACTATTTTTTTATTTGATTTATTAAAGAATAATCATAATAAAACCTTAAAACACAATAATTATTACATCTTTGTTGCTGTTAAAGGTAATTCATTGCTAATTTCAATTATATTTGTTTAAAAAAATTCGCAACATATGGAAGAGTGTATTTCAGTTTTTGACATGCTTAAAATTGGTATTGGACCATCAAGTTCTCATACTTTAGGCCCATGGCGTGCCGCTGAACGCTTCTTGCAAGAATTGAAAGAGGAAAACCTTTTACCTACTGTTACGCGAATTAAAACCGACTTATATGGCTCCTTGTCGTTAACAGGCAAAGGGCATGCGACTGACTTGGCAGTGATGCTAGGACTTAGCGGTCAAGACCCAGAATATATTCCGGTGGAAAACATCGATGGAATTATAAAAATCATTAAAGATACCCACCTAATCAATTTAGGAAATCAATATCCAATACCCTATCAGTTCGCTGATGATATTACGTTCAATAAAGAGTTTCTTCCTTTTCATTCTAATGGGATG
This sequence comes from Flavobacterium sp. WC2421, assembly GCF_040822115.1. NCBI lineage: Bacteria > Pseudomonadati > Bacteroidota > Flavobacteriia > Flavobacteriales > Flavobacteriaceae > Flavobacterium > Flavobacterium sp. WC2421. The sequence goes on along the minus strand of NZ_CP162004.1, from coordinate 2,621,205 downwards.
ACATTTACTGCTTTTATTGGAAACGAGATTGCATATGAGGCTACCTACTACTCCATCGGTGGTGGATTTGTAGTAAAAGAAGAACGCATTAACGCCAAGGAAAAAATCAAAATAAAATGTGCTTTCCCTTACATGATCAATAATGCGGCTGAGCTATTAGCCTTTTGCAAAAGCGAAAATAAAAGCATTTCGGAGATTGTTTATGAAAACGAAAAATCCATGCGCACGGAGGAAGTAATCGATCATGAATTGATGCGCATTTGGAACACCATGCTCGAATGTATGTACATAGGATGTCATACTTCAGGAATCCTTCCGGGTGGATTAAATGTACGCCGAAGAGCGTTTGATATGCATCAAAATTTAATAGGATTGTCTAATTATAGTAATCCACAAACTTGGTTAGAACAAATACGCTTGACCGAAGTGAAGTTTCGCCAAATCCTAAAATGGGTAAGCTGTTTTGCCTTGGCCGTAAACGAAGTCAATGCAGCACTAGGCCGCATTGTAACCGCACCTACAAATGGTAGTGCTGGAGTAATTCCATCCGTTTTAATGTATTATTTGGTAATTGAAAACCACAATGCGGGCCCAAAAGAAATCAAACAATTCTTACTCGTAGCAGGAGAAATAGGCAGTATTTTCAAGAAAGGTTCAACCATATCAGCCGCTATGGGTGGTTGCCAAGCCGAAATAGGCGTTTCCTCCTCTATGGCTGCAGCGGCACTTTGTGAACTGATGGGTGGAACACCCGAACAAGTATTGATGGCCGCCGAAATTGCCATGGAGCACCATTTAGGATTGACCTGTGACCCTATAGGTGGTTTAGTCCAAATTCCATGTATCGAACGCAATACGATGGGTGCTATAAAAGCCATCAATGCCGCCGAACTCGCCCTTGAAACCGACCCAAAAAACGCCAAAGTACCATTGGACAAAGTAGTCGATACTATGTGGCAAACCGCTAAGGATATGAACAATAAGTACAAAGAAACTTCGGAGGGTGGATTAGCAATCGCGGTTAATATGGCCGATTGTTAATCGTTGTTCGTTGACCGATGTTCGTTGACCGATGTTCGTTGACCGTTGTTCGATGCACGTTGTTCGTTGTTCGTTGTTCGTTGACCGTTATTCGTTGACCGTTGTTCGTTAGTAGTTGATCTATCTTGCGATGGACGGTAAACGGTGGACGGTTTTCGTTGACCGTTGTTCGTTAGTAGATGATCTATCTTGCGATGGACGGTTTTCGTTGTTCGATGCACGTTGTTCGATGTTCGTAGTTCGATGTTCGTAGTTCGATAAACGATCAACGGAAAACGACTTTCACGATTCCCTATTTTTGGGCGTGCCCCAGCTTCCACTCCGTTGCAGCAGCGTCAGGCTCTACGCTACAATCTCCCGAAAAAAATCGGGAGGATTTCCACTTTGATCCTTCACGCAAGATCCCCTTTTGCGACAGCGAAAACAGGCATTTTTAACTATTCGAAATAAAATTCATCATAGACCATTCAAAATCAATAAATTATATGATATTATTTAAAATAAAGTAGTATTTTAGTTACTTCATATACGCCTTATGCAAATAATTGTAAAAAAGATATGGCATCGCGATGCAGATCGAATCGGACTTTTTTTTACCTATGATAGTGGGACTATTTCTCAATTAAAAAAATTGGGAGGAATCTATAGCCAGTCGCTCCGTTGTTGGTATTTTGATTACAATGCTGTAAATTACAAGCTCATAAGTCAAACCTTTGATGATTTGGTTATTGACAACCCAAAAAAGACTAAAACGCAACCGCTGGCCGGCCTTACCATAGGCCGTGACCTTCCAGCCATAGCCACAGCCAACCTTCAGTTAGATTCGGCACTAATGCTGAATAACCCTGAACATATAGCGAAAACAAATTCGTTAGCACCCAACATGCGTTTAGAATTACTGCCTAATTTAGGTAAGTATTGGGTTTTCAAGATGCAGTATTATCAGGCAATAAGCAGGCAATTATTGGCCACAAAAGGAGTCTATTGGAATGCCAATTATAAGGTTTACATGGTGCTAAGGAACACTAATGTAAAATTGCAAGTTGAAAAAATACTTGGCGCATCCTCTTTTTTTCCTGAAAATGATTCTTACAAAAGCGAAACGGTCTTTACATCTGAATCGATTATAGTAAAACCACATCCAGAAGACCCGAAATGGATGGAAGTGTATGTACCACCATTTCTTGTATTGCGAGAAAAAATAAAACGGTTCTCTATGGCTCGTTTTAGTACCATCAAAGACTGTTATTTACTTCCTGCCGCACCTAGTGTATATGAGGCCATGGGAATGCAATTTGAGCCTCATAAAGTACTAATTAACAACCGGCTTCCTAAAGGGTATTTATTGAAACAAAACTTACCTAACAGGAAACAACTCGATTTAAGTAAAACCAAAGCGCAACTATTCAACCAAGTTCCTGATGCAGCACATGACTATATTACGTTAATGGTAGACACTATATTGGCGCTTAATTACAGTAGTTCCACGATGCGAACGTATACCAGTTCCTTTTTAAAATTCCTGCGGGATCACCAGTTTAGAGATCCTCACACCATTACACAAAAAGAAATCATAAAATACTTGGCTTCCATTATGGAGCGCGGTTTATCAGCCTCCTCCGGACACAATATGGTAAATGCTTTATTATTTTATTATCAGCAAATTGAACATCAAAAAGGCTTTGAACTAAAAATTCCTCGACCAAAAAGTGAAAAAAAATTACCGGCAGTATTAACCATGGAAGAATGTCTACAAATTTTCAGAGCTGTAGACAACCCAAAACACAAATTATTATTGTTAATAGGCTATGGTGCAGGCCTACGTGTAAGTGAGATTGTAACTCTAGAGTGGCGCGATATATTATTTGCCGAGCATAAAATTCATATTAAAAATGCCAAGGGCAAGAAAGACCGCCTGGTGATGTTGCCCTACTCTATTGTAAGTTCACTGGAGCTTTATAAGACATTATACGAACCCAATAAATATGTTTTTGAAGGGCAATATGCAGGGGAACCCTACAGCATTGGTAGTGCGCAATCAGTAATGCGACAAGCACTAAAAAAATCCGGATTATCGAAAAGTGCTACTGTACATACCTTACGCCATAGTTTTGCCACCCATCTATTAGAAAGTGGCACAGACATTAGATACATTCAAAAATTCTTAGGTCATGCTAGTATTAAAACGACTACAATATACACGCATGTTTCGAAGATGGCAACTGATAAGATACTCAGTCCATTAGATCGCTTGGTAGATGAAAATAACAAGAAAAAACTGAAAGATTGATCAAAAACATCCAAAAAGATGTATATATTTGATGTTATATACAAGTTATGCGTAATAATAAAACGAAGCGTATGAAAAAAATAAAATATATAGTTTTAATATTCTCACTTTTTAGTTTTTACTGTTTCAGTCAAAAAAAACAATTGCTGAATGAAATCCCAACTGACTTCCATTTTGAAATTAGTGACGGCGGAAATAATGCTTACAATTCTCTATACAACAACTTTTACAGAACATACATAGATAGCGTTGCGACTATTAAAGTAGAATTAACAAAAGATGAAAAAGAAAGAATTTATTCATTCATGAAAAAAATAAGTTTTCATAAAATGCCTAATCAATTTAAACCGAAAGAAAAAATCATAACAATTAAAAATCCTAGTTTTCAAAGGAGTGTAATTATCTATTCTAATGGAGAAAAAAAATTTGTCTCTTATAAAACAGGTTTTACAAGTGATTTAAATGATCAAAGAGCGAAACCTTTTTTGGAATTTTATAAAATGATATGGGAAATTATATACAAGAAAGAACAAGTGCTGAATTTAGCAGAATCAGATAATGATTATCTATAAAATTACTACGCATAACACACGCTACAAGCAATTTGGGAATTTGGCTTAAATGAAAAATTGGTTTTGTATTTGGAAGATTTGGCAAATCCGAAGAATGGGCTTAATTTAGTCCCAAACTGCGTGTAGCGCGGGGACGTTGTGCGACACTTTGGAAAAACTGAACGAAATAGAACGAAATAGAACGAAATTAAAATAATATGAAAATAAAAAAATACCAATTAATAATTATTACTTTCTTACTTTTTACTAAATCATTTAGCCAAGTTATTTTCAAAAATACAGGTTCAAGTAAAATATTTGTTGCCATTGGGTTTTACGAAAAAAATACTGGTTGGACAACAAAAGGTTGGTTTCCAATTGAACCAAACGAAGAGCAAAATTTATATACTCCAAAGCTATTTGGTAGTGAAAAATTTTATTATTGTGCAACAATAGAAAAATGTGACAAAGGTTTTTTCGGGAATACAAGTTTATACGTGAATAAACAAGATGCTTTTACAATTGCGAATGCTGATAATAATGTAAATTATAATAATTCATTAATTTTAAAATATAAATTTATAGAAACAAAAATTAATACTTTAGAAAGTAATACAATAAAAATAGAACCTAATAACTTGACTTGTTACAATAAAAAACAAGGTAAATGGAAAATGGGTTTAGACAAGGAAGGTAATTTTGCAGAATTAAAAGAAGATATTAGATTTTACAGAGAAATAAGTTTTACAAATGACATTCCAATTGGTTGGTGTAAAGATTATTATCCTGACGGAACATTAAAATCAGAATATAAACTTTTAAGTTTTCTCCCATTTAAATATGATGGAAAATGTTCTTGGTACAAAAAAGACGGAAGTTTGGAAAAAGAAATTGAATATAAAAATGGAACCGCTTTAAGTGAAACTTCTACAATAAATAATGGAGAAATAATTACAAAAAAAGCACAATATGAAGTTGTTAAGTTACCTATTCAAAACCTATATCTAAATAGTACAAGTAATGCTTATTGGAAAGGTGGAAATTCAAAATCAATAATTCCAGTAGAACTTCCAGAAGGAACTGTAGAATGGTATTACGAATATACTTCATCAAGAAATAAAGAATTGGTTCAATCAAATGTTCAACAATTTAGTTTAGCGAAACAATTGACTTCCTTAATTGACACTTCTGGTTTACTAAATGCTTCAATTAATATGTTTTCATCTCCACCAGGAAATGATGTTTGTGATGTATATTTATTTGAAAATGAATATTACAATCAATTTTTAAACGGAACTACGTTTAACCATTTTCCAATTGGAACAAGGCAAAATTTTAAATCAGGAATTGTACAAATTAGAAATTTTCCATTAAAAAATCCACGAATAGGAATAAAAAATAATGATATGACTTTTGGAATAAACGTATCAATTCAAATTGTTGCAATCGTATCAAAAATATAAAAAGCGATCGCACAACAGCGGTTTCAAGAAATGGCGAGAAATGTGCTAAATTGATGTATTTCTTTCGCAAGAAATATTATCTTAGTGGAAAATATGCGGTTACGAAGTTCGCCACTTCTTGAAGCCGCGAAACGTTAGTAACAATACTGCGTGATGCGATTAACTGCAGTGTCAAAATGAACTTTTAGATTTTCTATTCCTATAAATTTTCTATTTAATCTTTCACAAGAATCTCCTGTTGTTCCACTACCCATACAGTTATCTAAAATCACATCACCCTCGTTTGAGTAAGTTTCTATAAAATAATCAGTCAAAGCTGCAGGCTTTTGTGTACTATGTAGTTTTAATTTTTGTTTATCAGATGCAAATATCTGTACACTTCTTGGGTATCTGTCAGTATTTCCTCCTCCTGAAACCTCTTTATTTGATTTTCCATATATTTCCGTTCCGTTTTGAGTTTCGATATATTTTGTAAATGAGTTTACAGGTTTGTGTCCTTGCGTTTTTATTGGGTTGTACGTTGGTAGATTTTTGTAAAATATAAGTACATTTTCGTGTGCTTTCATAGGCATTTTTTTTGCGTTATAATGTCCAGTTGCTGTTGTTTTTTCCCATATCCATTCATACCTCAATAACTTTAGATTACTAACTCCTAATACCTTGTCAAATGGCGTTTGTGCTGTTAATATTATTGCACCATTATCTTTTATAACCCTTTCGTATTCCTTCCATAATTTAGGCAAATCTAAAACAGAATCCCAACTGCAGTTAGTTGTTCCATAAGGTAAATCACAAAATATCATATCAATACTTTTATCTTTTATTATCGGGAAAACGTCAAAGCAGTCGTTAAAAAATAAAGTACTGTTACTAACAGCTTGTTTATTCAATTGTGGCATAATTCTTTAATTTAATGATTAGTAATATTTGGTTTAATTTGTTATTTCCGATAGATTCCGCTTGTCAAGTCCACAACTGAAATAAACAAGCGAACCGTTGGTGGCAAGTTCAAAAAAACAGAACGTAAATATGAAATTTGAAATAAAATTTGACGAAAACATTTTTAAAAAACAGATAGAATTAACGTTTAATCGTTCTTGGTCAAAATCGAAAACAGAAAATAAAAAACTCGCAATTATTGCATTTATTTTCATTTTACTTGGAATTATTATTTTATGTGGAAATGGTGATATCGGGAATTTATTTATAATCCTTGGAATATTAGCAGGTATTGTTTTTTTATATCGTTTACAGAAATACTTAAAAGCAAAAAAAGCAACGGAAAATATAATGATTGAAAATATCCAAATTTGGAATAATAATCCAATAAGTATTTGGGAGTTTGAAGATGATTTTTTTAGATTTAAATTTTATGGTGGAGATTATAAAATTAATTGGGAAACTGTAAAATATTCTGAAGTTGTAGACAATACTCTTTTCTTTGGTTTCAAAGAAAATGGAAGTTATTATACTTTATCAGAAAGCGAAATTGGAAAAGCAGAATTTTTAAAAGTTGTTGAATTTGTAGAGCGGAAAATAGAACCAGCCACCAACACACGTTTCTAGATATTTGCAATTTTAGTGGAATTACCGTTTTTTATCATATCTTCGTTCAGCCGAAAATACTCGTCTTCGTAAGTTGCAAACATCTAGAAGCGCGAGAACGTCAGGCTGTGAAAAAACCTCCTTTTTTCCTCAAAATCACTCAATTTTCATATCGCAACACTACTAATAAAGCCTTGTAAGAAGGCTAATTTTTTACGCTGCTAATTTAGTTTTATATGATACGAAGGCTAATTTCAGTCTTAAATAGTTCGTTTTTAACCAAAGCAAGACTTTTGCCTTGTAGGGTGAGTTCCATTTTTTTAGTTTGGTAATCAAATCAGGAACGCCCAGGATGTTGATACTGCGTTTGATGTTATAAACTAGCATTATTAAGCTGTGTTCGCCGTTTACTTTTTCCAATCCTGTTAAATTGGTATGATTGTAACCCCATTGCCGCTTGATGGTTCCAAAGATGTGTTCGTTTATCTCCTGTCGTTTGCGGTAGAGTTGTGCATTTGCGTGATAGCGTTTATTGTTTGCTTCTACAGCATCCCCATATTGACTGCGGTCTATTTCCCTGCCTCCTGCTCGACTTGTGCATAAATGTTTTACCGAACATCCTTTGCATTTGGGGGTTCGGTATTTTTTAAAATTATAACTATCTCTATCTTTGCTTTTCTTGTGCCAACTACCTGTCGTTTTTAATACTTCGCCCTTTGGACAAGTATAGCTGTCGGTGGTTTTATCGTATTGGAATTGGGAAACTAAATAGGCTGCGGTTGTTCCATTTTCATTGCTTTTTCCTTGTTCAGGTTGAGCTACTATGGTAGTGATATTGGCTTGCTGGCAAATTTCTATTTGTTTGCCATTATGATAACCTTTGTCTACCAAAGCCGTATAAGTCTCAATGCCTAAGTTTTCTTTGGCTTCCAAAGCGATTGCTGATAATGCACTGCGATCATTACGATTAATGGTGTGAGTTGCAACCACAAGATTATGTTTGGAATCAACTGCAGCTTGGATATTGAAGGAAATCTCGACCACTTGCCCTTGAACTAATAACGCTCTAGCATCGCTATCGGTGGTGCTTATCTGTGGTTCTCCGCTGGCTTTTAGTTTTTCTTCCAGTAGTTCATAACGCAATTTATTCCCCTTTAATCGTTCTATTTTTTGTTGGATGTGCTGTATTTTAGTAGCACTTTCTTTAACATCATTTTCATCCAAAGCAGTTAAGTATTCTTGGGTTTTGAATTCAATATACTCGAGGTGTTTGTCAATTTTCTTTTGGTTGAAATTGGCTTTCTTACTATTATGAGCTCGACTTTTTGTGCCATCAATGGCTATGGTTTCACCGCCTATTAAGTCGGAATCTTTTAAAAAGGAAACAAATAGCTTAAAGGTGTTTTTTAAAGCCAAAGGATTATTCTTTCTAAAATCAGTGATACTATGGTAATTGGGACGAATATTTTCTAAAAGCCATTGCATTTCTATATTTCTTGAACATTCTTTTTCTAAGTCACGACCACTTCTGAACCCGTTGAGATAACCGTATAAGTAGATTTTTAGAAAGACTTGGCTATTGAAACTGGGCCGACCTTCGGTCTTAAGCGTTTTTACAGCGAAACCAAGCTTGCTCAGATCAATATGTCCAACGAAGGCATCGATAAAGCGTACCTGATTATCTGTACTTATGGCGTCTTCTAAACTCGAAAAACGCATTTGGTGGCGGGAAATTCCTGTGATGTGTTGCATGACTAAAAATACGAAAATTCCTCTTTTTATTCTAGTATTTTGCTATATTTGATTGAGAATCAAACGAAAGTTTTTTCACAGACTGACGTTACCTGCAAGCTTAAAAAAAATGTGGAAAATTCAAGAAACAAAATGAAAAATAAAAAAAAGATTAATGGATAAAATTAATTTATTGGTTACAATCTCTGTAATAACAATGTTCATTTCATTATTTCTAGCATTATTTTTGGTTACAGTCAAAACAGAACATAAATTAAGTAATAGTCTTTTTGCCTTTTTTTTGGTTTTAACTGCAATTGACATGATTGGAAATATAAACTCTTTGTTTTATATTTCGTTGAATGTTAGAGTTTTTATAAGTTCATTTTTTTTCTTACAACTTCCTACTTTTTATTTATATGTCTTATCCGTTTGCTATTCTGATTTTAAGCTCAAGCAAAAACATTTAATTCATAGTGTTGCTTTTTTAATAGCAAATTTAATCTTATTACCCCACTTTTATACTGTCGATTTGCCTTCAAAAATTCGTTTGCTCGAAAAAAGTAGTAGTATACCAGAAATACAGTTTAATCATATTTTAATGCACATTCAAATGCTGTTATACATCGTTGCAGCTTTTATGATATTGAGAAAAGCAAGGAAAATTTATCTTGAAAATTATGCAGGAGCAAGTATCGAATCACTTAATTGGTTATTTCAATTTACCTTTGCATTGTCAGCCTTTTACTTCATTGCGCTAGTAAAAAACATATTTAAGTTTACAGTGTATCTTAACATCTCCGAAGGGTTAAAAATTGGACTTCTGGTATTTGAATTCTTCATCATTTTTTGGTATTTATATAAAGCATTAAATAATCCCAGTTTATTCAGGAATATTGATTCAAAATTAAAACTGGTTTCTGATATTATCTCTGAAGAGAAAAAAATCGAACCTGAAACTTTAAACGAAGATCTTTTGAGATTAAAGAAATATATGGCTGATGAAAAGCCATTTCTTGATCCTGCTTTGACGATTCAGGATATTTCAAATTCTTTAGATATTCCAGTTCGTGAATTATCAGTTTTAATTAATCATCAGTTGGGTCAGCATTTTTATGATTTCGTGAACACTTACCGGATCGAAAATACAATTGAAATTTTGAAAGATTCATCAAAAAGTAAAGTCACAGTTCTTGAGATTTTGTATGAAGTTGGTTTTAATTCTAAATCTTCTTTTAATACTGCTTTTAAAAAACACACAGGAAATACGCCAACTTCTTATCGTAAAAGACTAAAAAACAAACACTTGTAATTACTCGTACTTTTTACTTTAACTATTCGTACCAATTTTTTTTCAGAAATGTGGTCGAGTACATCCATTCGGTCGCATAAGTTTCAATTCTTCCACAAATTTGTATCGAAATAATTTATTAACACAAAATAAACGATACAATGAGAACTTCATTAAAAATTTTAGCAGCGCTTTTAGTAAGCAACTTTTCTTTTGCACAAGACATTTCTAAAAAGATTGATTCTATAATAAATGCGAATTATCAAAAAAATCCTGACGTTAGCATTAGCGTTGGTTTCGTTAGCAATAATGTAGAATATTTTACAGCGTATGGTAATTTGAGTAAGGATAGTCAGACTAAAGTTGACAAAAATACTCTATTCGAAATTGCCTCTATTACTAAAATCTTAACTTCAAATTTAATTGCACAGGCAGTTATTGAGAATAGAATAAAATTAGAAGATTACATTGATAACTATATTCCGAAAGCCTATGTTTTAAATAAAAATCTCAAAAACAAAATCAAAATTTCTGACTTGGCTTCTCATCAATCTGGTTTGCCTGATATTGATTTTGCAAAGTTAATTGAGATTGATCCGCAACAGCCAGTAAGCAGCATAACGGAAGAAACATTGACTACGATAATCAATAATTGTACAGAGTTAAAAGATTATGGTAAATACCGTTACTCTACCATTGGCTATACTTTACTGGGACTAATTCTAGAAAAAGTGTATGGCAAAAGTTATGATAAAATTATCAAAAGCAACATAATAAATCCATTAAAAATGACTAATACCTTAACTATAAACTTCGATGTGAAAAACAGAGTTGTTGGTTACAACCCTGATGGAGGTGCTCAAGAATTATTTAATTGGAATATCACTGCACCATCAGGATTAATAAAATCTAATGCTTCTGATATGGTTAAATACCTGAAAGCGGTCTTAAATAATGAAACGGCAATTGGTAAAGCCGCTATGATGACAGAAGAAATCTTCTATAAAGATGAAAAAAGACAATTAGGTTTAGGTACAAACATAATGAAAGATGAAAAAAACACACTTTATCAAAAATCTGGTGATTTAATGGGGCAATCTTCACTTATATGCTATAATAGAGCCAAAAATTGGGGAATTATTATATTGATAAACCAAAGAAACTCAGAAATTAGAAATAAACTATTGAATGAAATTTATAACACCATTTTGAAATAAATAAAAAGCCAGCAGGTAACAGCGGTTTTGCGAGATTGCGAAATATGTGGTAAATTCACGTTTATCTATCGCAAGAAATTTTATCTTAGCAGAAAAATCTCGGTTACGAACTTCGTAACCTCGCAAAGCCGCAAAACGTCAGGCTGTGAAAAAACCTCCTTTTTTCCTCAAAATCACTCAATTTTCATATCGCAACACTACTAATAAAGCCTTGTAAGAAGGCTAATTTTTTACGCTGCTAATTTAGTTTTATATGATACGAAGGCTAATTTCAGTCTTAAATAGTTCGTTTTTAACCAAAGCAAGACTTTTGCCTTGTAGGGTGAGTTCCATTTTTTTAGTTTGGTAATCAAATCAGGAACGCCCAGGATGTTGATACTGCGTTTGATGTTATAAACTAGCATTATTAAGCTGTGTTCGCCGTTTACTTTTTCCAATCCTGTTAAATTGGTATAATTGTAACCCCATTGCCGCTTGATGGTTCCAAAGATGTGTTCGTTTATCTCCTGTCGTTTGCGGTAGAGTTGTGCATTTGCGTGATAGCGTTTATTGTTTGCTTCTACAGCATCCCCATATTGACTGCGGTCTATTTCCCTGCCTCCTGCTCGACTTGTGCATAAATGTTTTACCGAACATCCTTTGCATTTGGGGGTTCGGTATTTTTTAAAATTATAACTATCTCTATCTTTGCTTTTCTTGTGCCAACTACCTGTCGTTTTTAATACTTCGCCCTTTGGACAAGTATAGCTGTCGGTGGTTTTATCGTATTGGAATTGGGAAACTAAATAGGCTGCGGTTGTTCCATTTTCATTGCTTTTTCCTTGTTCAGGTTGAGCTACTATGGTAGTGATATTGGCTTGCTGGCAAATTTCTATTTGTCTGCCATTATGATAACCTTTGTCTACCAAAGCCGTATAAGTCTCAATGCCTAAGTTTTCTTTGGCTTCCAAAGCGATTGCTGATAATGCACTGCGATCATTACGATTAATGGTGTGAGTTGCAACCACAAGATTATGTTTGGAATCAACTGCAGCTTGGATATTGAAGGAAATCTCGACCACTTGCCCTTGAACTAATAACGCTCTAGCATCGCTATCGGTGGTGCTTATCTGTGGTTCTCCGCTGGCTTTTAGTTTTTCTTCCAGTAGTTCATAACGCAATTTATTCCCCTTTAATCGTTCTATTTTTTGTTGGATGTGCTGTATTTTAGTAGCACTTTCTTTAACATCATTTTCATCCAAAGCAGTTAAGTATTCTTGGGTTTTGGATTCAATATACTCGAGGTGTTTGTCAATTTTCTTTTGGTTGAAATTGGCTTTCTTACTATTATGAGCTCGACTTTTTGTGCCATCAATGGCTATGGTTTCACCGCCTATTAAGTCGGAATCTTTTAAAAAGGAAACAAATAGCTTAAAGGTGTTTTTTAAAGCCAAAGGATTATTCTTTCTAAAATCAGTGATACTATGGTAATTGGGACGAATATTTTCTAAAAGCCATTGCATTTCTATATTTCTTGAACATTCTTTTTCTAAGTCACGACCACTTCTGAACCCGTTGAGATAACCGTATAAGTAGATTTTTAGAAAGACTTGGCTATTGAAACTGGGCCGACCTTCGGTCTTAAGCGTTTTTACAGCGAAACCAAGCTTGCTCAGATCAATATGTCCAACGAAGGCATCGATAAAGCGTACCTGATTATCTGTACTTATGGCGTCTTCTAAACTCGAAAAACGCATTTGGTGGCGGGAAATTCCTGTGATGTGTTGCATGACTAAAAATACGAAAATTCCTCTTTTTATTCTAGTATTTTGCTATATTTGATTGAGAATCAAACGAAAGTTTTTTCACAGACTGACGTTACCTGCAAGCATACCTAAAATGACGAAAATATAACAACTTAAAAAATGAAAACATTAGCTCTAATCATTGGAAACAATGAATATTATGAAGGTCATAAACTTGGAAATGCTGTCAACGATGCTACTAGTTTAAAAAACGAATTTGAAAAACTTGGTTATGATATAATGTTTTTAACAGATGGAAATTCAAAAAACATTGTTGAAATATTAACCGAATTTGAAGATCGAATCAAAGATTACGATGCAACTATATTCTTTTTTGCAGGTCATGGTTTTGAGCAAGACGGTGAAAATTATTTAGCATTCACTGAATGTCAGATTGGAGATCCGAATTCGTATCATTGCAAACAAACTTGCATTCAAGTATCTGATTTATTGAAAATATATAGTAACAATACTAACAAAATAAATATATTAATTTTAGACGCTTGTAGAAGAGGATTTGGAAGAGGAAGCGTAATTGCAACATCACCATTTCGTGCTCCAAAAGGAACTTTTATTGCTTTCTCGACTTCTCCAAATGATGGCGCAAGTGATGAAGGATTTGAAGGAAATAGTGTTTTCACAGGAGCTTTATTAAAATATATTGGTAGAGAAAGATTATCTGTTGAAGAATTATTCAAGAAAGTTAGGAAAACAGTTTATGCATTGAGCGCTGGAAAACAAACTACTTGGGAACATACATCTTTAATTGGTGATTTTTATTTTAATACGGGACAATTAGTTTATTCTTTAGCTTTACCTTATTCTGAAGATGTGGTTAAAGATATTAAATATAATAGTAATGACAGTTTTGGAATTCTAATTCAAGAATTAAAATCTTATAATTGGAACAAACAAAATCCAGCCATTGAAAAACTATTGAATTTACCTAAAGATGATTTAGATAGAAATCAAGAATTTATTTTAGGAAGAAATATACTTCAAACAAGTGGTGCCGCATTTAATGCAGGTGAGTTTATGGAAGATATTCAGAATAAACTACAGAAATACACAAAAATAGATGGTGAAAATGATGTTTTAAATGGTGTTTTATTTGAAATTTATTTCAATGCACATGGTGACTTTAGAAAAGAAAAAACAAAAAAACATTTCTTTGAAAACATTATTAAATTACGCAAACTCCCAGAATTTAAAAAATCATTTGATTTTATAATTAATCTACTAATCAGCAATGATTATCCTTTAATTTATCTGCCCAAAGCGGTAGATGAAATAATCGATATTGATATAGTCTGTACAAATCAAAATATTAAAAATTTTGTTGGTGATGATATCGAATATCAAGTTATAAATAAAATTTCTTGTAATTCAATAGATATCACGAATGAAATTGCAAATTATGATTTTCACGGAAAGAATGAATTAGGATTAAAACAAATTTTTTCAAATTTTCTATCTTGTCCAATTGAACTAATCAATATAAATTCAAATTTGCAACTAAATAAAGTAGCAATCAGAAAAGTATTGGAAGAAGAAGATTTAATAAAATGGTAAAAATGCCAGCAGGTAACAGCCATTTTGATATAGCTGGAATTTAGTGGAATTAACGTTCCGCGTCAAGTTTTCGTTAAGCCGAAAATTGAGCGGTTACGAACTTCCAGCCATCTCAAAGTGGCAAAACGTTAGCGGTAATGGTTACGACCCACTTCAATGTTCACAATCATTAAAAACCTTACATTTTCATACGACAAAAGTAGATACGCTTATTTCTGTTGTTTCTTCGATGCCGAATTTTGCATTAAATAAAAATAGAAAATGAATATAATAGTTACAGGTTCATTAGGACACATCAGTAAGCAACTAGCAAAAGAGTTGATACAAAAGGGGCATTCGGTTACAGTTATCAGTAGTAAAGTCGAACGAAAAGACGAAATTGAGGCTTTGGGTGCAAAAGCAGCTATTGGCACAATGGAAAATGTGGAATTTCTATCGACAGTTTTTAAAAAAGCTGATATTGTTTATTGTATGATAACAAATGACAGTAAAGACTTTTTTGACCCACATTTTGATTTGGTAGCATATTATTCCCGAATTGGCAATAATTATAAACAAGCAATTGAACTGTCGGGTGTAAAGCGTGTGGTATATTTAAGCACTAACGGTGCACATACTAACAAGGGCAATGGTAACCTACGCATACACTATAATGTAGAAAATATTTTACGGCAATTGCCTGATGACGTTTCCATTACGTTTATGCGACCAGGTGGTTTTTACTACCATTTATTAAGTTTTATACCAGCTATAAAAAATCAAGGGGTAATAACATCTAACTATGGTGCTGATGATGTTGTTCTCTGGGTATCACCATTAGACATTGCTACTGCTATTGCGGAAGAAATGGAAGCCCCATTTGAAAGAATAAAAATCCGGTATGTAGTGAGTGAGGAACTTTCTGGAAATGATGTCGCAGGAATTTTAGGTGCTGCCATTGGCAAACCGGATTTAAAATGGAAACTTATTTCTGATGAGCAGGTTCTGGACGGGATGGTTAAGTTTGGGATGAACCTTCACATCGCAAAAGGCTTTGTAGAAATGTTTTCAAGTATACACAGTGGTGAACTGTATGTAGAATATTACCGAAATCGACCAGCTTTGGGGAAAACTAAAATGAAAGATTTTGCAAAGGAATTTGCAGCGGCTTACAATAAATAGAAATTACTTTCAATTGGCAAATCATGAGAATACAAAAAATTAAAACAATAAGCCAATATCATCAGGCATTGGGAATACCTAAACCTGAACACCCGTTAATAAGCCTGATTAATTTAGACCATCTTGAGCCTATTAAAGAGTCTATAAGTTTAATTTTTGATTTTTACACTGTTTCTGTCAAAAGAGCCTTAAACACAAAGTTTAAATACGGCCAGCAAGAATTTGATTTTGATGAAGGTGTAATGCTATTTATGAAGCCAGGACAGGTTTTGAGCAGAGAGGTTAGCGAAATTAAGACAAAGCCATCTGGATGGATTTTATCAATCCATCCAGACTTTTTATGGAACACCCCATTGGCTAAGACCATCAAAGAATACGATTTTTTTGATTATTCGGCAAATGAAGCCTTGCATCTTTCACAAAAGGAAGAAACAATGATTATCAATATCCTGCAATCTATTGAACTGGAATATCACTCAAATCTTGACAAGTTTAGCGATAATGTAATTATAGCCCAGTTGGAATTATTATTCAATTATTCTGAGCGATTTTACAATCGCCAATTCCTTACCCGAAAAAAAGCAAATCATCAAATATTAATTCGTTTAGAAGATTTGCTTACCAATTATTTTAATACTGATGCATCGCTAAATACTGGAATTCCTTCCGTGCAAGACATCGCTAAAACATTAAACTTAACGCCTAATTATCTAAGCAGTTTACTAAAAGTATTGACAGGCAAAAGCACGCAACAACACATACAAGATAAATTGATTGACAAGGCAAAAGAAATATTGTCAACAACAGACCTATCGGTTAGTGAAATTGCATATCAGTTAGGGTTTGACTATCCCCAATCATTCAGCAATTTATTTAAAACAAAGACAAGTTTATCACCTTTAGCGTTCAGGCAAACATTTAATTGACAGAAATATAAGACTTCGAGACAAACCACTACCGCTAACATCGGTTTGGCAATATGGCGGCTGAAGTGCTAAATTCAAGTTCAGTTTTTCGATTGAACTTTTGTACAGAACTGAACATTTGTGCTTCGATTTCCGCCACATCGCCAAGCCGTAAACCGTTAGCACCAATGGTAGGACGACATAAAAACAGACCAATGAAAAACATAAAAGCAATTTACTTTTTGACACTTTTGACTTTCACATTAACTGCGTGTGGACAGACAAAAAGTGACAGAACTATACTTGGAAAATCATACGCTGAACAAGAACTTAAATCGGCACTTACCGACAAATCCCAACACAACGTAATTGATAACAAGACTTCAATTATTAAAGACAGTTTGACTGCAATAAACATAGCAGAACCAATTCTTTTCAGCATTTACGGCAAAGACAACATTACTAAACAGCGACCATATGAAATTTACTTCATTGACAGTTATTGGGTAATTGGTGGAACACTTCCAAAAGAATATTTAGGTGGGACATTTTTAATAATCATTGACTCAAGAGACTGTAAAATAATTAGAATAACTCACGGAAAATGACAACGAAAGACCGACACGAACGAACCACTGGTGCTAACAGGCGTTTGGCAAAAAAGCGGGTTCAGTGCTTAAAAGAAGTTTCGTGCTTCATATCAAGTTTAGTACTGGCAGACAGTTTAGTGCTTCGAAATCCGCTTCTTCGCCAAGCGCCAAAACGTCAGGCTGTGAAAAAACCTCCTTTTTTCCTCAAAATCACTCAATTTTCATATCGCAACACTACTAATAAAGCCTTGTAAGAAGGCTAATTTTTTACGCTGCTAATTTAGTTTTATATGATACGAAGGCTAATTTCAGTCTTAAATAGTTCGTTTTTAACCAAAGCAAGACTTTTGCCTTGTAGGGTGAGTTCCATTTTTTTAGTTTGGTAATCAAATCAGGAACGCCCAGGATGTTGATACTGCGTTTGATGTTATAAACTAGCATTATTAAGCTGTGTTCGCCGTTTACTTTTTCCAATCCTGTTAAATTGGTATGATTGTAACCCCATTGCCGCTTGATGGTTCCAAAGATGTGTTCGTTTATCTCCTGTCGTTTGCGGTAGAGTTGTGCATTTGCGTGATAGCGTTTATTGTTTGCTTCTACAGCATCCCCATATTGACTGCGGTCTATTTCCCTGCCTCCTGCTCGACTTGTGCATAAATGTTTTACCGAACATCCTTTGCATTTGGGGGTTCGGTATTTTTTAAAATTATAACTATCTCTATCTTTGCTTTTCTTGTGCCAACTACCTGTCGTTTTTAATACTTCGCCCTTTGGACAAGTATAGCTGTCGGTGGTTTTATCGTATTGGAATTGGGAAACTAAATAGGCTGCGGTTGTTCCATTTTCATTGCTTTTTCCTTGTTCAGGTTGAGCTACTATGGTAGTGATATTGGCTTGCTGGCAAATTTCTATTTGTTTGCCATTATGATAACCTTTGTCTACCAAAGCCGTATAAGTCTCAATGCCTAAGTTTTCTTTGGCTTCCAAAGCGATTGCTGATAATGCACTGCGATCATTACGATTAATGGTGTGAGTTGCAACCACAAGATTATGTTTGGAATCAACTGCAGCTTGGATATTGAAGGAAATCTCGACCACTTGCCCTTGAACTAATAACGCTCTAGCATCGCTATCGGTGGTGCTTATCTGTGGTTCTCCGCTGGCTTTTAGTTTTTCTTCCAGTAGTTCATAACGCAATTTATTCCCCTTTAATCGTTCTATTTTTTGTTGGATGTGCTGTATTTTAGTAGCACTTTCTTTAACATCATTTTCATCCAAAGCAGTTAAGTATTCTTGGGTTTTGAATTCAATATACTCGAGGTGTTTGTCAATTTTCTTTTGGTTGAAATTGGCTTTCTTACTATTATGAGCTCGACTTTTTGTGCCATCAATGGCTATGGTTTCACCGCCTATTAAGTCGGAATCTTTTAAAAAGGAAACAAATAGCTTAAAGGTGTTTTTTAAAGCCAAAGGATTATTCTTTCTAAAATCAGTGATACTATGGTAATTGGGACGAATATTTTCTAAAAGCCATTGCATTTCTATATTTCTTGAACATTCTTTTTCTAAGTCACGACCACTTCTGAACCCGTTGAGATAACCGTATAAGTAGATTTTTAGAAAGACTTGGCTATTGAAACTGGGCCGACCTTCGGTCTTAAGCGTTTTTACAGCGAAACCAAGCTTGCTCAGATCAATATGTCCAACGAAGGCATCGATAAAGCGTACCTGATTATCTGTACTTATGGCGTCTTCTAAACTCGAAAAACGCATTTGGTGGCGGGAAATTCCTGTGATGTGTTGCATGACTAAAAATACGAAAATTCCTCTTTTTATTCTAGTATTTTGCTATATTTGATTGAGAATCAAACGAAAGTTTTTTCACAGACTGACGTTAGTGGCAAGCATCAAAAAAAATGAGAAAATCAATCCTAATAATATCTTTTATTTTCCTTACAACTAATTTATTTAGTCAAAAATTGACGTTAGATGAAGTTGAAAAAGACTTACAGAAAACCTACAAGAAGATTTTATTAAACAGAATTGAAACCGACACAATTAATTGGGGTTTGTTAGAAAGTGAAAATAAAATATTTAGAGAAAAAATAATTAATTACACTTCAAATTATCCATCAACTTTGACATATTCTTTTGATTCACTAAAAAAAGAGAAAATTGATATTGTAAGTTCAGAAGATAAGCTATTTAGGATATATAGTTGGGAAACTTGGCTTGGAGGAACAATGAGAGATTTTGGAAACGTTTTTCAATACAAATTAAATGACATAGTTTGTGCGATTCCGAATGATACAGAACCCGAAATCAATAAATATGATTATTATACACCATTCTATTCCGAAATATTTACTCTTAAATCAAATACTAAAACATATTATCTTGCTGTTTACAATGGAATATATTCAACAAAAGATTGCAGTCAGTCTATCCAAATTTTTACAATTGAAAATGACACTTTAAACAATAATGTAAAATTAATAAAAACAAAAAAAGGATTGGTTAGTTCAATTGATGTATATTTTGATTTTTTTAGTGTTGCTGAAAGACCAGAAAGGCCTCTTCGTCTTATTAAATATGACAAGGAAAAGAAAATTATATATATACCAATTGTTGTTGAAGACGGAAAAGTAACTAACCGTTATATACTTTATCAATTTAACGGAAAATATTTTGAACATATTGAAACTCAAAAACCGAAACCGAAAAATAAAACATAAAATGCCAGCCACTAACAGCCATTTTGAGCTAGCTGGGATTTAGTGGAATTACCGTTTCGCATCAAGTTTTCGTTAAGCCGAAAATTGAGCGGTTACGAACTTCCAGCCATCTCAAAGTGGCAAAACGTTGGTGGCTATATTAGAAAACAGAAATGACGATGAAATTCAGAATTATAATAAATATCATTTTGTTTGTGTTATTAACTTCGTGTAATTCGAACAAAAGCGTAGTTGGAAAATATCGTTCTAACTTTGCTGAAATGGGATTCTTTATAACCAAAATTGAATTGAAACCGGATAATACTTTTCACTATGAATTTTCAGGAGATTTACAGCATACCGAACTTGACGGAATATACAGAATCGAAAAAAACGACCTTTATTTACGTTTTAACAAGCTAAAAGGAGAAACGGAAAAAGACGCAATTAAAATTGCCAAAAATGATACTATTGTAGATTTTGAAAAACTATCAAATTCACATTCTTATGAACTTAAAAAAGATAAGGAAATTGAATATCATTTAAAATACAGAAGATCAAACGGAAAATTATTTGTTTATAATATCCAAACAAACAAAATCGTTAGAAAAGCAAAAAAATATTCAGACAAAAGAAAATATATTTTATTTGGCCCAAAATATTACTATAAAAAAATGTACTTAAAGAAAGTAGAAAAATAAATACAGCCACCAACACTCGTTTTGCCGTATTTGGGACTTTAGTGGAATTACCGTTTTAATTCGTATTTTCGTTTAGCCGAAAATACTCGTTTTCAAAACTCCCAAACACGGCAAAGCGAGGAAACGTTATGCCTCAGTTTAGAAAACCGAAACACCGAAAATAATATGACATTATTCATTGATAAGATTGAAGAATTTGATTTAGGAGGTTTTACTACCGACATCAAAAAAGCTGAATATATTTTAGCGGTCCATAATTTAAGTTTTGAAAAAATATTAAGTGAAACGCCAAAAACAACTGAATTGCCTTCAGGAATGTTTACTAGTGGAAAATACGTTGTTTCTTTTAACATAAGTTGGGATTTAAAAACGGTTAACATTGGATTTATGAATTACCAAATGGATTTAGATAAATGTTTTGATGTTTTTGCTGATTGTATGTCTCCTAAAGGAGTCGCTGGATTCCATACATTAAAAGAAAAAATAAAACTAAAAGACAAATCCGAATTAAATAAAATCGAACTTTCCGACGATAACTCAGACTTTGTAATAGCTTACGGAAATTACATTGAACACGGCAATCGTCAATAAATATAATTTCTGGAGTTTTTAAATGTTTAAATTCTAACATAAAAAATAGTTTTAAAATTGTTTCCGACTTAAAAACGGTGCGGAAGCGAAACCGAAAATTGAAACGTGAAAATTGAAACGTGAAAATTGAAACGTTAAAATTGGAATAGCACAAAAACCGAAGGCATAACCGCTGTTTTGAGCTAGCTGGAGTTTAGTGGAATTATCGTTTCGCATCACGTTTTCGTTAAGCCGAAAATTGAACGGTTACGATTTTCCAGCCATCTCAAAGTGGCAAAACGTTACAGGTAATGCATCCGCTGACAGGGGAAAATAAACGGAATATTTCAACCAAAAATTTATGGATGATAATCTAGACGATTGGGATAAAAAACGAAAAGGTTACTTATCAGTAGCTATAATTTGTTTTATTATTGGAGCGTATTTATTCATTAGTGTTCATAGTGATAGTTACGTAATTAAATCATCAGACCTTAAAACTATTGAAAATTTAATAGCTTCCGACAAACCCAAATTTGAAGAAATTACTGGGAAACACGGTAGAAAATGGATCGAATTTAAATGTATTGAAAACAAATCTACTTTCAAAATTGCTGATTTTGATTATAGGTGCGTCAACGATGATGAAGTAATAAATGAAATAAATTTTGGTGATACAATTTCAATTCAGATTTTAAAAGATGATATAGAAAATTTTGATACTGAAGCAACTTGTGAAATTCATTCGCTTGTGAAAAATAAAAAAGAATATATAGACATTGAATGCAGAAACAAAAAGGAAAATAAAGATTCAGAAAACGTATATATAATCTTATTTTCAGTGACTATAATGACAGGTGGAGTATATTGTTTCACCAAAAAACCGAAGTTTTTTGATGAAGTTGATCCACGTGTTCCAATTTGGATTATAATAATAGTACTTTTTTTTGTTCTACATTAAATTACACAAAATAAGCACTACCTGTAACAACCATTTTGAGCTAGCTGGAGTTTAGTAGAATTACCGTTTCGCATCAAGTTTTCGTTAAACCGAAAATTGAGCGGTTACGAAGTTCGCAAACTAAAGGCAAAACGTTGCAGTAAATGATTTTGCAATCGTTTGCGACGAAAAAGAATATAGCGAAATAGCAAAGCGGAAAATACTTTGGTTTAATTAAAGTGAAGCATTTTGTGCATAACAAAAATCTTATAAGCATTTCCCGTATTGGGAACTTTTGTTTATCTTTGAAAAAAAAATTAAACATTGAGAATAATTTCGAAAAAGATATTGCGAGATTTTTGGGAAGTTCATGCAAATTCAGAACAGCAACTCAAATCCTGGTTTCAGGAAACCAGCAACGCTGAATGGAAAAATCCAAACGAAGTAAAAAAAGAATATCCAAGCGCGAGTATTTTAAATGATAATCGCTTTGTTTTCAATATCAAAGGAAATAATTACAGATTGATTGTAAGGATAAATTATAATTACCAAATGATTTGGATTCGATTTATTGGAACGCATGCAGAGTATGATAAGATTAACGCAAACGAAATTTAAAAGCTATGGAAATTAAACCTATAAAAACAGAAAAAGATTATAATCAAGCTTTGGAAAGATTGGAAACAATCTTTGATGCAAAATTCGGTTCAGCAGAAGGCGATGAACTTGAAGTATTGGGAATTCTTATCAATCAATATGAAAATGAACGTTTTCCAATTGGTTTACCAGATCCAATCGAAGCGATAAAATTCAGAATGGAACAAATGGGTTATAATCAAAATGATTTGGCAAAGATTGTTGGATTGAAAAGTCGAGCAAGCGAAATCTTAAACCGAAAAAGAAAACTTTCATTAGAAATGATTCGTCAACTTCATGAGAGATTGAATATTCCAACAGATGTGCTAATTCAAACATATTGAAATAAAGCACGTCGGCTAACAGCTGTTTCTCGCAACTGACGAGAAGTGGCATAACTTCAAACTGTCTAAAAACCTCAGTTTTGAGTTTTTGTTCTCGGATTCCTATCTTTGAAAAATATAAAATATGGAATTCTTAGAGAGTTTATTTAGGTTCTTAGACGAACTGACGTTATAGCCAATGCGAAAAAAATGCAGAATCCTGAAATAGATTGAAATGAAATTTGAACTAAAATTTATAACTGATTACGGACAGTTCTATATTGCTGACAAAAATGCGAAAGGAAATACTGGTTCCGAAAAGTTTTGGACTGACGAAGCATTCACCGACAGACTTGCAATAGAAGATGGAATAATTGGCGTTGGAATTGCGAATGATGAAGGAATAGTAAATTGTGAATTTGAAATTTTAGATTCTGAAAGTTTAATTAAAGATTTTGCCGAATTTGACCACGTAGTAGAAGCTAGTATAAATATTCATTCTGGAATTTTACAAGTATTGGACTGCCCAAATTCCGAAATTGAAATTGAAGTAGAAATTGAAAATGGCGCATACAGAATACGTGTTTATTCGTTAAATTTGGAAACAGCTTTTGATGAAAATCCAAGCGATTACTATAAAATTGAAATGTGGAAAGAAGTCAATTCGAAACGGAATGTTTTACAAAGATATACGGAAAAATAACCACTGTCTATAACCGCCATTTGAGCGAGCTGGAATTTAGTGGAATTACCTATTTAAATCACACTGAAATTGAATACAAGTTAAGATAGATACGGTTTAAGTTACCAGCCTTCATTAAATCCATTTTTTAGTGCCAACTGGTATTTATCTAAATCAAATTTATACAAATCGGGTGCTTTGTGGGCCCCTCCTTTTCTACTTTCGTCTAGTTTTTCAAGGATATCATAACGCAACATTTTTCGATAAAAATTACCCCGATTTAATTTTTTACTTAAAATAATCTCATACAACTTTTGAAGTTCAGGCATGGTAAATTTTTCAGGCAGTAAACTATGACCAATAGGTTTATGATTTAATTGTCGGCGAAGTGTTTCCAATGCTTTATCAAAAATACTTCTGTGATCCATCATAAAAAGGGGTAATTCCTCAATTGCTTTCCATTCACAAGCATCGGAAATATCGTCCATAACCAAATTGACTTGGTGAAAATCGACTAAAGCATAAAATCCTACCGAAAGAAATCGCTGTTTATTCCATAGTGTATCTGGAAATTCGTCAAAAATACCAGCTGACCGATTTAGATCACTAAAAACTTTAAATTCCTGTAAGTAAATGTTTTCAGCACCTGTTCTACTAAAAAGGATTCTATTGGCTGCTTGTTTCAAATTTTCTGTTTTTAAAACATATCCCCCAGGAAGCGCCCAAAGATCTTTTTCTTTCAATCTTGTAAGCAATACTTTTAAGATGCCATCATGAAATCCAAAAACGACACAATCAACAGATAAATTTGGAATATAAATATCCCAAGCTTCATTTGACTTCTCTTCTATTATTTTATTAAATTCCATTTTTTCAAGTTGGTTGCGAAAATACGAAATAGATTATAATTTTTACTTTAAAAACTGATAATCAAAAAATAAACTCCTTTTTTTTACAAATATTAAAAAAAAATAATTAATATTGCTTCATATTGAAGCAATAAAAACTATTTATTAAATAAACCACATGAAAAACAACACAATTTCACAAATCGTAAAAACTTCGCTGCTATCAGCGTTAGTTGTTTCTGGGATTTCTTGGACAAAAAAACCAGAAATAAATGACCCGAAAAATAGTCCAATCATTACTATAAATGGTTTTACTTTTTCAGATTTAAATAAAAACGGAAAATTAGATAAATATGAAGACTATCGACTTTCTACCCAAGATCGAATTCAAGATCTAATTAATCAAATGACCGACGAAGAAAAAGCGAGTATGCTTATTGGAATCGGAATGCCTGGTTTTGATTGGGAAAAAATGCAATTCACAACAGGGAAAGAAACAGCAAAAGTTCCTGGTTCAGCAGGTGGTACAACTGAAATTTCCAGATTAGGAATTCCATCGGTAATTGTATCTGATGGTCCTGCAGGTGTGCGTATTAAACCAATTAGAGAAGACGATGCGAACACTTATTATGCTACAGCTTTTCCAGTAGGAACAGCATTAGCCTCTACTTGGAATGAAGCACTTATCAATTCAGTTGGTAAAGCAATGGGAAATGAAGTAAAAGAATATGGTATAGATGTACTATTAGGTCCTGGAATGAATATTCACAGAAATCCATTGTGTGGAAGAAACTTTGAATACTATTCAGAGGATCCATTAATCGCTGGAAAAATTGCAGCAGCAATGGTAAATGGTATACAATCTAATGGTGTAGGAACTTCGATAAAACACTTTGCTGCAAATAACCAGGAAAGAAACCGAATGGGTGTTAATGCACATGTTAGCGAGAGAGCTTTACGTGAAATATACCTAAGAGGTTTTGAAATTGCAGTAAAAGAGGCACAACCGTGGACTGTAATGTCTTCATATAACTTTTTGAATGGTACCTATACATCGGCACGTAAAGATTTATTAACCACTGTACTTCGTAATGAATGGGGTTTTAAAGGGTTAGTAATGACTGACTGGTTTGGTGGATACAATGGATTTGGGGCTATAATGAATAAAGATTTTGTTAGTGATGTTACCAAACAACTAACTGCTGGAAATGATTTATTGATGCCAGGTCTACCTGCTCAAAAAAATGCAATTATTGAAAATATAAAAAATGGTAAATTATCTCAAGAAGACATCAACATTAATTTAAGAAGAGTCTTAGAACTAGTAATGAGATCGCCTGCAATGAACAATTACCATTATTCAAATAAACCAAACTTAAAAGAAAATGCACAAGTAACTAGAGATGCTGCTGCAGAAGGGGTAGTTTTATTGAAAAACGAAGGTAATGTATTGCCATTTACTTCAAAATCAGCTCCACTAGCTGTTTTTGGTGTTACTTCTTATGATTTTATTTCTGGTGGAACTGGAAGTGGTGATGTAAATGAAGCCTATTCTATTTCCTTAATTGAAGGTTTAACAAATACTGGTTTTTCAATTGATACCGAATTAGAAGGACTATACAAACCATTTATGGTTGCTCAAAAAGAAATTGAAGCTAAAAGACGTGAAAAAGAAGGTTTATTGGCAACACCAAAAAGACTTCCAGAATTAGAATTAAATGCAGAAATCGTTCAAAATAAAGCTAAAACTTCTGAACTGGCATTAATCACAATTGGTAGAAATGCAGGTGAAGGGGATGATCGTAAAGTTGAAGAAGATTTTAACTTAGCACAAGATGAAATCAATTTAATCAATACCGTTTCGGCAGCTTTTCATGCTCAAGGCAAAAAGGTAGTGGTTGTTTTAAACATCGGTGGTGTAATCGAAACGGCTAGCTGGAAAGACAAAGTGGATGCTATTCTTTTACCTTGGCAACCGGGTCAAGAAGGAGGAAATTCTGTTGCAGATGTTTTCTCTGGAAAAGTAACTCCTTCTGGAAAATTAACAATGACTTTCCCTGTAAAATACGAAGATACACCATCGGCTAAAAACTGGATTGGAACACCTCCAGAAAACCCTACTGATGTAACTTATGAAGAGGGAGTTTATGTTGGATATCGTTATTTCAACACTTTTCATGTAAAACCATCTTACGAGTTTGGTTACGGATTATCATATACTACATTTGATATTTCAAATTTAAAAATGAGCTCAAAAGCATTTACAAACAAAATGGATTTTACAGTAACTGTAAAAAATACAGGTAAAGTAGCAGGTAAAGAAGTAGTACAATTATACCTTTCTGCTCCATCAAAAAGCATTGACAAACCAATTTCAGAGTTAAAAGCTTTTGGTAAAACCAATTTATTACAACCTGGAGAAAGTCAAACAATAACGCTAACATTAAATCCTAAAGATTTAGCTTCATTTATTACAAGCAAAAATGCATGGATTGCTGAAGCAGGTACTTATAAAGTAGCAATTGCAACTTCCTCATTGGACACAAAACATACGGCTACATTCACATTAGCAAAAGAAACAATTGTTGAAAAAACAAATTCTTCCTTTGCTTCTGACTTAAAATTTACTGATTTAAAACATTAGTATACTAATTTATAATAATTCTTTAAAATGGGTTCGATTTTTCGAACCCATTTTTTTGTTTCTAAAGAATTTGTTTTACTACTTTTACAACCTATAACCTGTCACCTTAAAACGGGACAAAAAGTAACAATTCCATGTCTGTAGCAAAAAAAGATTATAAAAGAATAACTACAAAATCATTAATTGAAATGAAAGCCAATGGAGAAAAAATCTCCATGCTTACTGCCTATGATTATTCTATGGCAAAGATTGTTGATACAGCCGGTATTGATGTTATTCTAGTTGGAGATTCGGCTTCAAACGTAATGGCGGGACATGAAACTACGTTGCCTATTACATTAGACCAAATGATTTATCATGCCTCCTCTGTGGTACGAGCTATCGAAAGAGCACTAGTTGTTGTTGATTTACCTTTTGGAAGTTACCAATCGGATCCCAAAGAAGCCTTGCGTTCTTCTATCAGAATCATGAAAGAAAGCGGTGGACATGCGGTAAAATTAGAAGGAGGAAAAGAAATTAAAGAATCAATTAAAAAAATATTGAATGCTGGAATTCCAGTTATGGGACATTTGGGCTTGACCCCACAATCCATTTATAAATTTGGAACTTATACCGTAAGGGCAAAAGAAGAAGATGAAGCTGATAAATTAGTGGAAGATGCTAAATTATTAGAAAGGCTTGGATGTTTCGCTTTAGTTTTGGAAAAAATACCTGCTCATCTAGCTGAAAAAGTCGCTAAAAGTATTTCTATTCCTGTCATTGGAATTGGTGCTGGAGGTGGTGTTGACGGTCAAGTACTAGTCATTCATGACATGTTAGGAATGAATAATGAATTTAGTCCTCGCTTTTTACGTCGTTATATGGATTTATACGACGGAATGACTAAAGCCATTAGTCAATATGTTGCTGATGTAAAATCTAGCGACTTCCCAAATGAAAAAGAACAGTATTAATCTTTTATTAAAGGTGTTTTAACATTCATGGTTGTATATTTACCCTAAATAAATATTACTATGCTTGAACCACCTAATACATTTATTGTAATTCCTTGTTATAATGAGGAAAAAGGAATTACAATTAAAGAATATTCAAGGTTTCTAGATAATTATCATCACGCAAAGATTTGTTTTGTAAATGATGGATCAACTGATAGTACCCTTGCTTTACTAAATATTTTAAAGAAACAATATACGAATCAAGTGTATATTGTTTCTTTATTAAAAAATGCGGGTAAAGCAGCAGCAGTTAGAGAAGGAATCATCTATTGTAATCAAAATTTTGACCACCAGTTTATTGGGTATTTAGATGCTGATCTTGCTACAACACTAGAGGAATTCATGGAAATCCAAAAATACATAAAGGATGAAATTGTATTTTGTTTTGGTTCCCGAATTAGAAAAATAGGTTCCACAATTGAGCGTCAAAATAGTCGCTTTTTGATTGGTCGTGTTATTGCGACTTTTATTTCACATGTATTGGGCATTAAAGTTTACGATACACAATGTGGTTGCAAAGTTTTTACAAGAGAAATTTCGATTCGATTGTTTAAAAAAGAATTTATTTCAAAATGGCTGTTTGATGTTGAGCTCTTCTTTAGAATGATTATCCTTTTTGGAAAAGAAAGAGCCATTCAAAAAATGTATGAAGTTCCGCTTAAATCTTGGATTGAAAAAGGAAATTCTAAAGTTAAACCAAGCTACTTTTTTAAACTTTGGATCGATTTATTCCAAATTAGAAAAAAATACAAAAACAACACTACCAAATTAATCTAACCTAAACTCTAAAAAAATGATTGCAGAGAAATTTAAAAGTAACTCTTATGTTCTATCTATCTCCGTAATTCTTATCGCTTTATTTAGATTATTGTTGACTGCAGCAATTCCTTTACTAGATAAAACGGAAGCCAGATATGCTGAAATTGCAAGAATTATGCAAGAAACCAATCAATGGGTTGTCCCTCAAATTGATTACGGTATTCCTTTTTGGGCAAAACCCCCATTATCAACTTGGTTGTCTGCTTTTAGTTATGTTATTTTTGGCGTAAATGAGTTTGCTTCAAGATTTCCATCTTTTTTACTTAGCATATTATTAGTGATTATAGCAGGTAAAATGGTTAAAAAAAGCGGAGCTTCGTTCTATTTACCCGGTTTTATTTTATTAACGATGCCTGAGTTTTTAATACATACAGGCGTAGTTTCAACTGATACTGCTTTAGAATTTTGTGTAGCTATCATGATGATTTCTTTTTGGAAAACCATGAAAAGTGATAAAAAAACCTATTGGAATTATCTGTTTTTTGTTGCTTTAGGATTGGGACTATTGGCCAAAGGACCACTTATTATAGTGCTTACTTTTCCCCCATTATTTATATGGTGTTGCTTGGATACAAGAAGATTTCGCGAATTGTTTTCTAAGTTTTCAGTTATAATTGGGATTCTAATTACAGCCCTAATTGGACTACCTTGGTATTATTTTGCTGAACAACAATCACCTGGTTTTCTAGATTACTTTATAATTGGAGAACACTTCAAGCGTTTTATTGAACCCGGCTGGCAAGGAGATTTATATGGTAGTGGTCACTCACAACCAAAAGGAATGATTTGGCTTTTTATGCTTGGTTTTGGACTTCCATGGGTGCAAATTGTTTTTTATAAAATATGGAAAAATAGAAAATCAATATGGAAAAACGACTGGATTTCCTTCTTGGTTTTATGGTTATTCTGGACCCCTATTTTCTTTACTTTATCTAAGAATATACTCCATACGTATATGCTTCCTGTAACACTTCCTATCATGTTTTTGATGGTGTATTGGTGGGATGACTTTGAAAGTAAAAAGAAACTCATCCGAGTTGCTTTAATTTTTCCAATAATTGCAGTTATAGCGTATACCGTTCTTGCAACTGGAATTTTTGATGACAAAATGAATACTGATAAGTACATCTTGGAACATCTTATGGAGAAAAACGAGAACAAAGATATACCACTATATTATTGGAAAGAGAAAAATTATTCTGGTCAATTTTATACCAATGGAAAAGCACAATTAATAAAAAATGCTACCCAATTTGATTCTGTTTTTAAATTACATAAAAAAATATTTTTAGTAACTCTTAAGAAAACTGAAAATGAAATTCCAGAAAAATATAGGAAACAAATGGTTTTAACCGAAAGCAATTATAAAACAGCTATTTTTGTAACAAAATAAGAGACTAAAATTTAGTAATGAAAGAGCTATCCAATAAAAATAACCTTCAAGTACTTCATGAAGACAACCATATCATAGTGGTAAACAAACGTGTAGGAGATCTCGTGCAAGGTGATAAAACGGGAGACAAGCCACTTAGTGAGGTGGTAAAAGAATACATTAAAAACAAATACAATAAACCTGGTGAAGTATTTCTGGGTGTTGTACATCGTCTTGACAGGCCCACAACCGGAATAGTTGTATTTGCAAGAACAAGCAAAGCACTGACACGATTGAATGAATTATTTAAAAATAGAGAAACTCAAAAAACATATTGGGCGATTGTAAAAAATAAACCTCTAAAAAAAGAAGATAAATTAATTCATTTTATCAAAAGAAATGAAAAAAACAATACTTCGAAAGCACATTTAAAAGAAGTTCCTGATAGTAAAATAGCCAGTTTAGATTACACTGTTTTCAAAGAACTTAACAATTATTTTGCTTTAGAAATTAATTTACATACTGGAAGACATCATCAAATTCGAGCACAATTGGCATCCATTGGCTCACCTATAAAAGGAGATTTGAAATATGGATTTGATCGTTCTAATCCGGATGGTGGTATTCATTTACATGCTCGAAAATTAGTTTTTATTCACCCAGTCTCTAAAGAAGAAATCAAGATAATTGCACCTGTTCCAAATGAAGTTATTTGGAATGCAATATGATTTTAATTTGATAAAAATTAGAATTAAAAATTTAAATTATCTTGCATAGCCATTAAAATATTTAATTTTAAGATGAATTATAAAACAAATATAAAATACCGAAAAGAAGTTTTAAAAAAACTGCTCAATATTATTATAATTCATGAAAATGAAATAATTCAAGCTTTATATGATGATTTTAAAAAACCTGCTTTTGAAGCGGTTCTGACAGAAACAAATTATGTAATTACAGAATTAAAAGACACCATAAAGAATATAAAAAAATGGGGGAAACCCAAAATGGTGCTTCCTTCGATAGTTAATTTTCCATCCATTGACTATATTTATAAAGAACCATATGGTAAAGTATTGATAATTGCTCCTTGGAATTATCCCTTTCAATTGGCACTATGTCCTTTGGTCTCTGCAATAGCCGCTGGAAATCAAGTAGTTCTTAAACCCTCTGAGTTAACGCCTCACACATCGGCAGTGATAACCAAAATTATAACTAAAACCTTTGAAGTGAATCATGTGGAAGTCATCGAAGGTGGTGCTGAAGTTTCACAAAGTTTACTAACACAGCGCTGGGATTATATATTTTTTACGGGTAGTGTTCCAGTTGGAAAAATAGTAGCTAAAGCAGCCGCCGCAAACCTAACTCCTGTAACACTTGAACTTGGTGGGAAAAATCCTTGTATTATTCATGAAACTGCCAATTTAAAACTGGCAGCTAAAAGAATCGTTTGGGGAAAATTTATAAATGCTGGACAAACTTGTATTGCACCCGATTATTTATTAGTCCATAATGATATAAAAACGGAGTTTGTCGAATTTTTAAAAAAAGAAATTACTTTAGCATATAGTGCAAAACCAGAAGCCTCTCCTGATTTTGCTCGAATTATTAATTCAAAAAATTGGAATCGATTAGTACAGATGATTGAACCAGAGAAAGTGATTTTCGGAGGGCAAACGAATGAAACTACACAGTACATCGCTCCTACCTTAATTGAGGAAACAGAGCTGGATACTCCTATCATGAAAGAGGAGATTTTTGGTCCGTTATTACCTATTCTTTCTTATAAAAGTGATGCCGACTTGCATACCATCATTTCTAGATATGAAAAGCCATTATCGCTATATGTATTTACCAAAAACAACGCATTTGCTGAAAAAATAATACAGGATTATTCCTTTGGTGGCGGATGTATAAACGATACGGTCATCCATTTTTCTAATAAAAGACTGCCTTTTGGAGGCGTAGGTCATAGCGGTATTGGAGCGTATCATGGGAAACTAAGTTTTGATACTTTTTCTCATAAAAAAGCAATTGTCAAAAAAGCCTATTGGTTAGATTTACCAATGCGTTACGCCCCTTATAAAGATAAATTAACTACAATCAAGAAATTGCTAAAATGGGTCTAATAACGGAAAAAACGGTTAGTGAAGCAATACAATATAGGCGCTCCGTTCGGGTTTTTAAAAATGAAAACATTGAAGACGACAAAGTAAAAGAATGCATTCGTTTAGCCTCTCTTGCTCCTACAAGTAGTAACATGCAACTTTGGGAATTCTATCATATTACCTCTCCTAAAATTCTAGAACAACTTACGGAAGCTTGTTTAGGTCAAAATGCAGCAAAAACGGCAAAACAAATGGTCGTAATTGTTTCTCGAAAAGATTTGTGGAAAAAGAGAGTACAATCTAATGTAGATTACTTAAAATCTCAATACGGAGAGAAACCAGAAGCTGATTATACTAAAAGAGAAAAATTCGCCCTAAACTATTATCAAAAAATAGTGCCCACACTTTATTTTGATTTTATTGGAATAGCAGGTGCATTCAAATTTTTGATCTTCCAACTCATAGGCTTATTCAAACCTACCTATAGACAAACGCGAAAAAGTGATATGCGAATTGTAGCTCAAAAAAGTGCTGCATTAGCGGCACAAAACTTCATGATTAGTATGGCTGCCATCAATTATGATACTTGTCCTATGGAAGGCTTTGATTCCTTGCGCGTAAAAAAAATAATAAACCTTTCACCATCATCTGAAATTAATATGATTATTGGTTGTGGAATTCGCGAAGAAACCGGTGTATATGGAGATCGATTCAGAATACCGTTTGAAGAGGTTTATTTTAAACTATAAATCCAAATTTTAAAAATTACCAAAAACAAAAATCAGCATGTTTTCAAAAAAAAATAGAATTGAAGAAATAAAAAAAAACGGGTATACATTAAGTTTTGAAAGCGTATTTAATTTGGCTTTCAAAAACTATAAGAAAATCGTCATATATGCAGGACTTCTATTTTTTGTGTTTGCGGTTTTAATGGCAGTATTTGTTTCTGCAATACTAATTTATAAATTTGGTGCTAATCAACTTACTGAAATTTTAAAACCTGAAAATTTAAACCCAGATCATCTAACTGGAAATTCAAGAATAGCGTTCATAGTAGGTAGTATCATCTTTTCTACAATATTGAGCCCATTTATGGCAGGTTTTATTAAAATGGCTTATTGTGCAGAAAGAGATGAAGAATTCCATGTTTCAACTATTTTTGAATACTACAATAGTTCTTATTTTAAAGAACTCGTTATTGCAACTTTGTTAATTTCGATTGTCAATACTGGATTACCCGTGTTGTTAGATCAACCTGAACTTGAGATAGTCATGAATTTAGTTTCATATGCCATACTATTTTTGACATTTCTTACAATTCCACTTATTATTTTTAGCGATTTAAAAGCCATAGATGCAATAAAAACAAGTGTCATTATTTTTTTCAAAAAACCTTTTCTCCTTTTAGGATTAATTTTAGTTGGCTATATAGTATCAGTAATTGGCTTTTTAGTATTTTACATTGGAATCTTTTTTACTCTTCCTTTCTTATATTCTATGTACTATGCCATATATAGTGAAATCATAGGTTTTGAAACAGAAGAAAAAACAGAATCCAATCCATTTTAAATTCAATATAATAATAAAAACAACTTTTAGATTTTTTAAAATGATATCCTTTATATTGCAAAATATTCATTAAATTGTTGAATATTTAACACGTTAAGAATTAAAAAAATAAATGATCTTGTTCCTAAACTTTTTATTTTCAACTATCGTAAATATAATTAGCTCAATTGAGATTAATCTATTTGCAATGGAAATAATCCCCCCCTATCATTATATTAACAACACGCCAAATTTAAAATGGGTTTTACTACCTATTTTAATTATTTGTTATTGCATGTTGTTTTTTAATTTTTTTAAAATTAAATCTAGATTAACTAATACATTCATAAAAGTAAATAATGAAGAATATATAAGAAATAAGGAATATCAAACCTATTTGTTATTTTTTGGGATCATAAGCCCTATAACCGAAATCAACCTTTATTTCTTTTCAGAAAGACCAAAAAGCTTGTTATATCAAAACTTAATGATTGGTGTTTTCCTATTATTAATCTACTTTATCAGCACTAAAAAGGCAATAGTTTTTCAATATATAAAACACATTTTTATTACAATTTATATTGTCTATTTTATTTTAATTTGTAGAAGTATTATTCTATTCCCCTTAGAATTAGTTCCTATAATCACTTTTATTATTAGTTTTTTCTTTTCATTTACAATACTCAAGCCTATCAAGATTTTTTGGTATTTTATGTCTTTTGCCTTTTTTTATATTGCAGCTACAAGTGCTTTTAATCTTATCCCAGATAAAACTGCTATAATATTATTAAATTTTTCCATTTTAGTGTTTATAATAAATTATATAAGTTTTATAACATCATTAAATATCAAAGATAAGTTTCGGTTTTCAAATGAGATTGTAAACAACGGAAACTCGCTTATTATGGCTACTAATAAGAAAGGGGAAGTGCAATTTTGTAGTGAAACGATAAAGTCAATTTTAGGTTATACTTCAGAGGAAGTTATGGGCTTAGGATTTTGGAAAGTAACGGAAGACCCCGAGTTTATTGGGGAAGAATTTCATAATAACGAAATCATTGAAAGAACGTTTACAAGGAAATTAAAATGTAAAAATGGAAACTATAAATACATTCAATGGAATGACAAACGATTTTCGGATGATTTAATTATTGGAATAGGTCAAGATGTAACTAATGAAATTAAAACTCAAAAAAGATATGAAAATCTTGTAGAGTCTGCTTATGATATTATTTATGAATTAAACAGGAAAGGAGATTACCTTTTTATAAATAAAAGTACAGAAAAGATTACTGGTTTTAGTTTGAAAGAACTGTTTAACTCAAAATTTAATTCTTTAATCAGAGAAGATTATATCCAAAAAGTATTAGATTTCTATTCGGCTGCGACACCCGAAATGACTAATTTTCCCATATTAGAATTTCCTATTGTCAGGAAAAATGGCGAAGAAATCTGGGTTTCACAAAAAGTATCAATTATTAGAGACCAATACAATAATATTAAAGGATATTCTGTAATTGCAAGAGATGTAACATATTATAAAAACATTGAAAAAGAAAAAACAGAAAGACAATTAAAAATTCAAAAATACAGCAACGCTTTAAAAGCATTTACTGAAAAAAGTTACTCCAGCAATGAAAGTTTAGAATCAAAATTAAAAACGATTTTAAAAATAACAGCAGAAAAAATTGGGGTTAACAGAGCTAGTTACTGGAATTATTATCCAGATAAAATAGATTGCCTTGTATTATATCAGTTAAATAAAAATGAATTTACATCAGGAAAAGAAATAACAAAAAAACAATATCCAAACTATTTTACAATAATTGAAAATGAATTACAAGTAGTTATTTCCGATGTTTCTAAAAACAATACTACATATGAATTAGAAAATGATTATACCAATACTAATAATATTTACTCCATACTCGATACTCCCGTTTTTATCGATGGTGATTTAAAAGGAATCATTAGTTTTGAAGCGAGTGAAGAAATAAAACATTGGGATAATGAAGATATTAACTTTGCAAGATCAGTTTCGGATATTATAGCTATAGCCTATGAATCAAAAATGAGATTCGAAATTGAAAAAAAACTAACATATAAAAGTGAACTTTTAGCAGCAATGACGTTGTGTACTGAGAAGTTTTTAAACAGTAAAAACATAAATGATATTTTTGCTGATGTCCTTATTATAATGGGGAAAGCGACAAAATCACATCGCGCCTATTATTATGAAAAAAATAATGACACTAATTTAATTAGCCAAAAATACAGATGGATAAAGGGCAACAATACATTAACACAAAACAATCCAAAACTTCAAAATATTCCCTATGACTATTTTGAAGAATTAATAGATCCATTATTAAATAACAAAATTTATGAAGCTGTTGTTTCACAAATTAAAAATGAATCTTTAAAAAATAAATTATTAAATGTTGATGTAATTTCATTAATACTATTCCCCATTTTTATAAAGAATAGATTTCATGGTTTTTTAGGTTTTGATGATACAAACGAAGAAAGAAGTTGGTCCGAAGATGAAGTAAATATCCTTCAAACTTTGGCTAGAAATATAGCATCATCAATTGACCGAATCGAAACCGAAACGGCAATTTATGAAAGCGAAGAAAAATTTAGACTTTTAGCTAACAATATACCTGGAACAGTGTACTTATCAGAGAATGATAATAAGTTTACCAAAATTTATCTTAATGATGAAATAGAAAAACTTACTGGCTTTAAAAAATCTGATTTCTTAGATAAGAAAATTTTTTATACTGATTTGATACATCCTGAAGATGTAAAAAAAGTGTTAGATGAATCTTCGTATAAATTATCTAAATCTGAACCGTTTCATTTTACCTATCGAATTATTAAAAAAAATAATGAAATTGTTTGGGTAGAAGAATTTGGTGATGCCGTTATAAAAAATGGAAAAATAACTTATATCGAAGGCATCATGCTTGATATTACAAAAAGAAAAGAGGCTGAGGAAGCGATAAAAGGTCGTGAATACGCAGAAGCAGCAAACAGAGCCAAATCGGAATTTTTAGCTAATATGAGTCATGAAATTAGAACCCCTTTAAATGGTATCATTGGTTTTACGGATCTATTAATGAAAACCGAGCTAGGCGAAGTGCAAAAAAAACATATGATCACGGTAAACCAATCTGCACATTCCTTATTGGGTATCGTAAATGATATTCTTGACTTTTCAAAAATTGAAGCTGGAAAATTAGACTTGCACATAGAAAAACATGATATTAAGGAAATTATGAGTCAAATTATTGATTTAATTCTATATGAATCAAATCAAAAAAAATTAAATCTAGAACTTAACATAGCACCAGATATTCCTAATTATTTCTGGATTGATATTGTTCGATTAAAACAAATTTTGATTAACCTTTTGGCTAATGCTGTAAAATTCACTGAAAAAGGAACTATAAAACTAGATATTTCGATAATTAAAAAAATTAGTGACTCAAAAACCAAAATACGCTTTTCAGTTGTCGATTCTGGAATTGGAATTTTGGAAAAAAATAAGAAAAAAATATTCAAAGCTTTTTCTCAAGAGGATGGTTCTACAACCAAAAAATTTGGAGGAACAGGTTTAGGTCTTACTATTTCAAATAAACTACTTGGACTAATGAAAAGTCGTTTAAATCTTGAAAGCGAGATCGGGCTTGGTAGTGTTTTTTATTTTGATCTGGATTTAAAAACTAGTAATGATTATATTGAAGACCTATTTTCAAAAACAGTTGAAGAGGATTTTACAAATATGGAGCATATTTTTAAAACAAATGATAAATTAAGAAACCTTAAAGTCATGCTTGTTGAAGATAATAAAATCAATATGCTACTACTTAAAACAATTATTAAAAATGTTCTTTTTGAACCAGAATTTTTTGAAATTGTTAATGGGGCCGAAGCTTTAATACAATTTGAAAATATAAATCCAGATATTATATTCATGGATATCCAAATGCCTATAATGAATGGCTATGAGGCTACAAAAGCAATTAGAAAGTCAGAATTAGGCAAAACAATTCCTATTATTGCAATTACAGCTGGCACAGAAATTGAAATAAAAGAAAAGTGTCTTTCAGCAGGAATGAATGATTATATATCGAAACCAATAATTAAACGAATTATAGAAGAAACAATTGTTAAGTGGATCTTGTAATAGTAATTAAATTTGTATTTGAAATAACTAATAATAATAATATATGAAATGGCAAGGTAGACGAAAAAGTGACAATGTCGAAGACAGAAGAGGCATGTCCTCCGGTGGTAAAACAATTGTAGGTGGCGGAATAATAGGAATTATTATTTTACTTTTAAATGTTTTTGGTGGTGAAAATGCTCAAATGCTTACGCCAATACTAGAACAAATGAATCAAGGTCAAAGTACTCCCACCGAACAAAGAGATCTAACAGCAAAAGAGCTTGAAGAACAAGATTTTGTAAAAACACTATTAGCAGATAATGAAGATGTTTGGACAAAAATATTCAATGAAAATAATCTCAATTATAAAAAGCCAAATATTGTTTTGTTTAGCGGAGCTGTAGAAACTGCGTGTGGAAATGCAACTTCTGATTCCGGCCCATTTTATTGCCCTGGAGATCAAAAAGTCTATATGGACTTAACGTTCTTTGAAGAACTAAAAACCCGTTTTGGTGCGCAAGGAGGTGATTTTGCCACTGCTTATGTTATTGCCCACGAAATTGGGCATCATGTTCAAACCTTATTAGGCACATCAGAAAAAATGCGCGAAATGCAACAAGGTAAAAGTAAAGCAGAAGCTAATAAATTATCCGTAGCCTTAGAGTTACAAGCCGATTTTTATGCTGGTGTATGGACACATTACAACCAAAAGATGAATAACATTCTTGAAGAAGGAGATCTTGATGAAGCATTAAGTGCTGCACATGCAGTTGGTGATGATGCTATACAATCAAAAATGCAAGGACATATTGTTCCTGAATCATTTACTCACGGTACATCCGAACAAAGGAAATACTGGTTCATGAAAGGATATAAAACGGGAGATATCAAGCAAGGAAATACTTTTGCTGAATTAAAATAAAAAAAATTAAAAACAGTATTTAAAATCGGGCTAATTGCCCGATTTTTTTTGTCCCTAACATTTATTAAGCCATTATTTTTTTATTCTAAATTCAATTCATCGACACTTTATTGCAACTCATCTTATATCAAATACCTCTTAACTAAAATAAATAATTACACTCCTTTATATCGATAATTTTACTCGAAATAAATGGGTAAACAAAATGAAAAAAACGAAGCAACTAGGTATATGGATGGATCATTCTCTTGCCTATTTAATGGAATTTACTACAAAACCTTTTGAAATTCAAACGATTATACATGAATTTCACTTGGAAGATAAAGCGACATCTAAACTTGAAAAGAATACATCTATTAAAAACGTTTATAGGTATTACAATAGAATTGCCGAAGCAATAATTAATTATGATAAAATAATCCTTTTTGGTCCCTCAAATACAAAGGTTGACTTTTTTGACATCCTAAGCGAAGATGAACGCTTTGTAAAAATGAAAATAGAAATAAAAGAAACAGATACAATGAATGTTAATCAACAACATGCTTTTATCAATGAATATTTCGTTCCGTAGTAATAAATTTTATAGTCCTACCCATTAAATCCCCTTTTTGACTTCGCATAACCAAAAGTACTAAATCATTGTACTCTAATAAGTTGAAGTACAACGAAATGATAAATTCAAACAAAATCAATCATTAAAAAGCAGATCGGACAATTTAGCAGTACCTTCGCGCCAAATTAAAGAAGTACTCAAAATAATAGTGTTTACTTCATAAACACAATTTATGTCATTCAACTCATTAGGCTTATCTGATGCTTTATTAAAAGCCATCAGCAAAAAAGGATATACAACTCCTTCTCCAATACAACAAAAATCAATTCCACCAATCTTAGAAGGCAAAGATGTATTGGCATCTGCACAAACAGGAACAGGAAAAACAGCTGGTTTTACACTACCTATATTACAAATCTTATCACAAGGAAAACATTTAAGTCACAGACCCATTCGTGCTTTGATCTTAACACCAACACGTGAATTAGCGGCACAAATATTAGCCAATATAAAAGAATACGGTGAATTTTTAGATTTACGCAGTACGGTGATTTTTGGAGGTGTTAATCAAAAACCACAAGTAGCACAATTGCGTCAAGGTATAGATATTTTAGTTGCAACTCCAGGTAGATTGATTGACCTACAAAATCAAGGATTAATCACACTAAACAAAGTAGAAATTTTAGTTTTGGATGAAGCGGATCGCATGTTAGACATGGGGTTTTTAAGAGATATTGAGCGCATCATGAAAGTATTGCCAACAAAAAGGCAAAACCTAATGTTTTCAGCTACATTCTCAAAAGACATTAAAAAATTAGCAATGGGTATCTTAAACCATCCCGTTCAAGTGGAGGCAACACCTGAAAATACGACTGTCGATGCTATTACTCAAAAAGTATATCCAGTTGCAAAAGAGAAAAAAACCGAATTAGTGATCAAACTGATTACCGAAGGAAATTGGAAACAGATTTTGGTATTTACCCGTACCAAACAAGGTGCCAATAAATTAACTGAAAGTATGATTAGTGCTGGAATTCAAGCAGCAGCCATTCACGGTAATAAAGGACAAGGAGCCAGAACCAAAGCTTTGGCAGGCTTTAAAAACGGAAGCTTAACGGCATTAGTAGCTACTGATATTGCGGCTAGAGGATTAGACATCCCATTATTACCTCATGTTGTCAATTTTGAATTACCTAATATTCCCGAAGATTATGTACACCGTATTGGTCGTACTGGGAGAGCTGGTGCCAATGGAGAAGCGATTTCTTTATTTAGCCCAGATGAAACCGTTTTTCTACGTGATATCGAGAAATTGATTGGCATGAAATTGCCAAAAGAAAATATTAAAGGGTTTGAACCAGATCCAAACGCTTCAACCGAACCTATCAAACAAGGGCAAGGGCGACAACAACGCAATTCAACTCCAAGGAAACCAAAAACAGATACTACAAACCGTAGTAGTAATAACAGTTTTGGTCCTAGACGTCCTAGTCAAAATAATGAAAGACGCCCAAA
Source organism: Flavobacterium sp. WC2421 (assembly GCF_040822115.1). Lineage (NCBI taxonomy): Bacteria > Pseudomonadati > Bacteroidota > Flavobacteriia > Flavobacteriales > Flavobacteriaceae > Flavobacterium > Flavobacterium sp. WC2421. The sequence goes on along the minus strand of NZ_CP162004.1, from coordinate 2,580,000 downwards.
TAGATAATACATTTTTAAATTTTTAGGAGCAGAACGATTTCGTTTTTATAAACGTTATCTCCCGCTATACACTACAATCCTTGTGAGGGCTAAACGCTAGCCCACACAGGGATTTTCGTTTCTATCGGGGCTATTTAGGGCATTTTTATTTTCAATAATACCATTTTGTAAATTCATCGGACAAATCACCGGCTGGCGCGAGCGTCCGCTCGTGAACACAATCTAAATCAATTTATATCTATCTATAAAACGGTCTGGTCATCATTACCATAATTTCTTGCCGACGACGATAGCGCGGATTTGCAATCCTTGCCCACTCCAATAATAAATTCCATAACGTTAGTAAATAATGGGATTCCTCATTCTTCGGAATGACAAAAAGTGTGTATTTATCCTTAATGTTTTGTCCTAAAATCTGTTCCTCTTTATACTGAAAACTATTATTTCCAAATACTACACTAATTTAAAGCGTAAATTTACAAATTAGCATGCTATTCATAGGTCTTCAAATCTAGATTAAGAATAGAACCTACTCTGCTAAACTCTTCATTAATCTTTGCATTCAAGATAAGTTGTTCATTTGTTATTGGATGATTAAAAATTAACTGATGTGCATGAAGCATCATTCCTTTCAGTTCAAAATTCTCCAACCATAATTTATTTTGTTTGTTACAACCATGAGGGCGACTTCCTAAAATGGGATGAAAAATATGTTTGAAATGTTTTCGTAATTGATGCATACGTCCAGTTTCAGGAATCGCTTCTACTAAACAATATCGTGACGTTGGTTTATTGTTAAATTCTAACTCAATTTCGGTACTTTGCAATCGATGAAAGTATGTTATTGCATTTTGTACAATGCCATCATCATTGGTTAAATCATAATCAATCGTTAGTTCTTGGGGTGACCAACCACGTAAAATTGCTAAATATTTTTTTTCTACTTCGCGTGTGGCAAAACGATCATTCATAATTTTTAAAGCATCTTTATCCAATGCAAATAACAAGACACCAGATGTTTTGCGATCTAACCGATGAATAGGATAAACGTGTCGCCCTCCTATTTGATTTCTCAATTCTTGAATAGCAAAAACTTTTGCATCGCGCGCGTAAAATGATTTGTGGACTAACAATCCACTTGGTTTATTAATTGCTATAATATATTCGTCTTGGTAAAGAATTTCTAACATTTGGCAAAAATAAAAGAGATTTTGATAGAACTCTCTTTTTTGACTTATTTATTTCTATACTTTTCTTTTTTCATTTTAGCTCGAAAAACAAAATAGAAGATTACAATTGCTAAAACTGTTATTTAAATTGTATCCCAATGCTCTTTTATAAAGTCACTTCCTCAAAGTTGAAGAGTTTGCCTAGCATAGTTTAAATATCTGCAATCAAAAATCTGAAATCTAATTTATCCCAACCAACCATCTCGATCCAAACTTCTATACTGAATTGCTTCGGCAATATGTGACGAAACTACGGTAGGAGCAGCATCAAGATCAGCGATAGTTCTAGCTACCTTCAAAATACGATCGTAGGCCCTAGCAGAAAGATTCAATCGTTCCATGGCTGTTTTCAAAAGTAATTTGGATGTATCATCAAGAGCACAATATTCTCTAATGTGTTTGGTATTCATTTGCGCATTGTAATGGATGTTTTCCATTTGCTCAAAACGTGCCGATTGTAATTCTCGCGCTGCAGTCACTCTTTTTCTTATATCGACGCTGCTCTCTGCTTTTTGATCTTCCGATAATTTTTCAAACGGAACGGGAGTTACTTCGATATGGATGTCAATTCGATCCAATAAAGGCCCTGAAATTTTACTTAAATACCGTTGCATTTCGTGTGGTGAAGACGTTTGCGGTGAATCGGGATCGTTAAAAAAACCACTTGGACTTGGATTCATACTCGCAACCAACATAAAAGAAGATGGATAGGTAACGGTAAACTTGGCTCTGGAAATGGTTACTTCCCTATCTTCTAGTGGTTGACGCATCACTTCGAGAACATCACGCTTAAATTCGGGTAACTCATCCAGAAATAAAACCCCATTGTGTGCCATCGAAATCTCTCCTGGTTGGGGATAACTCCCCCCACCAACGAGTGCTACGTTAGATATAGTATGGTGTGGGCTCCTGAAAGGCCGCTGATTCATCAAACCTACTTCTTTCAACTTTCCTGCTACGCTATGGATTTTAGTTGTTTCTAAGGCTTCTCGTAACGTCATTGGTGGTAAAATACTTGGTAAACGTTTGGCAAGCATTGTTTTTCCAGCACCTGGCGGCCCAATCAAAATAATATTATGTCCTCCAGCAGCCGCTATTTCCATACATCTTTTTATAGACTCCTGCCCTTTCACATCGCTAAAATCAAATTCAGGAAAATCTAAATCTTTATAAAATTCGGCTCTCGTATCAATTGTTGTGGGTTCTAGATTGCCTTTCCCTTCTAGAAAATCAATGACTTCCTGTACATTTTCAACTCCATAAACATCCAATCCAGCTACTATTGCAGCTTCTTTTACATTTTGTTTTGGCAGAAAAAAACCTTTAAATCCTTCTTCTTTTGCTTTTATAGCAATTGGCAAAGCACCACGAATAGGTTGCAAACTTCCATCGAGAGAAAGTTCTCCCATAATTATATATTTCTCCAATTCTTTGGCTTCAATTTGCTGAGAAGCAACCAAGATTCCTATGGTTAAAGTTAAATCATAGGCTGAACCTTCTTTTCGCAAATCAGCAGGTGCCATATTGATTGTGATCTTTTTACCCGGCATGTGGTAGCCTGTGTTTTTGAGAGCAGCAGCAATTCTATAACTACTTTCTTTAATTGCGTTATCAGGCAACCCTACTAAATGATATCCAATTCCTTTATCAATATTTACTTCAACAGTAATTGTTGTGGCTTCAACACCAAAAACGGCACTTCCAAAAACTTTAACTAACATGGCGTATATTTTTTTTAAAAATAACGAATTTTAACATACCAAACTATAGATTTATCTTACTAAATAATAACACATTAGCAATACTATTTTACTACTCTAATTTTTAAAAAAGAGATGGATTATAGAATCATGAAATCTAAATTTGATTTATTATGTCACTTATTATTTGCTTACAAAAAAATGAAGTTTCAAAACTTAAGCATTAGACCTTACGCCCAATTTGTTCCATTTTTGGATATAATTTCCTATATTTGCCGAGATTTATTTGATTTTTAGGGTTGAAAAACGTTTTTTTATACATTTTTAACAACAACCATTCTATGATTTCTATTTCATGAAATCAATCTAAAAATCATTCTTTTTTGTAGTTCGCTACATCTTTTGCCTTTTGGAAAAATTCCATTTACAGGCTAATAAATAATCAAAAATTAATCAAAAATGCACTGGATAGATTATCTAATCTTTGTCGTTTATATGCTCGCTATGCTTGGTGTTGGCGTGTATTTTTTTAATAAAAACAAAACAGCTGAAGACTTTTACGTAAGTGGTCGAAACATGAGTAGTTGGCACATCGGTTTATCTGTAGTGGCTACTGATGTGGGTGGAGGATTCTCCATCGGTTTAGGAGGGCTTGGTTTTACGATGGGAATATCAGGTTCTTGGATGTTATTTACAGGTTTACTCGGTGCGTGGCTTAGTGCTGTTTATCTCATTCCAAAAGTGAGTCATTTGGGCCATAAACATAAGTTTTTTACTTTCCCACAAATATTTGAGCATTTTTATAACAGTAAAGTAGCTTTATTAGCCGGTATTATTTCAGCTATTGGATACATTGGGTTTACAAGTTCTCAAGTTTTGGCTGGAGCCAAATTAGCTTCGGCAACCATAGAAGGATTAAACATTCAAACCGCACTTATTGTTATGGGTGCAATTGCTGTTATTTATACCGCAATTGGAGGTCTAAAGGCGGTAATTTATACCGATACGATTCAATGGCTAATCTTAATTGGTGGATTGGTTTTTATTGGAATTCCTATTGCCTATACTGCTGTTGGAGGATATGATGTTATTAAAGCAACATTAGCCCCTGAATATTTGTCATTAACTAATGTGAAGTGGTACCAAATTTTAAACTGGTCCATTACTATTATTCCTATTTGGTTTGTAGGAATGACATTGTACCAAAGAATTTATGCCAGTAAAGGAGAAAAAGAAGCAAAAAAAGCATGGCTAATTGCTGGAGTTTTTGAATGGCCTATCATGGCATTTATGGGAGTAATTCTGGGAATGCTTGCTAAAGTTGCTGCTACTAATGGGATGTTTAAAGGAATTACTGATGCTGCATCGATGGATAGTGAAATGGGATTACCTATTTTATTAGCAACCATTCTTCCTGTTGGATTAATGGGATTGATGCTTTCCTCCTATTTTTCGGCTATCCTTTCCACTGCAGATAGCTGCTTGATGGCGGCCTCTGGTAATATAGTAACCGATATTCTCGCTAAATTTTCTAAAAAAGAATTAACCCACAAACAAGAATTACAACTTTCACAAATAGTAACCTTAGCAATTGGTGTTTTTGCCATTCTATTGGCTTCCCAAATGCAAAATGTTTTAGAACTCATGCTCTACTCCTATGCCTTTATGGTTTCAGGACTATTTATACCAGTACTAGGCGCTTTATTTTGGAAGAAAAGCCATCCCATTGCCGCTTTTTGGAGCATGCTTTTTGGAGGAGGAGCAACAATTTTACTCATAATCACTAAAAATAAATTACCTTTAGGAATAAAACTACCCGAGCATCTTGATGCCAACATTTATGGTATCAGTATTTCGCTTATTTTATTTTATACAATATCAATTTATCATTATAAAAAAGAAAAACAAAATGGAATTCAAAATAATTAATTCAACTTCAGGAGAAGACATCACATATACTAATCAAATAATTGCTCAATTTCTTTTCACTCATTTAGAGGAATATGGCGATAAAGTAGACGATATTCTAAAATGCATCGCTTACGTAATGAATCCAGATAAAGGAGGAAATATAGTTGTAGGTTTAGATGAAAATAAAATTGTAGGTGTTGTTATTTTAAACAACACAGGTATGAAAGACTTTATCCCTGAAAATATTTTGGTTTATATTGCAGTAGACAATAGCCAACGTGGTAAGGGATATGGAAAACAATTGATGCAAAAAGCCATCTCAATTGCCGAAGGAAATATTGCACTTCATGTGGAACCTGATAATCCTGCCAAAAAATTATACGAAAAACTAGGATTTACAAATAAATACCTAGAAATGCGTCTCATCAAATAATCCAAAATGCAAAACTTAAACCAACGTATAGCAACACTTACGCTATTGCGAAAGGAATTACATAAAAATCCAGAGGTTTCAGGAAAAGAAGTACATACTGCAAAAATGATTCTTTCATTTCTTGAAAATTATCCTCCTGATGAAATTGTTACCGAGGTTGGGACAACTGGAATTCTAGCTATTTATAAAGGAAAAACCGTTGGAAAAACGGTTTTATTTCGTTGTGAACTAGATGCATTACCCATTGAAGAAATAAATACTTTTGAACATCGTTCTTTAACCAACGGAGTTTCCCATAAATGCGGACACGATGGACACATGGCAATTATGTGTGGTTTAGCCATTGAATTGCACTATAAAAGACCTAAAACAGGAACTGTTATTTTACTCTTCCAGCCTGCGGAAGAAGATGGCACTGGTGCTGAAAAAGTTTTTAATGACCCTAAATTTATTTATAAACCTGACTTTGTATTCGCACTGCACAATATTCCAGGGTATAAAAAAAATCAAATTGTTGTTAAAAACGATACTTTTAGTTGTGCCGTAAACAGCTTAATTATCAAACTAAAAGGAATCACATCTCATGCAGGAGAACCTCATAAAGGAATCAATCCAGCATTGGCATTAGCTAAAATAACTACCCAATTTAACCAGCTCATACAAGCCGATATTGCTGCAGCAAAATATTGTTTGATTACACCTATTTATTCGAAAATGGGTAAGAAGGCGTATGGTGTTTCAGCGGGTGCGGCAGAAATTCATTTTACAGTAAGAAGCGATAGTAATTCGGAAATGCAAGCCATTGAAAGTAAATTGGAAAAACTAGCAAAATCAATAGCCGAAGAATTCCAATTGAAATGCAAGATATCTTGGACGCAGAGTTTTCAAGCCAATGAAAACAATGTAGAAGCAGTAAATCACATAAAAAATGCAGTGAAAATCAATGATTTTGATCTGTTAGAAAAAGAAATGCCATTTACATGGGGAGAAGATTTTGGTCTACTTACCCAGCAATTTCCAGGAGCAATGTTTGGATTAGGATCAGGAATGAATACTCCCGCCCTACACAATCCAGATTATGATTTCCCAGATGAAATCATAACAACTGGAGTAGCCACTTTTTTACAAATAAGCAAACAAATTACGGATGCATACTAATTCGATTATAGAACTAAACAAAAAAGCGTACCAAAAAAATATTAGCTTTCTAAAAAATACTTTTGGAAAAAAAGTACTACTTTCTTCAGTTGTAAAAGGAAATGCATACGGTCATGGTATAAAGGAATTTGTACTCATGGCGTATGAATGTGGTGTTACACATTTTTCAGTTTTTGATGTCGAAGAAGCCAAAATAGTAAAAGCCACACTTGCTGATAAAGCCTTCATTATGGTGATGGGATTGGTTCAAGATGAAGACATGGAGTGGGTTGTTGCTAATGATGTTGAGTTTTTTGTATTCGATAAAAGCCGACTTACAAAAGCCACCAGAGTTGCAAAAAAACTGCATAAAAAGGCAATATTACATATTGAGGTAGAAACAGGAATGAACCGAACTGGTTTTGAAAAAAAAGAACTCAATAACGTTATCGCTTTTCTAAAAAAAGAAAAGGAATACCTTATATTTAAAGGGCTATGCACTCATTATGCCGGAGCTGAAAGCATTGCAAACTATTATAGAGTGGAGAAACAAATCAAACGATTTGACGAAATTTATCAATACCTTTGGGATAATGACCTAAAACCTGAGATGAAACATTCTGCTTGTTCAGCGGCTTCTATAATGTTTCCGGAAACAAGAATGGATATGGTTCGAATTGGTATCATGCAATATGGCTTGTGGCCAAGCCCTGAAGTTTTTGTAAATTATTTAAATACTAAAAAAAGTAAAATTGATCCATTGCATCGTGTCATTACTTGGAAAAGCAGTATCATGAGTGTGAAAAAAGTGAATATTGGCGATTTTATAGGATATGGCACTAGTTTTCTCGCAGAAAGAAAGATGAAAATTGCAGTTGTTCCAATAGGTTATTCTCATGGATACAGTAGATCATTGAGTAATCAAGGAAGAGTTTTAATTAATGGACAACGTTGTATTGTTGTAGGCTCAGTCAACATGAATATGATGACAGTTGATGTGACTGACATCGAAACTGTAAAAAAAGAAGATGAGGTCGTTTTAATTGGCACACAAGAAGATCTTACCGTATCTGTAGCTTCTTTTAGTGATTTCAGTAATCAACTAAATTATGAATTACTAACCCGAATTTCAAAAACGATTCCACGTAAAATAATAGAATAATGGCCTTTATAAAATTATATAGAAAGAAATTAGAAGAAAACTACACATTTCTTGATACTATCTTCAAATCTAGAAACATACAATGGGGTGTTGTATCCAAACTTTTGTGTGGTAATAAAATATATCTTAAAGAATTAATTGCACTTGGAGTACGAGAAATTCATGATTCTCGCGTAAGTAATTTAAGAAAAATAAAATCATTAGACCCTACTATTCAAACGGTATATATAAAACCTCCTGCAAAACAAAGTATAGAAAATATCGTTCGCTATGCTGATGTAAGTTTTAACACAGAAATTTATACCATACAACTGCTTTCTAAAGAAGCACAAAAACAGAACAAAACTCATAAAATCATAATCATGATTGAAATGGGTGATTTACGTGAAGGTGTAATGGGTGAAGAACTGGTTGAATTTTATGGTACTATTTTAAAATTACCCAATATTGAAATTCGTGGTATAGGTACCAATCTTAATTGTTTAAGTGGAATCATGCCAACACAAGATAAATTAATTCAGTTAAGTCTGTACAAACAACTCATTGAAGCCAAATTTAACATCACTATTCCATGGGTTTCTGGTGGAACATCGGTAGCTATTCCATTAATGCTAAAAAATGCACGTCCTATGGCGGTAAACCATTTTAGAGTTGGAGAAGCATTGTTTTTTGGAAAAGATCTTTTTACAGGCGATACCATCGCGGGGATGCACAATGATGTGTTTAAGCTGTACTCAGAAATAATTGAAATTACGGAGAAACCTGATGCCCCCATTGGAGAACTAGGCGAAAGTGGTGTTGGAACTAGTTATGTACCAAGTGATACTGATGATTTAGGAGAAACTTCTTTAAGAGCCATTTTAGACATTGGTTTACTTGACATGCAACCACAATATATTGAAGCCGAGGATAGTGATATTAAAATTATCGACGCAAGTTCAGATATGCTTGTAATAGATATTTCAAATTCAAAAAAGAAATATAAAATTGGAGATTTAGTTTCCTTTAAAATACAATATATGGGAGCACTCTATCTTTTAAATTCAGATTATATTGAAAAGAGAATCGGATAAATTAGCCTTAAAAAACTAATTACTAATAAAATTCATTTAAAATAATAAATCCCACTTTCCTAAAAAAAATCAGATAAACTATTATCTGATTTTTTTTTGTAAATTACTATTACATTTCAGGCAATAATTATTATCCAATTTAAATACTCATATTAACAAATTGTAAATTACAGAGGTGTATTCTCAGATAACCCTTAAAATAATAGGGGTTAAATTAGAAATTCAATAAAAATAGCATAATATCACCCTATTTCAATAGGGATATTGATTCATTTTATATTTTTACCGTAAAAACTAAACCTAAAAACAATGAGAAAAATTATTTTAAGCGTAATTCTTATCGCTCTATTGGTCTTATCACTCTGTACCAATTTCATGTTGTCCGAAAATCCAATTCCATTAGATGCAGTAAAATTTGACACTGGAGATACAGCTTGGATGATTGTTGCAACTGCACTTGTATTAATAATGACTCCTGGACTAGGTTTCTTCTACGGAGGAATGGTAGGAAAAAAGAATGTCATTAGCACCATGTTACAAAGCTTCATGGCAATGATAATTGTTACTGTACTTTGGGTAATCGTTGGATTCAGTTTATCTTTTGGAACTTCAATAGGAGGCTTCATAGGTAACCCTACAGATTATTTCATGTTTAAAAATGTTGGGATTACAACAGCTTGGGGAACCATTCCATTTATGCTTTTTGCTTTATTTCAAGCAAAATTTGCAATTATCACTCCAGCCTTAATAACTGGTGCATTTGCTGAGAGAATTCGTTTTTGGGCTTATATGTTGTTCATGGTTTTATTTATCATTTTTGTATATGCTCCATTATGTCATATGACTTGGCATGCAGATGGTTTTTTCTATAAAATGGGAGTATTGGATTTCGCTGGAGGAACTGTAGTACACATGAGTGCTGGATGGGCTGCTTTAGCTGGAGCAATGTTTTTAGGAAAAAGAAAAGGTCAAAAATCAAATCCTGCTCGTATTACTTATGTATTATTAGGAACAGGATTGTTATGGTTTGGTTGGTTCGGATTTAATGCTGGTTCTGCTCTTGCTGCAAACGGATTAGCAGTGCAAGCTTTAGGAACTACAACAGTTGCTGCAGCTGCTGCTGGTATGGCTTGGGTTTTCTTTGATAAAATTCTTGGACATAAAGTATCTGCAATGGGTGCTTGTATTGGTGCAGTAGTAGGACTTGTAGCTATTACTCCTGCAGCAGGATTCGTTAGTATTCCCAATGCAATTTTCATAGGTGTATTTAGTAGTTTAGTAAGTAATATTGTAGTAAGTAAATTTCCTAAAGGTAAAATTGATGATGCATTAGATGTATTTGCTTGTCATGGTGTTGGTGGTATGACTGGAATGTTATTAACTGGTGTTTTTGCATCAAAAGCAATAAATCCAGCAGTTACAGACCAAGGACTAATTTTTGGTGAAACAACTTTATTTATACACCAATTAACGGCTTTAGTAATTGTATCTGTATTTGCTTTTTCTGTTTCTTATTTCCTTTTCTTTATTGTAAATAAAATCACTCCTTTAAGAGTAACTGAAGACAAAGAAGAGTTAGGTTTAGATATTTCTCAACACGGAGAGTTTTTGTAGTAAACGCTTTAATAAATAAAATAAAACTCCCTGAAATTAAGTTTTCAGGGAGTTTTTTTTATGGCTATAAAACACACTGAATTTCATTTTATTCGCAATCTATTTATAGAAAGATCAAAACTATTTCTGGTATTCTTTTTATACATCAAAGCATCTTTTGTCCATTGATAAGCTAAGTTTCACACAAACAATGCAAACTTGTATAGGAATAAAATCAACTTAAAATCACCAAACTATATACAAAAAAATAGCCGTCTCAAAATAATTTGAGACGGCTATTCTTTATGAAATATCTTATTTTATTTTAAAGTAAAACTCGTTTTTGAAACCAATTCATTTTTATCAAAAACATTTACGAAGTACGTCCCTTTTGCAAAGTCTTTACCAGGTAAATCTTCTGTTACTTGAACAGTTTTGTTTTCATATTTTACATTAGTTATAAAACTATATACTAACGAAGCATCTCCAAAATTTTCAGTCTTTTTATCACCTAAAACATTATTTTTACTATCAATTACTTGTACATAATATGTTTTATCTCCAGATTTAGCAATTTGGTTTTCAGCAATTGTAAAACTAATTTTAAGAACATCAGCTCTACTTGCTTTATCCGTTTCAACTTGTTTTCCTGAACTTCTTAGTTTGTAAGCAGATGTTTTCATGTTCAAAACTGTTAATTTTGAACCTTTCTCAACAGCTTTAGACAATTCTTCATTTTGTCCAACTAAAACTTCATTATATTTTTTAGATTCACCTAATACTACTACTGTACTATCACGTTGTGTAGTTAATGTAGTATTTGCTTTTTTCAATCCTTCATTTTCTGTCATTAAAACTTTCATATTGTTTTGCAAAGCAATAAATTGAGTTCTATATTTTGCTAATGAAGCTACATCCCCTTTTGACTTATTTAAATCAGCCATTAAATTAACTACTTTATCTCTTTCTTGAATTAACTCATCCGACATAGAGGTATTTTCAGAAATAGCTGCGTCATAAGTAGCTTTTAATTCTTGCAAATCTTTCATAACCGATTCTTTTTCAGTCATAGTAGTTTTCAATTCTGTTTGAACTGTTTCAACATCAGAACTCATTTTAAAAATATACACTAAACTACCTACTAATAAAACTGCTAATACAGCAATAACTGCCTTAAGACTTGAACTGCTTTTTTGATTTTCCATGTTTAAATATTTTTTTCCAAATTTAATAATATATATTTAAGTTATAACGTAAGTTAACACAATTATAGTATTTTTGGAAAAAAATATTTTTTTATGGAAAAAATTCTACCTTTTACTACGAATGATCTTGCAAAAATTACTAACCATAGAAGTGGTGAAATAAAATTTGGAGAAAAGATGATTACTGTACCAAAAGGAACTGACCCACTTTCATTTTTAAAAACATCAGAAGCTAAATATGTTTTATTGGGAATCCCAGAAGATATTGGTATTAGAGCCAATTTTGGAAGACCAGGCGCTGCATCGGCATGGGAGATTGCTATAAAAAATATTGCTAACATTCAACACAATCGCTTTTGCAAAGGAAATCAAATAATTATCCTTGGTCAAATGAATGTTTGTGAAGAAATGAAGGAGGTCGAACATTTAGATTTTAATGATATTGATGATCGTTCCAAATTGAGTCAATTAGTTGAAAAAATAGACAAAGACGTTTCTCATATTATCTTTAATATTATAAAAGCTGGAAAAACACCTATAATTATTGGTGGAGGTCATAATAATTCATACGGCAATATTAAAGGAACTGCTTTAGCAAAAGGGAAACCTATAAATGCCATCAATTTTGATGCACATTCCGATTTTAGAATTCTTGAAGGTCGTCATAGTGGGAATGGTTTTTCATATGCATACGAAGAAGGTTTTTTGAAAAAATATTTTGTTTTTGGCTTACATGAAAATTACACCTCCAAAAGCGTTTTGGACATTATAAAAAAAACGGAGGATCGTGTACGGTATAATACTTATGACAGCCTAAAAATTAGACAAGAAAAAAATTTTAATGAAGAAATGAATATAGCATTAGAATTTATTAAGACTGATACTTTTGGAATTGAAATAGATTTAGATGCCATACCAAATATAGCAAGTAGTGCAATGACTTTAAGTGGTTTCTCCGTTGAAGAATTAAGACAATTCATTTCTTTTTTTGGAAAACACAAGAATGCTGCCTATTTACATATTTGTGAAGGTGCTCCCGATTTAGGCGAAGAGAAAAACAATCATTTAATTGGTAAATTAATAGGTTATTTAATTACTGATTTTATCAAGTCAAGTCAATAAATAACTCTTTTATAAGAGTTTTCAATCTGTAAAATAGACACCAAATTAAGCGAATCGATAAATAACACTATCTTTGCAAATCTATCTATGTACATAATACAAGATATTTAATTTCAAAAATATGTTATTCGAAGATTTATCACTTTCAAAAAGTATACAAAAAGCCGTATTTGAACAAGGCTATATCAATCCCACTCCTATTCAAGAGCAATCTATTCCGCTAGTTTTGGCTGGAAAAGATATGATCGGCTGTGCACAAACAGGAACTGGAAAAACAGCAGCATTTGCAATCCCCATTATACATCAATTACATCGTATTGTTGGCTCTTCTAAAAAAGCTAAACAAATTCGTGCGCTAGTGGTCACACCTACAAGAGAGCTAGCAGTTCAAATAGGGCAAAGTTTTGATACTTATGCTAAATATACCAATTTAACTCAGCTTACCATTTTTGGAGGAGTTTCGCAAAACCCACAAGTCGATACATTAAAAAATGGTATTGACATTTTAATTGCTACACCTGGAAGGTTACTTGATTTACATAAACAAGGTTTTATTGACTTAGACCATTTACATACATTAGTTCTTGATGAAGCAGACCAAATGCTTGACATGGGATTTGTAAATGATGTGAAAAAAATCGTCAAACTAACACCTAAAAATAGACAAACCTTATTTTTCTCTGCCACTATGCCAATGGCTATTCGAGAATTGGCCGAAATGTTTTTAACAAATCCTGAAACAGTAACAGTTTCCCCAGTGTCATCAACAGCTGAAAATGTAGAACAACATGTTTACTTTGTTGAAAAAACGGAAAAAAGAAACTTGTTATATCACTTGATTAAAAATCAAGACTTGTCAGATGTTTTAGTTTTTTCAAGGACAAAACACGGTGCAGATAATGTTGTAAAAGCATTACGAAAAAATAATATTGCAGCTGAAGCCATACATGGTGATAAATCTCAAAATGCGAGACAACGCGTTTTAGAAGCATTCAAAAATAAAGAAGTTGGAGTGCTTGTAGCTACTGACATTGCTGCTCGCGGTATTGATATTGATCAATTGCCCTATGTTATTAATTTTGACTTGCCCAATATACCAGAAACTTATGTTCACCGTATTGGTAGAACAGGACGCGCAGGAAATGGTGGGATATCAATTTCTTTTTGCAGTAAAGACGAACATGGGTATTGGAAGGATATTCAAAAATTAATTAAAGTAGATGTAAAAACGGTTAGTGATCATCCCTATCCATGGCACTCAGGTAGTCCTGAAACTGCTCCAGGAACATCTAACAAACCAAAAAATTCAAATCGAAGTGGCGGTGCTCACAAATCAAGAAAATCTGATGCTTCAAAACAGAATAAAAAACGATGGTATTAAAAACCATACTATATTTAGGCATAATAAAAAAACCATTTACAACAATTGTAAATGGTTTTTTTATGAGTAAATACTTGATAAGCAGTTAATTAACTGTTATAGTTTTGTTTTAGATTTGATTTTTATTTAATTTTAGAATTAATTAATAATCATTTAAAACTAAATAAATTATGGAAGCACTTGTAAAAAGAAATAGTTATTCGCCGTTAGTAAGTTCTAGTTTGTTACCAACTCTAAATCCCTTTTTTGATGATATTTTATCAAGAGATATTATGGATTGGACCGATAAGAATTTTTCGACTGTAGGTAGTAGTTTGCCCTCTGTCAATTTAAAAGAAACAGATAAAAAAATTGAAGTTGAACTTGCTGCTCCAGGTTTAAAAAAAGAAGACTTTAAAGTTGAAATCGATAATAACATTCTTTCCATTTCTTCAGAAAAAGAGGAAGAAAAAGAAGAAACTAGAAAAAAAGGAAATTATTACAGAAAAGAGTTTAACTATCAATCTTTCTGTAGAACCTTTAGCCTTCCTGATTATGCCGATGAAAACAACATTAATGCTAATTATAAAGACGGCATACTTCATGTAGAAATTGCAAAAAAAGAAGGAAGTACGAAAAAAATGGCTAAAAACATAGCTATAAAATAAGATAAAAGGAAATTTCATCTCTTTCAAAAAACATCTAAAATTATACTTTAGGTGTTTTTTTTTTGTTAAATCATATTAAACAAGATTCTTTTTCTTTGTAAATAAGATTATTTATTGTTTTAAATAATATAACTGACTCGAAGGGTTTCACAATTATATCATTAAATCCAGCTGATAATGACTCTTCAATAATTTCATCTTTATCAAATGCTGTCAATGCAACAATAGGTGTTTTTATTCCCATATTACGAACGCGCCTTGTGGTTTCAAACCCATTCATTAAAGGCATATTAATATCCATTAAAATGACATCAAAAGTTTCTTTTTCGAGAATCTCTAAAGCCAAAAAACCAGAGCTTACAACGCTGCATTTATAGTTGTTTTTTTCAATTATTTTTTTTGTAATCAGTTGATTAATTGTGTTATCATCTACTACAAGAACTGAAAAAATTTCACTTGATGTCAAGTCAACATGAATTTTATTAATAATTTCAACAGTCTTCGCCGGATCACATTCAAATGCAATTTCAAAGATAAAAGTAGTTCCTTTTCCTATTTCACTTTGAAGTGATATAGCACTATTAAACAGTTCTAACAATCGTTTTACGATAGATAGCCCTAAACCTGTACCTTGATAATCAATCTCTTTCCTTCCAACTTGTACAAATTTTTCAAATATTTTTTCCTGATCTTCGATCGCTATTCCAACACCATTATCTTGAATTTTAAATTCAATATAATTAAATTTATTTTCTACTTTAATCAAGTTAGCCGAAATGTCAACCTTTCCATTATCAGTAAATTTCAATGCATTACTGACTAAATTTATTATTATTTGAGAAAAACGAAGTTTATCTCCAATTAAATACTCCGGAATCGCAGGGTCAATAGTAACATTAATTTCATTATTATGATTCTTCGCAATAAAAGACAAAGAATTTTTAATCATATTTATCTCATCAGTAATATTAAAAGTTAAACTTTCAAGAACAATTCGATTTTCTTCAATTTTATTAATTTGCAATACATCATTAACGAGTGATAATAGATAACGAGCAGAAAATTTAAGAGAACTTAAATGAGGACTATCCGCTAGTTCTTTGTGTTCATCCAATAACATATTTGTAATTCCAACTACACCGTATAATGGAGTTCGTAATTCATGACTTATTGTTGAAACAAATTGTGATTTAAGTTGAGAAGCAACTTCCGCTTTTTCTTTTGCAATACTTAACTCTTCATTGGCTATAACAAGTTCGGCATTCTTTTTTTTCTTAAAATTATAATTTTTATAAACGGTATAAAGTAGTAGCAATACAACACTAAAAGCAATTATGAATAGAAAAACTATAATTCTAGATTTTTTCAAACTTTGATATTGTAAATCTTTTTCATTTTCAATTTTATCAACTTTTCTCTTATATTCATCTAGCTCTAAGTTCACTCCTATAACTTCTGCCCTCTTCAATTTATCTGATTGCTCAAGTTCTTTTCTTATTTTATTAAACAAGGCCAAGTTTTCGTATGCTTCTTTATATTTACCTGTTTTTAATAATAATTTGGCATATTCTTCATGCGAATAAGACAAATCCGATTTTTCAATTCCACTATTACCAAGCTTAATAGCATCAATAAAAAAGGAATTTGCTTTATCATAGTCTGATGTACTCGTATAATACATTCCATTTAACATGTTTAAAGCAACAATTGTAGTATTATCACCCAACCTATTTTTGTATTTAGTAATAAAATCTAAATACGGCTTTCCATTTTTAAAATTACCAATATAAAAATAGGCCCAAGCAATATTCATTTTAGTTATGTAAATTTGACTTGAGTCGGCTATTTTTAAACTATAGTCTAGTGATTTTTTATAATAATTTAACCCTTTTGCAAGTTGATTAACTTCAAAACAATAAATGTTCCCTAGATTATTATTTATACTATTCTTAACAGTATCATTACTTGTTTTATTGGCATAAAACAGCCCTTTTTTATAGAAAAATATAGCTTTATCATACTCTGATAATTCATCATAATTACCTGCAATTGTATTATAGGATTTTGCAATTAAGATATCATCCTTAGCATCTATAGAGTGTTTTAATGCTTTTCTTGCAGTAGCAAATGATTTTTCATAATTAAACTCTTGCAAGTATTGTGAGGCCTTATTAGTAAGATTAACAATTTCCTTTCTTGATGGTTTTATTTTATCGGTAACAGAATTGCTGCTAAAAAGATTTAATGAAAAGAAAATAAAAAAAATAATTCTTGATTGGAGCATAGAAATTTTAATTTTATCAAATATACATTTTTATTTAAACATTAAGTATCAATAATTTAAAAAGAGAATAGACTTGATAAGTAAAAATATTTAAAAAAAAATAAATTTTACTGAAAGAATATTCTTAAAAAATAAAACTATAAAAAAAGCAGTTACAAGAATGCCTTGTAACTGCTTTTTTATTTTAAATAAAATGATAACTAATTAATTGAGATCAACTGGAACCGCTTCTAAATCATCATCGTTTTCCCAGCTTCCTACTACTGATGTTGCCAATGCATTTCCTAATACATTAGTAGCACTTCTAAACATATCACAAAAATGATCAATTGGTAATATTAATGCAATACCTTCAATTGGAATATCAAACATACCACAAGTAGCAGCAACAACTACTAAACTTGCTCTAGGCACACCTGCAATTCCTTTGCTTGTAAGCATTAAAACTAAAAGCATCGTCATTTGAGTTCCTAAATCTAAATGAACTCCATAAGCTTGAGCAATAAAAATACTAGCAAAAGTCATATACATCATACTTCCATCAAGATTAAATGAATATCCTAAAGGTAACATGAAGGAAACAATTTTGTCTTTTACTCCAAAACGTTCTAGCTCTTCAGTCAATTTAGGAAAAACGGCTTCACTACTTGTTGTTCCAAAAGCTATAATCAATGGGCTAACAATTCTTTTAAGCAAAACGGTCATTCTGCTTTTTAGAAAAATATAACCAACCGCTATTAATACAACCCAAAGGGATGAAATTCCTATTAAAAAAGATCCGAAAAATTTAAAATAAGTGATAGCTAGTTCTTGAAAATCTCTAACAGCAAAAACTCCTGCGATAGCTCCAAAAACTCCAATTGGTGCAAAGTTCATAACATAATTCACCATTTTTAGAATAATATGTGACATTTTGTCTAAACCATTAACAACCGGTTTTACATAATCTCCTATTGCGGCAGCTGCCAAACCAAAGAAAATAGAAAAAACCACAATTTGAAGGATCTCATTTGTTGCCATTGCTTCAAAAATACTCTTGGGAACTATATGGGCAATAAAATTATCAAAAGATATACTTTTAGAATTTTCCGCCACTTCTGATGCTGAACCTAAATCAATATTTGACAAGTTAAGCCCCTCTCCAGGTTTAAGTGTGTTTACAAAAAACATTCCCAATAGTAATGAAATAAATGAAGCCGTAAAAAACCAAGCCAAAGCTTTTCCTCCAATTCTTCCAACTGCACTCACATTACCTAATTTTGCAATACCAACTACCAGTGTTGTAAATACTAGTGGAGAAATAATCATTTGTACCAATCTAATAAAAACGGTAGCAAGAATTTTTATTTTATCACTAAACTCCAAAGCGCCTTCTTCTGAAATTGTATTATGAATTACGATACCTAAAGCAATTCCTAAAATCATTGCAATAAGTATTTGTGTAGTCAAATTTGATAAGATTGACGGCTTTTTTGTTTCTGTAGAATTCATCTAGTGGTTTTTTATTTAATGGTTAGTTTGGGATTTGAACCCAGGTTTAATCTATTATAAGAAATATTTTAAATTCTTTTTAAACGGAAAAAAAATAGTGCGTATTAATACGTCTTATTGATCAAGTAAAAATCAGCTAATACAATGGCAGCCATTGCTTCAACAATAGGAACAGCACGTGGAACAACACAAGGATCATGGCGACCTTTACCAGTCATTTCGGTAATATTACCTTTATTATCTAATGATTCTTGTTTTTGCATAATAGTAGCAACTGGTTTAAATGCTACTCTGAAATAAATATCCATTCCATTACTAATTCCTCCTTGAATTCCTCCAGAAAGATTTGTTTTGGTAGTTCCGTCCGTATTGTATAAATCATTGTGTTCACTTCCTTTCATCTTTGCACCACAGAAACCACTTCCATATTCAAATCCTTTTACCGCATTTATGGAAAGCATTGCTTTACCTAGTTCAGCATGAAGTTTATCAAAAACTGGTTCCCCTAATCCTACGGGAACATTTTGTATCACACAAGTTACAGTACCACCTACAGTATTCCCTTCTTTACGAATTTCACGAATATAATCTTCCATTACAACTGCCATTTCTTCATCTGGGCAACGTACTGGATTACTTTCTATTTTTGAAAAATCTAAATCTTGATACGGTTTTTCTAAAAATATGGGGCCTACCGAAGAAACATAAGCATTGATTTTTATTTCGGGCAACATTTGTTTTGCAATTGCACCTGCAACAACTCTGCTTGCTGTTTCACGAGCAGAACTTCTTCCTCCTCCTCTATAGTCTCTAAAACCATATTTTTGATCATAAACATAATCAGCATGACTAGGTCTATAATTATCTTTTATATGGGAGTAATCATCCGATTTTTGGTTTGTATTTGGAATAATAAAACCTATTGGTGTTCCAGTTGTTTTACCTTCAAAGATTCCTGATAAAAATTGAACATCATCTGGTTCTTTTCGTTGCGTAACAATTGCCGATTGGCCTGGTTTTCTTCTAGACATTTCAAGTTGAATTGCCTCTAAATCTAATTGTATTCCTGATGGGCAACCATCTATAATTCCACCTAATGCTTCTCCATGTGATTCACCAAAAGTGGTTATTCTAAATAGTGTTCCGTAGCTATTTCCTGCCATTATTATATGTTTTGAACAAAAGTAGCATTTTAGTTTAAAGTTTAAAAATTAAAAGTTTAAACTTTTAAGAATCAAATAGCATTTATTGACTTTTAATTAATATTAAAGCTAAATTATTAACCTTATCGTTAAATACAATTGCGATTAATTGAATTCATTTGTTAAACTTCAAATTAAATACAATTGAAAAAAAGAAAAGTGGAATTGGTTGTTATATCTGATGTTCATCTTGGAACTTTTGGAAGCCATGCCATTGAACTCAATAAATATTTATCTTCCATAAAGCCTAAAATTCTAGTTTTAAATGGAGATATTATTGATATCTGGCAATTTAGAAAATCGTATTTTCCAAAAACACATCTAAAAGTCATTCAAAAAATAATAAGCTTTGCTTCAAAAGGTACAAAAGTGTATTATATCACTGGAAATCACGATGAAATGCTACGGAAATTCAGTGACATGAATATGGGTAATTTTGCCTTGGTTGATAAATTAGTATTGGAACTAGACGACAAAAAAGCGTGGATATTTCATGGCGATGTATTTGATGCTTCTGTACATCATGCTAAATGGATTGCAAAACTAGGTGGATTAGGTTATGACTATCTGATTCTAATAAACCGTTTTGTTAATTGGTGTTTAAAACGATTTGGAAAAGAACCCTATTCTTTTTCTAAAAAAATCAAAGCAAGCGTCAAGAAAGCAGTAAAGCACATATCGGATTTTGAAGAAACGGCTACTGATATTGCAATAGAAAAAAAATACGATTATGTAATTTGCGGACATATACATGAGCCAAAAATCATAAAAAAAGAAAATAAAAATGGTAAGACATTATATTTAAATTCTGGTGATTGGGTGGAGAATTTAACCGCTTTGGAATACAATAAAAAACGATGGAAGCTACATTATTATAAGGATACTAATTATACAGAAGAAGAAAATTTATTTGAAATGGAAGATCTTTTGAGTAATGAACTGGTCAATTCAATCCTTTTATCGAAATAACTTCCAGTTTAGTATTTCATTTATTAAAATGCACTAAGCTCATAATTGATAGCGATAATTATTAGTATAATGAACTTGGTCAGTGCTAATCTTTTCACAAACATGTAAATTATATAACAATTAAGAATTATAGTATAAAAGAATCGTTTGTATTGCTATGTACATTTGTAAAAACAAAAATTGACTTATGAAAAAAATTATTTTATCTGCTTTTATGCTAATCGGTTTAGCATTTAGCGCACAGGCACAAGATATCTCTAAAAATGCATTAGGACTTCGTTTTGGTGACAATGGTGGATTTGGAGGAGAACTTTCTTACCAAAGAGCTTTATCAAGCAACAATAGATTAGAATTAGATTTAGGTTGGAGAAACAGAAGTGATTTTAATCACAATGGTTATGATGACAATGCTATAAAATTAGCTGGTTTGTACCAATGGGTTTGGAACATTGATGGTGGTTTCAACTGGTATGCTGGTGTAGGTGGTGGATTAGGTAGTTATAGTTATGACAACGGTGGAAATCACTACAATGATACTTTTGCTTTTGCTGCAGGGGATGTAGGATTAGAATACAACTTTGACATTCCTTTGTTAGTATCTTTGGATTTCAGACCAGAATTTGGTGGAAACGGATATTACAAAAACAATTATGGTTCAGACATCGCATTAAGTGTTAGATACCAATTCTAAAACTTAGTTTTATTATATAAAAAATGCCACTAGAAATAGTGGCATTTTTTTATTTAATTATAATTTCTTTTTTAGAATTTATTTTTACTACACAAAAAGGATAAGTAAAACCTTGAGTGACTATTGTCCCAGCTTTAGGTTCAGTTTCTTTTACAGTAACAATTACATTTTTATCCGTTTCAACTACATTTTCAACTGTTATTTTAAATCCACCTGTAGTTTTCTCTCCCATATTTAAAATGACAAAATTTGATTTTTGAACATCAGTTGGGCTAATTTTATTTTTCAGCATTTTATCATTCTGCAACATCCTAATTTCATTTGGTTCCGTAAGAATTTCAAAGAAATGAATGTTTCCACCACCATCTGACTGCTGAGTTAAGACCTCATATAAAGCTTTTTTTCCTGTACTCTTTGTTACAGTAGTCCCACAGGAAAACAAAGTCAAAGTAAATAATGCTATTGCTGTTTTTTTCATTTTTTTATCTTAATTCTAAAGAATTATTCTTTTTTGGCTTCTCTTAGAAATTTATTTTTTTTCGAATATTTCTTTATTGCCTTTTGGTACAATTCAACATAGAGTGGCAAAATGTTTTTGATATCGAATTTTTTTGCAACTGATAACGCATTTTCTTTAAATTTTAAAAGTATTTCTTCATCACTTAAAATTTTCAATGCATTCTCAGCCATTTCATCAGTATTTCCTACATCACTTAGATACCCTGAAATTCCGTCAAAATTAACTTCAGATAAACCACCCGAATTACTTGAAATTACAGGAACACTCCAAGCCATGGCTTCAAGTGCTGCAAGTCCAAAACTCTCTGTTTCAGAGGGTAATAAGAACAAATCGGTATAGCTTAATATTTTATCGATCTCATTGCTATTCCCAAAAAAGATTACTTTATCCAAAATACCTAGTTCTTGACATAAATATTCGGCCTTTTCCTTTTCAGGACCATCTCCCACCATCATTAATTTAGCAGGAATTTTTTGTTGAATTTTATAAAATATTTTAATTACATCAGGTATTCTTTTTACTTTTCTAAAATTACTGATGTGAGTAATAATACGCTCCGTTGGTTTTGCCATTACGGAACGGTGACAAGCAATACTAGGATCAGTATTATTTTTATCTAATTCAATAAAATTGGGTATAACATGTATGTCTCTTTTAATATTGAATAATTTATAAGTATCATCCTTTAAACTTTGGGAGACAGAAGTTACCACATCCGATTTATTGATGCTAAAACTAACTGCTGGTTTATAAAATGGGTGATTCCCTACTAAAGTAATATCAGTTCCATGAAGCGTAGTCACCATAGGGATCTCAATACCTTCGTCCTTAAGCATTTGTTTAGCCATATATCCTGCATAAGCATGTGGAATGGCATAATGCACGTGCAATATTTCAATTTTATGTAGTTTCACCATGTCAACTAGCTTACTAGATAAAGCCAATTCATAGGGTTGATAATGAAATAAAGGATATTCCGGTACATTCACTTCGTGATAATGAACATTGGGATTCAATAATGCCAAACGTACTGGTTGACTATAAGTAATAAAATGGATTTCATGTCCTAGTCTAGCTAATTCAAGCCCTAACTCTGTAGCTACAACGCCACTTCCTCCAAATGTAGGATAACAAACTATTGCAATTTTCATGGGTATATTTTAATAAAACGAATTTAAGGAAAATTGCGATGCCATTCTGTTTTTAATCAAAAAATGCTACTAATGATTCCTAATTAATAAAAAATAATTTAATTATAATAATCAATTTTCAATAGCCTGATATATTAATTCTTGAATGTCTTCGCGTATATTTTCTTTTGATAATTTATTGGCTGATTCAGCTGGAAATGTCCTATTCGATAAAAAGATATAAACGATATCAGTTTCGGGATCAGCCCAAGCCATTGTTCCCGTAAATCCTGTATGTCCAAAACTAGTCATCGAAGCACAACCACAAGTTGGACCGCTAGTTCCTAGTTGTGGTTTATCAAACCCTACTCCCCTCCTATTCCCTTCAGAACAAAAATAGCAGGTGTTAAAGTCATTAAATGTCTTTTCAGAAAAATATTGATGATTGCCATAATTCCCTTTTTGAAGGTACAACTGCATTATTTTGGCAACATCCATACTATTTGAAAAAATACCAGCATGGCCTCCAACGCCACCTTCCATAGCTGCTCCCATATCATGAACATAACCTTGGATTATTTGATGACGGAAATACGTATCAATTTCTGTTGGTATTATTCTATTTTTATTGATTTTTCCAAGCGGATTGTACATCGTATTATTAGTACCCAGTGGTTTATAAAAATTCTCCGTACTTAGAACATCTAATTTTTTTCCTGTTGCTTTTTCCAAATATTCCTTCAAAATCATAAACGTAAAATCACTGTATTTGTATTTTTTTTGGGATAATAATTTACTGTCAACAATCAATTTCATAATCGTATCATTATAATCCGATCTTAAAAACAGGCTGTCAGCAATTTTTACAGCAAAATTAGGTTCCTGAACTTTCTTGTAATATTTATCCAATGGATTTCCATTTTTATCAATTGTAGCCTTATAAAAAGGAATCCAAGGTTGCAATCTAGCATAATGGGATAATAACTCTTTAAAATGAATATCAGCTTTATTTGAGTTTTTAAAAATAGGCAACATCGAATCCAATCTAGTTTCCATGTTTATCTTCTGCTGATCGTATTGTACCATCACATTGGGCAATGTAGATAGTATTTTGGTCAATGAAGCCACATCGTAAACATCTGAATTAGTAACTTTTACAGCAGAATCATAGGTTGGACTTCCAAATGATTTTTGATAAATTACTTTCCCTTTTCTAGCCACCAAAATCTGTAATCCAGGCGTCATTTTACCATTTATTGCTTTGCGTGCTAGGTTGTCAATTTTTGCTAAAACTAAAGGGTTCATTCCCACGTTTTCAGGAGCAGTGAAACCTAATACATTTAATTTTTCAGTAGTTAAACCAAAATTGGCATTAAAACTATTAGAAATTGAAACTGGCAATTTTCCTTTAGCGCTTATGGCACCAAAAATCAATTCAGCCGAAACTTCTTGTGCAATTGCACTGTTTTGATAGGAAACTATAATCCCTTTAAAATCATTAAAATCGGTCACAGGAATTAATGAATATGGAGATGCAAAAACATCCAGAATTACATTATTATTTTTGGCCAATGAAGCCAATTTTACTAATTCCGATGGTTTAAAATCATGGTTCTTAAAAGCAGCATCCGATTTATGATATCCTATAATTACGGTATTAAACTGTTTTAATTTAGATTGCAAACTATCTATGTTGGTATCCGTAATCTCAGTAACCTCTGTATATTTTTTTAATGTTGAAACAAAAGTACTGTTTGTAGCATCACCCATTTTTACATACGCAATCTTTTGATTTTCTAAATTCTTAATAGGCAAAATAGATGTTTCATTTTTTAAAACTGTAATTGCATTTTCATACAATTCATATTGCAATGCATCATTTTTTGACGAATTAAGATCTTGGTACAAATTTGAAATCTCAATAGGCTTATATGAATTCAAGCCTGCCAAATATTTAAATTTTAAAATTTTCTTAACCGAGAAATCCAATCTTTCTGCGGTAAACAAAGAATCCTGATACGCTTTTTTTAATGTTTCTAAAGCCACTGGAACATCTTCAGGAAATAATAAAATATCATTTCCAGCCAAAAAAGCATCTAAATCCACTTCACCTGGCTTTTTATAATTGCTCACTGCTTTCATATTCAGTGCATCAGTAAAAATTAGACCTTTAAATCCTAATTCTTTTTGAAGAACATTAGTTACAACATTATAGGAAATCGAAGATGGATAATTGGGTCTTGATTCTAAACTTGGAACATTTAGATGTGCCACCATAACAGAAGACAATCCTTCTTCAAAAGCTTTTTTATAAGGCCAAAACTCCATGATTTCGAGTCTTTCTTTTGAAAAATTCACAGTAGGTAACCCTTTATGAGAATCTGTTTCCGTATCACCATGACCTGGAAAATGTTTTCCTGTTGCAAATATTCCTTTACTTTGAAACCCTTTCATGAGTGCAATAGCTCTTTCGGTGACATTGTATTTATCTTCTCCAAAAGAACGAAATCCAATAATAGGATTATTGGGATTGGTATTGATGTCAAGTACTGGAGCAAAGTTGAACTGAAGTCCCAATCTTTTACTTTGATCCCCAATTTGTTCACCCATTTTTTCAATCAACTTAATATCCTGAACAGCACCCAAAGTCATATTATAAGGATAACTATAGGTAGAATCCAGTCGCATACTTAAACCCCACTCCGCATCATTTCCTATAAATAAAGGTGTTTTGGATTTAGACTGATACCGATTGGTCAATTTTGCTTGACGAACAGGACCGCCTTGAAAGAATATTAATCCTCCAATTTTGTTTTCTGTAATTAGTTTATCAATCGCATTTTCATGAGCAGCATCTTTATTTGAATAAGCCGCTACCATAAATAACTGCCCTAATTTTTCATCAAATGAGAGCCCGCTATATATACTGTCAACCCATTTATTCCCATCACGAGACAACTTAAAAAGGGAGGTCTCTTCTTTGGATTTATCAATTTTAAAATCACTAACCTCTGTTGGAATATGAGAAAAAACGACTTTCGGCTTATTATTTTTTGTACCAATACAACTGGCTACAAAAAAAAATAAGACATAAAGAAAAGAATTTCTGATGCCTATATTTTTCATTAAAGTATTTTTATTTTAGAAAAATCGACTGTGCCAACTGTCTAAAGCTGGAACTTCCCATGATTCATTATATTCCTCGATATTGTTCACTAAATTATTAAAAACAATAGTGTTTTCAGTAACAGCTTTATCTTTAACCATTTTTTTGAAATCTATTAATGGCTTATGAGCAATATGTTCTCCTAGTTTAAAAGTAACATTCATTTTATCCAATAAATCTACTGAATATTTTTGCTCCAAACTTTGAATAAATTCAACTGATGAATCGATTGAACATCCTGTTGCCGCCTGAACATCCTGATTCACAGCAATAATAATAAATCTATTGTATTTTAATTGGTACGAAGATTCTAAACTAGTTCCATGTGCTGCCCAACCTTCAAGAAAAGTATTTAAAGCAACTTCGATTTCGGAAAACTCGGCATCCGAAAATTTTCTATTCGATTGGTAAATCCAAATTCTGGATTCTTCGGGTAAATTTTCAAATGGTACGTACATATGATTTATGATTTTAGAAAAACGATTTTAGATTTCTGAATGAAAACTAATCTCGTTTTATAGTATAATTAATATTATTAAAAAGCATTTTTGCAAACAGCTAATCTAGTTTGGAATTCATAGTATTAAACTAGAATAAAATAAAACTACAAACTAATAATGATGATGCTCTCTTATAGATCTTGCGCATTTGCAATTAATTCCGCTATGTCCATTACTTTAACATCAGCTTCTTTTTCTTTGTTTTTAATACCATCAGTCATCATTGTATTACAAAAAGGACATCCAGTAGCAATAATGTTTGGTTGCACTTCCAATGCATCTTCAGTTCTTAAAACATTTACTTCCTTATTACCAGGTTCAGCATCTTTAAACATTTGAGCACCACCAGCACCACAACAAAGTCCATTTACTTTTGAACGTTTCATTTCAACTAATTCAGCATCCAATTTTGAAATTAAATCTCTTGGAGCTTCATACACATTATTTGCTCTTCCTAAATAACACGGGTCATGAAAAGTAATTTTCTTTCCTTTAAACTGTCCTCCTTCAATAGTCAGTCTACCAGTATCTAATAATGATTTTAAAAACTCAGTATGGTGAATTACTTCGTATTTACCTCCTAATTCAGGGTATTCATTTTTCAAAGTATTAAAACAATGCGGACAGGCGGTCACTATTTTCTTTGCCTCATATCCATTCAAAACTTCAATGTTCATCATGGCCTGCATTTGAAACAAAAATTCATTTCCTGCTCTTTTTGCAGGATCTCCTGTGCAACTTTCTTCTGTACCAAGTACAGCAAAAGGTACATTAGCACGATTTAAAATTCGAACAAATGCTTTAGTAATTTTTTTTGCTCTATCATCAAAACTTCCTGCGCAACCTACCCAAAACAACACTTCTGGCTGTTTTCCTTGAGCAAGCATCTCTGCCATAGTTGGCACTATTAAATTTTCTGACATTTTGTGTTATTTTATTCAGTTTTCAAACTAACCGGTTATCTTATAATTTTAAAGTAGTAAAAGCTATTAACAAAGTACCTTAAAATATTAATCTTCATTTTTCCAATTCAATCTATCTTGTTGATTAAACTGCCATGGTGCCCCATTATTTTCAATATTTGTCATCATTGCATTTAGTGGCATTGGTGCTGCACTTTGCTCCATAACTAAATAACGACGCATATCCATAATAATCGAAAGAGGACTTATATTAACTGGACATTCTTCAACACATGCATTACAAGATGTACAAGCCCACAATTCCTCAGGTGTAATATAATCGTTTAATAATGTTTTATTATCCGGAATAAAAACACCTTTGTTTGCATCAATATTTTTACCTACTTCTTCCATTCTATCTCTAGTATCCATCATGATCTTACGAGGAGATAATTTCTTCCCTGTTTGATTTGCTGGACAAGATGATGTACAACGGCCACATTCTGTACAGGTATAGGCGTTTAACAATTGTACCCAGTTTAAATCCTGAATATCGCTTGCTCCAAATTTAGCTGGCAATTCTCCTTCTACTGGAGCTGGCGCTGCTGCAAATGGATCAGCATTAGGATCCATCATCATTTTTACTTCTGTAGTAACTGCTTCTAAATTATCAAATTGTCCCAATGGTTTTAAATTTGCAAAATAGGTGTTTGGGAAAGCTAATAGTATGTGTAAGTGTTTTGAAAAATACAAATAGTTCATAAATACTAAAATACCTACTATATGTAGCCACCAGAATATTTCAGTCAACAACATCACAAATTCATTTGACATACCATTAAACAAAGGCTCAATGAATTGACTTATTGGAAACGAACCCGCTTGAATAAAATGAGAGAAACCTCCTGGTACATTTTGCAAATGCAGATCAGAAGCATTCATCAAAAGGAATAAGGTCATCAATACCATTTCGAAATAGAGGATGTAATTTGCATCACTTTTTGGAAATCCTTTCATTTCAGGATTCATGAATCGTTTTAATCTCACAATGTTTCTTCTGATCCAAAAAACAGTAACTGCAACCAAAACCAAAAATGCCAATATTTCAAAAGAACCAATTAAAACATTATAAGCAGTTCCTAAAAAGGCAAATATTCTATGAGTACCAAATAAACCGTCAATAATTATTTCTACAAGCTCAATATTGATTATTATGAATCCCAAATAAACAACAATATGAAGCGCACCAGCAATGGGTCTTTTGACCATTTTAGATTGACCAAGAGCTATCATTGCCATGTTTTTCCAACGAGAGCTAGGATTATCTTTTCTATCTACATCAATACCAAGATTAATGTTCCTAATTATTTTTTTAATATTATTAAAAAAATAACCAAAACCGATAATCAAAACAATAGCAAATAATATATTGTCTAAATAACTCATAAATAGTTGTTTTATTTTTTTGAAATTGTATCTGCAACTGGAGCCTTATAAGGCTTGTTCTTCTTCCCAAAAAGAGAAACATTTACATACCTAGTAGGATAAAGTCTAACATCTTGTAGCAATAGCTCTAACTCTTTAGATGTTTTTGCTAAATTAGAATACAAAGCATCATCGGTTACTAATTTACCCATTGTCCCTTTTCCAGATTTTATTCCGTCCATAATACCATCCACTTTTGCTAATGTCGCATTAAGGTTTTTAACCGTTTTTCCTAAATCAGCTTTATTCAATGAATCTGATATTTTAGAAAAATCTCCCGAAATTTTATTGAAATTGGTAACGACTCCTTTTATTTGAGTTTTATTATCATCCAAGATGGTATTCATGCTGATAGATGCTTTATGAAATTGCTCCATTGTTTTGCTTAATTCAGCTAAACTAATCTTTAAATCATCTTGGGCTTTTTTATCTAAAACGTTATTGACACCACTGATTAGCTTATCAGCATTATCCATTATTTTTTCTAATTTATCCTGGAGAGGGACAAGCTGGTCACTTACTTTATCAGTAAGTCCAAGTTTAATATTCCCTGTTAACTTTTCACCAGAAAGAGCAATGGTCTTATCCTTAAAATTAGGTTCAATTGCTATTTGTTTGCCCGCAATTAACCCTGGTTCATAGATAGAGGCAACACTGGATTTAGAAATAGGAAAATCCGATTTGATTTGTAATTCTACTAATAAGTTTCCTGTATTTTCATTTATCGTAATGCTGTTTACTTTACCAATTACTAAACCATTTAAGGTGACTGGAGCTGATTTAGCTAACCCTTCTACTGATTGGTATTCGACATATAATGTTTTATAACTCGTAAAAAGATCTCTCCCTTTTAAGAAACTATAACCCCAAATAAATAATAATATTGAAGCAATTACTAAAATTGCTGTCTTGATTTCTCTTGTTAATTTCAAAATGTAAGTATTTTGTACAAATTTAATATAAAAAATTCGAACTTATAGTTATTTAATAGCTTCTTGAATGCTGATTTTTTCACCATTTTTAAATGCTATTAAAAAAGCCGATTCATAACCCTTTGCTTTAGCTTCTTCTAATAAACTTTTAGATTCATTATAATCAGACGTTTCACCGTACATGTATTTATAAACTCTATTTTCATAGTCTAAAGATATATTTTTTAATCCTCTAAAATTTCTAGGTTCCAAATCTAATTTTCTACTACTTGCTGAAATTTGAACTTTAAAAAGAATTTCATTATTTCGGCTGGAGGCAGTTTTTTTTAACTCCACAGATTCTAAAACAACTTTAGTTTTAACGGGAGTAGCAGTGTCCTTAGCTGGCTTATCGATGCTCCTTTGTGATGGTCTTGCTTCATAGGTTTCAGTTGAACCATTGCCATAATACTCATTTTTATAACTCATAATTGCACTTGCAATAGCTTTGGCAATTTCATTTTGACCATCCTCTGAATCTAATAAATTTCCTTCAGTAAAATTAGAGATAAATCCCATCTCTATTAACACTCTTGGCATATACGCTTTATGAAGTACCATAAAAGGAGCTTGCTTTACACCACCACCTCTAATTCTTTTTCCTAAACCACCAAATGCTTCTTCAATTTTACTTGCAAGAGTAATACTATTATCTAAATACTCTTCTTGCATTAAGGTCATTCCAATCATTGTTTCGGGAGAATTTGGATCAAATCCTTCATATTTTCGTTTATAATCCTTCTCTAAAGTAATAACCGAGTTTTCCTTCTTAGCCGCCTCTAAATTAGATGCGATTTTATTCATACCCATTACATAGGTCTCTGTACCATCTGCTGCAGTATTTCTATTGGCATTACAATGAATAGAAACAAAAATATTAGCATCAGCTCTATTGGCGATATTGGCTCTTTCGACCAAATCTATAAAAACATCAGTCTTTCTAGTGTACGTTACATCCACCTTTGAATTAGCTTCTAATAACTTTCCAACTTTTAGTACTACCGCTAAAGCAATATTTTTTTCAACATGCCCATTATAAACGGCACCAAAATCATGATCTCCATGTCCGGCATCTAGGGTTACTTTAAAAATGTTTGATTGGCCATAGCCTGTAAAAGTGACTATAAATAGTAAAAAAGGAATAATGATTTTCATCTTATAAAATATATGCATAAATCTAAAGTTAATTTATATGAAAGACTACGGTTATAATTTTTTTTATTTGATTATTTTTGACAAAAAATAATCTGTAAGTTTGACACTTCAAAAAACAGGCCATAATTTTACAAAAATAGCATTAAAACCTTTGCAGACAAACTTATTTAATATCGTTTTATTATCATTTTTCCTTACAATCGGATGCAATCATCTGTATTCGCAAGATATTTCAAAAAAAACGAGCGCTATACCTGCTAAGAAGCAAGTAGATACGTCCTCTTCTGTTAGTACAAAATCGAATCAAACTCTTTTAGAACAAAAAAAAGAGACTGACACTTTAATTAGAATTGACACTTTAAAACCAAAAAAAGCATTTCTTGACGGAAAAGTAAAATATAAGGCTGAAAAATATGCCAAAATTGACCAAAAGAAAAAACTAATAACTTTATATGATAAAGCCGAATTATACTATCAAGATGTCGAATTAACCTCGGGTATAATTATTATGGATTATGAAAAAAATGAAGTCTATGCCGGAAGAATTAAAGATTCAACGGGAAAGTACACGCAATACCCTCATTTTAAACAAGGGTCTAATGAGGTAGAGCCTGATTCTATTCGTTTTAATTTCAAAACTAAAAAAGCCTTAATATGGAACTCCAGATCCGACCAAGGTGAGTTTAAAATAAAAGCCTCGATAACTAAAAAAGAAAATGATTCTGTCTATTTTTTAAAAGGCGCTCGGTTTACCACTTCAAAAGATGTAGATAATCCTGAATATTATTTTCAAACAAATAAAGTAAAATTTATCCCTGGAAAAAAAGTAATAACTGGTTTAACTAATATGGTAATCGCTAATGTACCTACTCCCATCGCATTACCATTTGCTTATTTTCCAATGAGCAAAGAAACAAATATTTCGGGACTAATATTACCCAGTTACAATGACTCCAATACTAGAGGTTTTTCATTACAAAATGGGGGATATTATTTTGCACTAAGTAATAATTACGACTTAACAGTATTGGGTGATTATTACACCAATGGAAGTTACGGTTTGCGATTTGAGTCCTCCTATGCAAAACGATATAGTTACCGAGGAAATCTAAATTTTAGGTATGAAAACTTAATCTCTAGCGAAAGAGGCTATCCAGATTATGCTAAACAAAAGATCTATAATATACAATGGTCACATTCAAGAGATTCAAAAGCAAATCCTAACTCCAGTTTTTCAGCTTCTGTCAATCTTGGAAGCAGCAAATATTTTCAACAATCTATTAATCAAGCTAATATTGGATCTAATCTTAACAACACTTTAAGTTCATCTGTTTCGTATTCTAAAACATTTAATTCTGTCCCACAGGTAAGAATGTCACTATCAGCAACTCATTCTCAAAATACACAGACTGAAGTTATAAACATGACACTACCTACACTTCAACTAAGCGTAGATCGTATTTATCCTTTTGTGGGGAAAGATGGAGTAAAAAAAGGTTTTTTTAAGAACATCAATTTGCAATATAACTTGAATGGTCGAAATAGTATTACAACAACGGATTCGCTTTTTTTTAAACCTCAAATGTTTAAAGATGCAAAAATGGGAGTACAACACAGTATTCCTTTAAGCACTAATTTTAAACTGTTTAAATATTTTAGCGCTTCCACTTCATTAAACTACGAAGAAGTATGGTATGCAAAAACAATTAGCCGCAGCTATGATTCAGACCAAAGTAAAGTGGTTGATAAAATTGTGAATGGTTTTGATGCGTATAGAACCTATTCTTTTTCATCCAGCGTAGGAACTACAATTTATGGAACTTTTAACTTTGGTAAAGATAAAAAGATACAATCGATTAGACATGTCATGAGACCCTCAGTTTCTTATGCATATACCCCTAGTTTTGAAAAATATTATGATACCTATGCCTCTGATGCTACTGGAACAATTACAAAACAGTACACTCGATTTGAAGGAGGTATTTTTGGGTCTCCAGGTTTAAGTAATTCAAATATACTAGGTTTTGATTTGAGCAATACTTTTGAAGCAAAAGTGACCGATAAAGACAGTACCAAGGTAGAAGCAAAGAAAGTGATGCTACTTAACAATTTAAACATCTCAACAAGTTACAATCTTGATGCTGACGGAGTCAATACACTAGCATTAGCTCCTTTTAGATTAAGTGGTGGAACCCAGCTTTTAAATAATAAAATGAATGTTAATTTTGGTACCACTTTAGACCCCTATGCCATTAATAATTCAGGAACAAGAATAAACACTTTTAACATTAACAATGGAGGAAGTTTATTTAGAATGACTAGTGCCAATATGACATTAAATTATTCGATTTCAAGTAAAGAAAAAGACAAAACTAAGAAAGATAAAAATACCCAAAGCGAAAGAAATGGTGGCCGAGAAGATGATCTTTTTGGAAAAAACACCATTGTAAATGACAATACTAAAAGTCAATTTGACGGCAGTGAAGAAGAAGGCGATGATAAAATATCTGAATTTTTTAGATCCAAATTACCTTGGGACATGACTTTTGCCTACTCCTTAACCTATGGAAATAACAATAGAGAAAAGCAAATCATTGGAAACTCTATTATGATTTCAGCAAATGCCGACTTGACACCAAAATGGAAAGCGGGAATATCAACTGGATATGATTTTGTTCAAAATGGAGTTACCTTTACACAACTAAGATTTGAACGAGATTTACTAAGCTGGAGAATGGATTTCAACTGGACTCCTTTTGGGACTAATGCGAACTGGGGATTTTTTATAGGTATAAAATCTGGTGTTTTAAGTGATATTAAATGGAATAAACGAAGCACTATCAACCGTTAGATTAAGAAAGAAGGCAAATGAACGCTTGAGAATTAATATTCCTATTAAATACGAATAATAATTATCTTCCAACCGAAGCTTTAATTCAAAAAAATAATCATTAAGAACAATATATTATGAAAAAAATAATTTTTACAGATAAAGCTCCGGCTCCAATTGGACCATACAATCAAGCCGTATTAAAAGGAAACACACTATATACTTCTGGACAAATAGCTATTGATCCAAAAACGGGTGAGTTAAATACAGAGAACATCCAAACTGAAACGAAACAAGTTATGGAAAATATGAAAGCGGTTCTTGACGAAGCAGGAATGACATTTGAAAATGTAGTGAAAACAACTATATTTATTATGGACATGAATGATTTCGCCAAAATAAATTCAGTCTATGCCACTTATTTTAATGAAAAAACAGCCCCAGCT
This sequence comes from Flavobacterium sp. WC2421, assembly GCF_040822115.1. Classification (NCBI taxonomy): domain Bacteria; kingdom Pseudomonadati; phylum Bacteroidota; class Flavobacteriia; order Flavobacteriales; family Flavobacteriaceae; genus Flavobacterium; species Flavobacterium sp. WC2421. Next base: position 2,545,665 of record NZ_CP162004.1, on the reverse strand, counting down.
CGTGAAACGGTTCAAGTAGCTTGTTTACCTAAGAATGTAAATGTAGAGATTTCAATGATTGCAATACTATAGTTTATAAAATCTAAACCCTTTATAAAATTAAAAATGTCCCACTATAAGTTGGGACATTTTTATTTCTAATAGAAACAGGAGCAAAATCAATAAAAAAAACCGTCTCAAAAGAAAACGGTTTAATAAATATAGTATATATAAGTTTTATAATTGCATTATAATTGCATTTAACAACAATTGTGCTGAAGCTTCATTTGTTGCGATAGGCACATTGTGTACGTCACAAACTCGAAGTAACATATTAATGTCTACTTCATGAGCATGACTTGCTAAGGGATCTTTAAAAAATAAAACTAATTTAGTTTTACCTTCAGCAACTCTTGCTGCAATTTGAGCATCACCTCCCATAGGTCCTGAAAGCATCTTTTTTACTTTAAATCCTGCATTCTCCGCTTTGCCACCAGTTGTTCCAGTAGCAATAAGCTTAATTTTTTCATTTTTTAAAATGTCGATATTTTTATTCAAAAACTGAACCATATCTACTTTTTTTCCATCATGGGCAATAATTGCAATTTCCATCGATAGCCTTCTTTATTTATTTGCAATATGATAAGCAATCAATCCATCAATAGGTCTTCTAAGTACATTACCTAGTTGCAATTCATATTTATCAAAAGTTTGTTGTAATTCTTCTTTTAAATAAAAAGCAATTGACCCCACAAAATGAACAGGAACTTCTTTACAATTATCATATTGTCTTATGTAATTTTTCACAAAAGACTTCATCCCTTTCATGATTATCTTTTTACATAATTCACTCTCTTTATGCTGAATTAAAAACTTAGCAAAAGTGGCTAAATAGGCATTTGGATTTGCTTCTTTATATAATTTACTTTTGATAAAGTCAGGATCTACATTGTATTCTTTTTCAAATGCTTCTGCTAATTCCTTTGGCATTTTATTAAAGTAATATTTTCTGATTAATTCTTTACCAAAAACATTTCCACTACAATCATCCATGACAATATAACCCAATGACTGTACCTTTTGATGCAATTCTTTACCATCAAAATAACTACAGTTTGATCCAGTACCTAGAATAGCAACAATTGCTTTTTGATTTTTTGGAGTAGTGGCATATACAGCGGCATAAGTATCTTCTTCAACTGTAATAATAGCATTTGGAAAATAACTTTGAAAAGCTTGAGACAAAGTCAATTTCATTCTATCAGTTCCACAACCAGCTCCATAAAAGAATAAATGAGTTGCGTTTTTTTTGTTTTGCAAAATATCAAAACGATCGTTTAATCGCTCAATAATTTCATCATTTTCAAGTATTTCAGGATTTAATCCTAAAGTTTGTGTAGTAAATAATATTTTTCCATCATCATCTATCGCAATCCAATCGGCTTTCGTAGATCCACTATCAACAATTAATCTCATTTTTTTAGTTTTTGGGTTTTGGTTTTGCTTTTGGTTTAATATAAAATTGATTTACTATAAACCGATACAATATAAGAATAAAAAATAAAAATCCCGTTAAAATACAATAACGGGATTTATAAATATATAAAAGATTATTTCAATCCAGAAATATGTACAGATAAATCAATCAATTTACTTGAATAACCATATTCGTTATCATACCAAGAAATGATTTTGAAGAAAGTAGAGTTTAATCCAATTCCAGCATTAGCATCAATGATAGAAGTTCTAGAATCACCAACGAAATCTTGTGAAACAACTAAGTCTTCAGTAAATCCTAAAACACCTTTCATAGTAGTTTCAGAAGCATTTTTCAACACAGCCATGATTTCTTCGTAAGAAGTCTCTTTAGCAACTTTTACTGTTAAATCTACTGCAGAAACATCTGTAGTAGGAACACGGAAAGCCATACCAGTTAATTTTCCATTCAATTCAGGAATAACTTTACCTACTGCTTTAGCAGCTCCTGTAGAAGAAGGAATGATGTTACATGATGCAGCACGTCCACCTCTCCAGTCTTTTCTAGAAGGACCATCAGTTGTCATTTGAGTTGAAGTTGTAGCATGAACTGTAGTCATTAAAGCTTCAACAATTCCAAAATTATCATTAATAACTTTAGCTAAAGGAGCTAAACAGTTAGTAGTACAAGATGCATTAGAAACAATCAAATCAGAAGCTTTAGCTTCAGTATGATTAACTCCCATTACAAACATAGGTGCATCAGCCGAAGGAGCTGAAATAATTACTTTTTTTGCTCCACCTTTAATGTGCTCATTTGCAGTTTCAACAGTAGTAAAGAAACCAGTACATTCAGCAACTACATCAACATCAACTTCATTCCATTTCAAGTCAGCAGGATTTCTTTCAGCAGTAATACGAATGTTTTTTCCGTTTACAAAAAGTTTTCCTTCTTTTACTTCAACTGTTCCATTAAAACGTCCGTGAACTGAATCGTATTTTAATAAGTAAGCTAAGTGATCTACATCTAATAAATCATTTATTGCTACTACTTCTACATTGTCTCTATTGAAAGATTCTCTAAAAACAATTCTTCCAATTCTACCAAAACCGTTTATTCCTAATTTTACTTTTGACATTTCTTTATTATTTATTGTTTATTATTCATTTAAAAAAAACAGATGCTGTAGTTACACAGTTCCATTTTATAACTCTAAGTTGACATGATATCAGAAACTCTTAATAACTCTCTATCAATTTCTGATTTTCCTTTTATAGCTTGCTCTAATGGAGTAAGATTTACTTTGTCATTTTGTAAACCTACCATATAATTCGATTTTCCTTCTAACAAGGATTCTACAGCTTTCACTCCTAATCTACTTGCTAAAACTCTGTCAAAACAAGATGGTGAACCACCACGTTGCATATGTCCTAAAACAGAAACTCTAACATCATACTCAGGTAAATTTGCTTCAACGTAGTCCTTTAATTCAAAAACGTTTTTACCAATTTTATCCCCTTCGGCAATCACAACGATACTCGATGATTTTCCAGAAGCTTTACTTTTTTGTAGAGAATCTAATAATCGATCCAAACCTAAATCTTCTTCAGGAATAAGAATTTCTTCGGCACCAGCACCAATTCCAGCATTCAATGCAATATGACCTGCATCTCTACCCATAACTTCTACGAAAAATAATCTGTTATGTGAGCTAGCTGTATCTCTAATTTTATCAATTACATCTACAACAGTGTTTAAGGCAGTATCGTAACCTAAGGTATGACTTGTTCCAAATATGTCATTATCAATGGTTCCTGGAATTCCCATTACTGGAAAATCAAATTCAGTGTTGAATAGTAAGCCACCTGTAAAAGTTCCATCTCCCCCAATTACTACTAAAGCATCAATCCCTGCTTTTACAAGATGATCGTGTGCTTTTTTTCTTCCTTCTGGTGTTCTAAATTCAAGAGAACGAGCTGATTTCAATACCGTCCCTCCTTTATTTACGATATTATTTACAGAACGAGGACCCATTTCTTTGAAGTCTCCTTCAATCATTCCTTGATATCCTCTATAAATCCCTATACATTCAATGTTATGATAAGCGCAAGTTCGAACTACTGATCGAATAGCAGCATTCATTCCAGGTGAATCACCACCCGAAGTTAAAACCCCTATTTTTTTTATTGTTTTTGGCATTATTTAAGTATTAAAGTGTAAAATTAGCAAACATAAAGCACTTAAAGCGTTATGTTTATATTAAATTAGTTAAGTGCTCTAAATTCAAACGTTTTCGTTAATAAGTTTTCAAAAAAACAAAAAAAAACCGTTTTTTTTCAACAAAAGTTAAATTTTTCAATTATTATTTGATAATTAACCATAAAAAAGCACTTCTCGCTATTTTAAAGAATATAAAAGCAAACATCTGAATTATTAAAATTAGTTAGAATTTTACCAAATTTTTATAAAATTCAATTGTGGCTATACAATCTTAAAAATATTTAAAAGGAAGTGTTATTAATTTTCAAAATTAATAAAAAGGAAAAAGACATCACAAAGAGACTTTTATAAAAATCAACTACTGTTTACAAACTAAAAAAATTAATCTTCCTCTGGAATGATTGCGTCTTGATTTTTATTTAGCTCTTCTTTTTTAGATTCCTTCGGCTTAGAAAAATTAATATATTCTGGCGCCAAGTTTGAGTCTTGATAAACATCATTTGAAGAATTTGTAGTTCCTAATTTATGATTCTTAAATATCTTGTTCACTAACTCTTTAAAAGTATCAAAATCTACTTCATAAGAAACCCCTAAACCTTGAGTATAGCCAATCCCCTGTCCTATGTAATTAATATCATTCTCTCTATTAAAGAGGCGTAAATTAAGCGTTCCATCTTCATTTACTCTATATTGAACTTCTAAATCCCCAACAATAGCAGATTCGTTAATTCCTCCAAATGGTACCCCTACTTTTCCGTTTATAGTAATTCTTTCATTAATTTTTGAGGAAATTGTCGCTACAAAACGACCGTCAGTCTCTCTACCAATTCTTTTGTCAGCAGAAATGTAATTAAGTCCAACTTTAAATTTTTCATTCTCAGATTTTATAATTCCACCTAATAAACTGGATGCTGTTTCAAATAAACTTCCTGAAAAATCAGATTGATTAACTCCTTCAGGACTTAAAAATCCACCAGAAGATAATAGGTATAATGCCTGCGTTTGCCTCACATCTTTATCATTCAATTTATATTGTATCTCGGATTTTAATACATTACTAACCGTAGGGAATTCGATATTAAAATCAGGTTCAGGACTAGCTAAATCTCCTCTAATACCAATGATAACTTCTACAGGTACTTTCCTGTTAAAAGAGGAATTTTCTAATAACACAGCAGGATTGGCAATTGTTTTATAGACAGCTTCTAAATTTAATTGTGCTTTCATTGGATTTCCTTCCCACGAAATAGAACCTCCTTTTTTAACATCAAATTTTTTATCGATAAGTCCCCCATATTTGAAATTATAACTTCCTTCATACGGCTGAAAATCCCCCCACATATTAAATTTACCTAACGTATTTATCTTAAATAATAATGACCCATACCCTTTCCCTTTCATACCATGACCAGAATTCCTATCTAATATCACTTCAACTTCTGCATCGGGTGTAATATCCAAATCAAACTCTAACTCTAACCCTTTGTATTTTCTACCATAATCGACAATACCTCTTTCAATATTATATTTCTCTTTGGCAGTCAAAAAATGAACAAAATTATTATCGCTGACGCTTTCTGCATCATTAATAGGTATTTTAACCGCAGTACCCTTTTCCGATCTTGCATTAACTTTTATAAACAATCCATTGGTAGGCCCTTTTATTGTAGCATCACCATCTATAAATGCAGTACCATAATACGCTGCATCTTCTCTATCTTGCGTATCTAGAACAAGTAACCTTTTCGTATTTACCGCTAAATCCAGTTTCCAATCGGCAAAATTATTGTGTTCAATACTACCATTCAAAGTACCTTTTGTATCAAATTTAGAATCTGTGATTGTATTATTTCTAAACAAGAATTTCTCATCTACTAAATCAATTATTGACCTATCATTTAATACATAATCTACATTCAAATAAGGAATTGTCATTCCTGTATTATCAGCATAAAGACGACCGTTTATTTTAGGTTTAGTCAAGTTTCCTCCAATAGAAGCATTTCCTGATATTAACCCTCTAATATTTGTCATTACTTCCCCACCTATCGAACTTAAGACGCCTAAATTGAATTTGTCAAATTTTAATTTTAAATCTAGAACTGTTTCCTTGTTTATTATTTCAAAATTTCCATACGCATTAAAAGACTCTAAATTCTCATTTTCTAAAAAGGAATTAATAGAAAATTTTTCTAAATTCTGATCCCCTTCAATATCAAAATTCAAAACCCCTAAATCCGTTTTGTTTATGTTTAAATGATCAATTACTAATGAAGCCGTGGGTTTATAAATAGCATTATTCTGCTTAAAATCAACCTCTCCATTTATATTTCCGTTAAAAACAAATTTATCATTTTCGGGTGTTATTTTAAACAAATCAACATCCTTAAAACTAAGTTTCAAATCCTTATTTGTATCGTCCTTAATTTTTCCTTTTAGTGAAATAGCCTGATTTTCATGAGACAATATAATATCATCAATATTGAAATTCTTAAAGGACTTGTCAAAAACGATCTGATTGTTAGGAGCGTCTTTTTCATTTAAATACCATAGATAATCTTTAAATTTCATCTCTGATTTACTAATCCCAACAACATTATCATTATTCTTATTAATGGTATGGTATAAATTCAGATTGAAATAATCTTCCCCTTTAACACCTCCTTTGAATTCAGAACGAAAGAACAACGTGTCTTTCATAGTAACATTAATTAAACTAAAATCTCGAATTTTATAATATTTTGTTTTAATACTATCTAATTCTATATAGGCATTATATAGCGGGTTTTTATTATCTATTGCAACTCTGATGTTATCAAAAATATTATTAGATGCTACAATTTGCGGTGAGTTAAAGTTAAGCTTGAACTCTTGAATATCCGACTTAATATTCCCTTTTACAATTGTATTAGCGGCAATTGCAATTTCGGGATAAAAAATTTCTATAATTTTATTATATATGGTAAAATTAAACTTTAGAAATTGTCCTTTGTTTACCTTGTTGGGTTTGAAATTAGTATATAAACTTCCTAAAGAATTCTTGACTAAATTTCCTAATTGACTAAATTGAAATTTTCCAACAATCTCACCTTCAACAATATCTGGTGAATTTACAGTTATTGTGCGTATTCTTTCATTATCAAAACTAGAATAAATATTAAAATCATTAAAAACATAAGTGTCTTTGACATTCTGATATGATGTTTTTTTAATATATACATTCCCTTGAAGATTTTCAATTGTATTTCCTGTTACTTGAACAATGACATCCCCTTTAAAAATAGAAACAGAATCCTTTACTAGTTTTAATTTATGTAAGTCTGCATTTTCAACATTTATATGAAAATCATACTTATTGTCTTTTTTACTTAAGTCCAATAAGCCATCAAAATTCATACTTAAATTTGGGTCATTTACAGAAATTTGGCCTTTGTAATTTGGCGCCTTAAATTTACCGTTTACGACAACATTAGTATAGGTATAATTATTAAAATCAATTTTTATTATATCGCCTTTGAGGGAAGTATTTAAATATTTTTCAGTAAAACCTACTCCATCAACATCAATATTCATACTTATTTTACCAAGGTCTTTGCGTTCAAGCAAATCGCCTACATCAAAATCTTCTAAAACCACATTACCTGAATAAGATGCTTTATCGATAAAATCAATTCTTTTCATACTTAAAACAGATTGCAGTTTCCCTAAATCTGAAGTCATTGAAATATCCGCATCAATTGCCGTACTAGTCAATTGAGTATTTCCAATAACATTGAAATAACCTAATTTCTTAATTTCTATTGGTAATTTCTTTCCTAAAATATTAGGGAGAATAGACACTAAGTTATCATAACTACTTGAAAAAGAAGTAAGCTGTGCATCCATTAAAAACTTCTGATCTTCTGCTCCAAAAATATTTTTGAAATTAATCGCTCCAATCATTTTTGTTTTTTTGGAATCAATAAGGTTCAATCGTGTAATCTTTAAATTATTTAAAGCTCCTTTAATATTGGCTTTAATATTAAAATATTGATTTTTACCGAGCTCATCATAAAAAATTCTAATGTCATTAGAAGCCAATTTGGCTGAATTGATTTTTACGTCAAATTGAACTTTATCTGTAAAACTAGAAAAATCTTCAATTTTATAATTCAGATAAACATCAGCATCAATTTTTGACTCTTTTGTTTCAATTTTTAGCTCTTCAAGTTTTATGTTCTTTTTTGTATAACTAAACTTAGAACTTAAGTTGGCAACATATAGACCACGATGATCTAAAAATGACATTTTATTAATTATAGTTTTAACAGCTGGACCATATAATAAAAAATCACTTAAAGTTGTATTTAGTTTAGTAAAATCAAGTTGTTTAGGTGTGCTTTTATTTTCATCTGTTAAGATAAAATGCCCATCAGTAATATAGGCATTATTTGCTTTTAGCAAAAAATGTTTACCAGAAGGTTTTCCTGTATTAAAGGCATTGATGAAATTATCAATATTACTTTCTTTTTCATTTTTATACGTTTTCAGCTTAAATAACAATCCCTCTAAATGAATATCTTTAAAAATTAAATCTCCATCTAATATTTTTTTTCCTTCAAGAATATTGGTATTAACTATTTTTGAATAAATCAAAGTATCTTTATGGTGATCCAGAATGATGACTTTTTTGAATTTCACCCCACCAAAAACAGAAACTCTAACTTCATCTATAGCAATATTAGTTCCATAATCTTTATTGATCGAATTGGTAAAATATTGTGCAATTTTAGTTTGGACAAAAGGCAAAGAAAGAGCAATACCAAGCACTAACAGCAATAGAATTAGCCCCAAAATTATGCGGAAAATTATTTTAATGAATTTTTTGATACCTTTTGTTATTATATTTTTTCTAAATAATTATTTTGCCCTAGGAAAGAGCGGCACCTTTAATAAAAATTCTTTAATTTTGGCTGCGCCGTAAAAATAAAAAAAATAAAATCGGTTTGTCAAATATAATCCAAAATTTGTGCCTTTTTATGCAAAATTCCGAGGTTTTTATTCTTGCTATCGAAAGCTCCTGTGACGACACAGCTGCTGCTGTATTACATAACGACAAAGTACTGTCAAATGTTGTAGCAAATCAATTGATTCATACCCAATATGGAGGTGTAGTTCCTGAATTAGCTTCACGTGCTCATCAACAAAATATAGTACCAGTAATTGATGCCGCACTACAAAAAGCAAATATTAAAAAAGAACAACTTTCAGCAATTGCGTTCACCCAAGGTCCCGGATTAATGGGGTCATTACTTGTTGGCAGTTCATTTGCTAAATCTATGGCATTGGCATTACAAATTCCTTTAGTTGCTGTAAACCATATGCATGCCCATATTTTAGCCCATTTTATAGCAGAAGAAAATTACGATAAACCAAGTTTCCCATTTTTAGCTTTAACAATTAGTGGTGGACATACACAAATCGTAAAAGTCAATGATTTCTTTGATATGCAAATTATTGGAGAAACAACGGACGATGCAGTTGGAGAAGCTTTTGACAAAAGTGCAAAAATACTGGGCCTTCCTTATCCAGGCGGTCCTTTAGTTGACAAACATGCACAATTAGGAAATCCTAAAGCATTTGCTTTTACAAAACCAAAAGTTCCTGGACTCGATTTTAGCTTTTCTGGATTGAAAACAGCAATTTTATATTTTATTCAAAAGAAAAAATTAGAAAACCCTGATTTTATATCCGAAAATCTGAATGATATTTGTGCCTCCATACAATATACCATCATTGAAATTTTGATGGATAAACTAAAATTAGCCGTAAAAGAAACCGGAATAAAACAAATTGCAATTGGTGGTGGCGTTTCGGCCAATTCTGGAATTAGAAATACTTTGAAAGAAGCCGAACAAAAATACGGTTGGAAAACCTTTGTTCCTAAATTTGAATACACAACCGATAATGCTGCAATGATTGGAATTGTAGGTTATCAAAAGTTTTTATCACAAAAATTCGAAACTTCATCTGTAGTTTCAAAAGCACGAATACAATTTTAAACTATGCAATTATTTTACAATCCAAATATTGACGCAACTACTGAAAACTTCTCTTTTGACAAAGAAGAAAGCAAACATATCATAAAAGTTTTACGAAAAAAAGACACTGATATATTATATGTTACAAATGGTTTAGGGGATTTATTTGAAACAGAAATCACATTAGCTTCTGATAACAAATGTACTGTTAAAATAATATCTGCTACAAAAAAAGCACCTTCAAAAGTACATTTACATTTAGCTGTAGCTCCTACAAAAATGAATGATCGATACGAATGGTTTCTGGAAAAAGCAACTGAAATTGGTGTTCAAGAAATAACTCCAATCATTTGTGATCACTCGGAGCGAAAAGTAGTTAATCAAGAACGATTTGAGAAAATTATTTTGGCCGCGATGAAACAATCAAATGAACTGTATCTCCCAAAATTAAATAATGCCATTACTTTTAAAGAATTTGTTAAACAAAAAAACGAAGGGTTACAATTGATAGCGCACTGTGAAGAAACAGATAAAAAATCATTGAAATCGGTATTAAAGCCTAATGAAAACCTTACTATACTAATAGGACCTGAAGGTGATTTTTCCGAAAAAGAAATTGCATTAGCAATAGCCAGTGAGTTTATACCCGTTACCTTAGGAACTACTCGATTAAGAACCGAAACGGCTGCTATTGTAGCTTGTCATAGTGTTGCATTCTTTAATGAAGATTAAATTTTTGAAGAATTATGAAAAAAATATATTCAGTTTTACTGTTAATCTCTATTTCTTCATTTTCTCAAGAAATCGCATTAATTAAATACAATGGCGGTGGGGATTGGTATGCAAACCCCACTTCTTTACCCAATTTAATTAAATACTGTAATGCTACAATCGACACAAAAATAAATCCAAAACCAGCTACAGTTGAGCCTGGAAGTCCTACTATTTTCTCCTATCCTTTCCTTCATATGACTGGCCATGGAAATGTCATTTTTAATGACGCTGAAGTTAGTAATCTTAAAAAATATTTAAGTGCAGGAGGTTTTATCCATATTGATGATAATTATGGAATGGATCAATATATCAGAAAAGAAATAAAAAAAATATTTCCAAATAACGAATTAATAGAAATTCCCTCTACTCATCCCATTTTTCAAAAACCATTTTCGTTTCCCAATGGATTACCTAAAATTCATGAACATGATGGAAAACGTCCACAAGCATTTGGCATTTTTATAGAAAATAAACTTGTTTTACTTTATAGCTATGAATGTGATTTAGGAGATGGATGGGAGGATCCAGAAGTGCACAATGATCCAATTCCTGTACGTGAAAAAGCATTAAAAATGGGTGCCAATATTATCAATTATATTTTTAATAATTGATAACTATATACTGCATAAATCTCCTAAAAAGAGAATTACATTTAAAACTACAACCTATTTACAACATAAAACAAATTCTGTTTTCTAAAAATTATTTTTAAAATATAAAGAGATAATTCTTCTGCTACTTAAAAATAAGTACTCCTAGTTAAAATTTATTTTTTTTAGCATAAAAATTAAATGAACTCCTTAAAAAAATCCAGTACAAAATTAAAATAAATGGATGATTTTCATGAAAATATGTTGAATTGTTCCATAATATGTTTGAATAAATACTTTATAACAACAATTCATAACAGTCAAAGTGTTCGATAAAGCCGATTAAAGACGTTTGTGTTTTATATTTAGTAAGATTAATCCTATTTTTTTATTTTATATTTTGAATGTTTTATTCAAAAAAGCCCGTCAAATAAGCACTCTTAAATTCTTGTTAATTTATTTATTTTAAAAAATTTTTTTATTTAATTATTTTGTTATAGAATTGCGGTATTATTAACCAAAATCAATTTTTTATAACAAAACCAATTATTATTATGAAAAAAGTAATTTTATCCGCAATGGCATTCTTAATGCTATTTTCTTGCCAAAATGACCAAACAGAATCGACTGTTGCAGCTACAAACGCAATGGCAAAAAGAGCATGTGCTTCACAAGATGTACTTGCTGAACAATTAAAAGCTGACCCTACATTAGCTTTAAGAATGAATCAAATTGAGGCTTTTACCCAAAAAGCGATGTTAACCAACCGTCTAGTAAATGGTAAAATTGTAATTCCTGTTGTTGTAAATGTATTATACAGAACAGCTGCTGAGAATATTTCAGATGCCCAAATACAATCACAAATTGATGTCTTAAATGAAGATTATACAGCAACTAATGCTGACTTCAGTAGTACTCCAGCTGAGTTTGCAGGAGTTGCGGCAAATGTTGGTATTACATTTGAATTAGTTCAAATCAAAAGAAAATCAACTACGAAAACCTCTTGGGGTACAAGAGATGCAATGAAAAGCACAAAAAAAGGAGGATTAGACCCTACATCACCAGCAAATACACTTAATATGTGGGCTTGTACTATTGGTGGAGGTATTCTAGGATATGCTCAATTCCCAGGTGGATCAAGTGCTACTGATGGAGTTGTTATTGATTCTAATTATTTTGGATTATCAAGCGCTGCTAGTTATCCTTATAACTTAGGAAGAACAGCTAGTCATGAAGTTGGTCACTGGATGAACTTAAGACATATTTGGGGTGATGCATCTTGTGGTAATGACTTAGTTGCTGATACACCTGTTCACAAAACTTCAAACTTTGGCGTACCAACATACCCTTACGTAAGCACTTGTTTACCTGCTCACAATGAAATGACAATGAATTACATGGATTACACTGATGATAGAGGTATGTACATGTTTACAAACGGTCAAAAATCAAGAATGACAGCTTTATTTGTTTCTGGAGGAGCAAGAGCTGGTTTTGGAATCTAGAATTTAACCATTCCCAAAAAAAACTCGCTACTTGTTAGCGAGTTTTTTTTGGGAAAATTTAAAATAAAAGATTTAAGAATACTATTACTAAATTAAAAATGTATAAGAAAGTAACTTTAGAGAAAATCAGAAGTTCATTAAAGTTTAAAAAAAGCTGTATCTTTATAATACCTATATACATTTGCATTATAATAATGAAATAAAGATCTAAAAATTAAAAAAAACTTTTAATAATACAATCGGCATGAATAATAAAATACTTTTTTATTAGCTATAATTTTTATTTTAGATAAAAATGTTATAAAATTGTTATTCTATTAACCAAAATCATTAATTTATAACAAACCATTATGAAAAAAATTATTTTATCAGCCGTGGCATGTATGATGCTATTTTCTTGCCAAAATGAATCATCAGATGCAAGTTCTCTTTCTACAAACGCAATTACGCAGCGTAAATGTGCATCACAAGATGTACTTGAAGCACAATTAGCAGCTGACCCAACATTAGCTTTAAGGATGAATCAAATTGAACAGTCCATACAAAAAACTATGCTGACAGGTCGTTTAGTAAACGGAAAAATTGAAATACCAGTAGTAGTTAATGTATTGTATAAAACTGCAGAAGAAAATATTTCTGATGCACAAATTCAATCCCAAATAGATGTTTTGAATGCAGATTTTAATGCTGGAAATTCAGACTATAATGATGTTCCTGCTTTATTTTCTGGAGACAAAGCGAATGTAGGGATTTCATTTGTCTTAGAAACAATCAATAGAAAATCGACTAAAAAAACTTCTTGGGGTACTAGAGATGCTATGAAAAGTACGAAAAAAGGAGGATTAGACCCTACGTCACCTTCAAACAAGCTTAATATGTGGGTTTGTACAATTGGTGGTGGAATTTTAGGTTACGCACAATTCCCTGGAGGTAAAAGCGCTACTGATGGAGTAGTAATTGATCCAAACTACTTTGGTTTGTCAGGTACAGCAAATGCACCTTACAACTTAGGAAGAACTGCAACTCACGAAGTAGGTCACTGGATGAACCTACGTCATATTTGGGGTGACGCAACTTGTGGAGATGATTTGGTATCTGATACTCCTACACACAATACAGCAAATTATGGAGTACCTGTATATCCACATTATAGTACATGTCCTGGAACTCCAGTTGAAATGACTATGAACTATATGGATTATACTGATGATCCTGGAATGTATCTGTTTTCCAATGGACAAAAATCAAGAATGGATGCTATATTTGTTTCTGGTGGTAGTAGATCTGGTTTTCGTATCTAATTTTTTAAATAATTAAATAAAAAAGCCTTTTCAAAAAATATTTTTTGAGACGGCTTTTTTATTTGTGTTCCTTTTAATAAATTAAAAATATACTTTTACTAATTATAGTGCTAGTTAATTAATTTGAATTCTAAACAAATCAATTATTTTTTAAAATTTTCAATCCCTGATTTTAACCAAATTTCATATTCTGAAACAGGTACATAACTTATTGTTGGTGTTATTTCGTTCAAACTATTTCCTTCTAAATCCGTTAAAACATACAAAGGTTGAGTATTAGTTTTGTACTTAGATATCATGAAATCTGTCCACTTATCTCCTACTGTTTCAATGGTTGAACCCGTTGTTTTCGATACAAATTGTTGGTCTTTTGGTAAATCTCTTTTGTCATCTACATATAACGAAATTAGTACAATATCATTATTAAGAATGGGCAAAATTGCTGCATCCGACCATACATTGTTTTCCATTTTTCGACAATTCACACAAGCATAACCTGTAAAATCAAGCATTATGGGTTTATTAACTGATTTAGCATAAACCAATCCTTTTTCGTAATCATCAAAAACTACGATCCCATGTGGACCACTTTTTGCACCATCAGGCAAAACAGTTGCAGTAGAAACACTACTAGAACCTCCTACACCAAAAGGACTTTCACTATATTCCATTGGAGGTGGAAAAGCATTTATAATTTTTAAAGGAGCTCCCCAAAGTCCAGGAACTAAATAAATTGTAAAACTCAAAACTAGCAATCCCATTAGTAATCTTCCTACGGAAATATGTGGCAATGGACTATCATGTGGTAAGGTGATTTTCCCGAATAAATAAAAAGCCAAAATTCCAAAAATTGCTATCCAAATTGCCAAGAATACTTCTCTTTCTAATAAATGCAATTGTAAAACTAGATCAGCATTCGATAAGAATTTAAAAGCCAAGGCCAATTCTAAAAATCCTAAAACTACTTTTACAGTATTCAACCATCCACCTGATTTTGGCAAAGAATGCAACCATCCTGGAAACATGGCAAAAAGCATAAAAGGCAATGCCAAAGCTAATGAGAATCCAAACATCCCTACAATTGGTGCTATGCCCCCTTTTGAAGCTGCTTCAACTAATAATGTACCTACAATGGGTCCAGTACAAGAAAATGATACAATAGCTAATGCTAGCGCCATAAATAATATTCCTATCATTCCGCCTCTATCTGCTTGATTGTCTACTTTATTTGCCCATGAATTAGGTAACATAATTTCGAAAGCGCCCAGAAATGAAGCTGCAAAAACAACTAATAAAACAAAGAATATAATATTAAACCAAACATTTGTTGATAAAGCATTCAGCGCATCGGCACCAAAAACCCAAGTTACTACAAATCCTAGCATTACATAAATTACAATAATAGCAATTCCGTAAATAATAGCATTTCTAATTCCTTTTGCCTTTGTTTTACTTTGTTTTGTAAAAAAACTAACTGTCATAGGAATCATAGGAAATACACAAGGAGTCAATAAAGCTGCAAAACCTGAAAGGAAAGCAATAAAAAAGATAGACCAAAGTCCTCTTTTAGAATCTGATTTTGGAACTGTTTCAACAGCCTTTTCAGGAGTCGCTTCCATAACATTACTAGCACCAAGACTTGGAGTCAAAGTATCAGCTTTTACTGAATCTAATACAGCAGGAACTCCAACTGTTTCTAATTTTGGAGTTTCTGTTACAGCTACAACAGCATTTGCAGGAATTACAAAACTGAATTTTTTCTCTAAATTGATACAAACTTCTTTACAAACTTGATAATTCAATTCGGCTTCAACTTTATTGATTTTAGGATTTGTTATCTTAATCTCTTGTCGAATTTGCGCTTTTCGTTCGAAAAAGGTTTCATTGACTTCAAAAATATCATTATAAGCTGTTCTCGTTTTACTCTCTTTGGCTTTACCAACAAGACTGAAATTACCATTTGCATTTTTAAAAATAACTTCTAGTGGCAGTGGTCCTCCATCAGGTGTAAATTGCGAATACATATGCCATTCTTTTTCTATGACTCCATCAAAAGTTAGTAGATAAGTATTCTCTGATTTTTTTTCAATTTTAGTAGTCCATTTAACGGGATCCAAAATTTGAGCATTTACATTGGCAAAAGCCAAAACAGTAAGTAGTAAAAAAATAATTTTCTTCATTATTCTAAATCTATTTTTAATATATTTTGTGTAGTACTATGTATTCTAAAACGTTCATCTTGTCTGTACCCGATAACCCAAACAATGGAATCACCAGAACATAAAATCCAAACATTTTCTTTTTCTAACAAGGAAAACTTTTCATCTTTAAAAAACTTACTTAGTTTTTTAGACTTTCCTTCCATGCCAAAAGGTTGAAAATTATCCCCTTGTTTCCACCTACGTATACTTAGAGGGTAGTTTAATTTATCTTCATCAACAAATATAGCCGTATTTGAGTTAATGGAAATGTCATCTACTTTACAAAATGTAAGATTTAAGGGAATCTTAACGTCTTGAACTCCTTTTTCGATAAAATATTCTTCTTTTTCCCTTTCAAAATTGATTGGACTTAAAATTAAATAATCTCTGTCTTTCAATAATCGGAATTCTGGGGAGAAAATCTGTTTTCCGGATTGGCTATCCACCAAATCATAAACATCATCCCAAGCCGAAAAACCAAATTCATGCAACCATTGGTACAAATAGGATTTGTAATTAGGCAGTCGCTTTAACTGACTTAAATTAAAATGCATTTCGTCTTCCTCTTGCCGCACTACTTGCTGATACACCATAATGGAAGCATCTTCTACCATAGTGGCTGATTCTTGTAAATACGATTGTGTTTTTTGAAAGGATTCAATAAAATGCGGATTCAATTCTTTCAATAAAGGAACTAAATCATGACGAATCTTATTTCGCAAATACTTATCTGAAGCATTGCTACTGTCCTCGCGCCATTCAATCCCGTTCTCTTTTGCATATTGAGCAATTTCTTCTCTAGAAAACAAAAGAAGTGGGCGGATAATATTTCCGTTTTCAGCTGGAATTCCTGTTAGTCCTTCTAAACCTGTTCCTCGGCTCAAATTAATCAGAAAGGTTTCGATATTATCATCGGCATGATGTGCTGTAAGGATGTAATCATAGTTTTCAGTTTCCAAAAGCTCGTAGAACCAATTGTATCTTAAATCTCTTGCTGCTACTTGAGTTGATAGTTTGTAATCTTTGGCGAAAGCCTGCGTATCAAATTGTGTTATAAAAACGGGAATGCCATTTGAGTCCGCAAAATCTTGAACGAATTTTTGATCTCCAAAACTCTCTAATCCTCTTAATTGAAAATTACAGTGTGCCAAAGCTATTTTGTATTCTAATTGATGAAACAAATGAGCCATCACCATACTATCCAAACCACCACTTGTAGCCAGAAAAAGTTTTTTATTCTCCAAAAAAGGAAAGTGCTGAGCAATATGATTTTTAAGTTTATCTAACATGTTTCAAAAATAAAGATTAAAGTCTGAAATCGATTTATGAATTTCATTTATTCCAAAACTTCGCGCATGGCTTTTGCTTTTAGCAAACATTCCTCATACTCAGATTCTGGAATTGATAGCGAAGTAATGGCGCTTCCCACTGAAAAGGAAACGTATTTTTTTTCTTGATTGTATAAAATGCTCCGAATAACCACATTAAAATCAAAATCACCATTTGGAGTAAAATACCCTACTGCCCCACTATATAAACCTCGTTTTGTTTCCTCAAGTTCTTCAATAATTTTCATTGCAGCTATTTTGGGAGCTCCCGTCATACTTCCCATTGGGAATGTGGTTTTAATTGCATCAATTGCTGAGTATTGAAAATCTAATTTAGAAGTAACGGTAGAAATCATTTGGTGTACTTGCATAAAAGAATACATACCACAAAGCTCTTTTACATTCACGGAACCTTTTTGAGCTGTATGTGATAAATCATTCCGAACCAGATCCGTAATCATAATATTTTCGGCTCGTTCTTTTGGATCCAAAGCCAAATTATTTTTGGAAACCTCATCTTCTTTGGGATCCAAAAAACGCTTCGCTGTTCCCTTAATAGGTTGAGAAATTAGGTTTTCATTTTCTTTTTTCAAATACCGTTCAGGTGAAGCAGATAGTAAAAATTGTGTGTTATTTTTAAAAAAAACCGCAAAAGGAGGTTGCGAAATTTCATTTAGTTTTAAAAACTTTTCTAACGGATCAATAGTAGCATTTTCGGCATAAAACTCCATACAAAAATTGGCCTCATACAAATCTCCATGATGAATATAATCTAGCATTTTGGAGACTTTTTTCAGATACGCTTCTTTAGATACGCGTTGTTGTATATTTAAAGTGGATTCTTTTTCATCTTCTAATGCTACACTTTCTAAGATTTCAGAAAAATCATCTTCAAATTCATCATCACACATATTGAGATAGTGCAGTTCAAGCTGATCTCCTTTTAACAAAAATATTTTTTTGGGTTGGTAGAAAAATAAATCAGGAAAACCCAATCCGTCATATTTATTAGAATACAATTCTTCTACGTCATTTTTTAAATCATAAGACAAATATCCAAAAATCCAATCTTTGGTTATTTGTTGGTATTGTTTTAAATCTTCAAATGCATTATGAGTATCCGTTTTTATGGATGTAAGCGCATCAACAGCCATGATACAGTCGTAATTAGAATAATCCTGTGGATAATCATTACTATCCATAAAAGTAATTTCACGGAATTGTTGGGACCAAATTAAAAGTTGTTTTTTAAACAATTTTATATTAGAAATGGACTTATAAACTGATGTTCTCAAAAATATTTTCTTTAAAACTCAAAATTACAATAAAAAAAAAGCTTTAATATGTCATTATAAGAAAAATCAGTTCATTTTTTTTGTAAATTTACAGTAAGATACTGATTTTAATTACTTTAAAAGGATTGAATCATGGCTAGTAAAATATTCATAAATATAGCTGTTAAAAACCTAGAAGCATCAAAGAACTTTTTTTCCAAACTAGGTTTTACTTTTAATCCTCAGTTTACTGACGATAAATCAGCTTGTATGATTGTTGGAGAAAATATATTTACAATGCTTCTACAAGAAGAACGTTTTAAAGACTTTACCAAAAAAGAACTTTGTAATGCACAAAAATATACCGAAGTCTTACTTTCCATAGATGTGGAAAGTAGAGAAAAAGTAGATGAACTAGTAAAAAAAGCAATTGAAGCTGGTGGAAAGCAATATATGGAACCGCAAGATTATGGATGGATGTACGGACATAGTTTTGCAGATTTAGACGGGCACCAATGGGACCTGTTTTATATGAATGAAAGTGAGATTCCACAATAATACATTTTAATTATTTAACCAATTAAACCTAAATATTATGAAAATTGCTACCATTATTATTCGGACTATGCTTGGGCTTTTATTTCTTTACACTTCAGTTAGTTATTTTTTTCATCTTACTCCAGAACCTGCAACCACTGGCGATTTCAAAGCTTTTCAAGTTGGCTTAATAGCTTCTACTTATTTATTACCATTGGCTAAAGCAGTAGAGTTTTTATGTGGATTTTCTTTTGTAACTGGTAAATATATGACTTTGGCAAATCTTATGATTTTTCCAGTAACTTTGAATATTTTATTGATTAACTATTTCTTAACTCCTGATAATTTACCTATTGCCATCTTTGTGTTTGTAGGTAACATATTTTTAATTTTCACCCATTGGGGAAACTATAAAGGTTTATTTAGAGCTGAATAATTCTTATTTATACAAACAAAAAACCGACTTTATAATAAAGTCGGTTTTTTGTTTTTTAATTCTTCTGTACTTTATTTATTGTGTTCTACCCAGATTAAATCAGCGGTATTATACCCAATTTCTTCTGCTTTTTTCAGATATTCTTTTTTAATATTTTCAGGGATTGATGTTTCGCGAGATAAGATCCATAGATACTTAAGACTAGAACCTGCAATTAGTGCGTATTTATAATCATCATCAATCGCAATTACATTATAACCTCCATAAAACGGACCAAAGAAAGAAACTTTTAACATTGCTACATTTTCAGCATCAACAAACTTTGCTTTACCTATACTTTGCTCCCACTCCTTTTTGTTGTAGTTATACCCTTTATTGTCCACTTTTATTTTTCCATCTTCTCTCAATGAATATTCAGCAGTTGTATTGTTTAAACCTTTTTCGAATTTAAAATCCAATCTTGCAATTTCAAACCATTTTCCTAGATATTTAGTTTTATTGAAATTTTGAACGGCTTCCGCTTTATCAGGGATTGTTTTACCTCCACAAGCCGTAAATAAAACTCCAATTAAAACTAATCCACCTAATAAAGATCTATTTTTCATAACACTTACTTTTATGTTATTACAAAGGTACGAACCTAAATTAATTAATACTTTGTATAATTAAAATCGAAGTTTGTAAAATTATTTTAAGGCAAAAAAAAACCATCAAATATTATTTGACGGTTTACTTTATAAAAACAATACAGTACTATACGTGTAATGCTCTGTTATCAGTAGCAGCTAATGCTGCTTCTTTTATGGCTTCTGCAAATGTAGGATGTGCATGTGACATTCTTGAAATATCTTCGGCAGATGCTTTGAATTCCATTGCAGTAACTGCTTCAGCAATTAAATCAGCTGTTCTAGCACCAATCATGTGAACTCCTAGCACTTCATCCGTTTTTGCATCAGCAAGAATTTTTACAAATCCATCTAAATCACCACTTGCTCTAGCACGACCTAAAGCTTTGAAAGGAAAATTCCCCACTTTATATTCCACTCCAGAAGCTTTTAATTGCTCTTCTGTTTGTCCTACTGCAGCCACTTCTGGCCAAGTATACACCACCCCTGGAATCAAGTTGTAATCAATGTGTGGTTTTTGACCAGCTAAAATTTCAGCAACCATTGTTCCTTCTTCCTCAGCTTTGTGCGCTAACATCGCTCCACGAACTACATCACCAATAGCGTAGATATTAGAAATATTAGTTTGTAAATGATCGTTTACTTCTACTTGTCCTCTATCAGAAATTTTTACTCCTGCTTTATCTGCATTTAATCCGTCTGTGTAAGGACGACGCCCTACAGAAACTAAAGCATAATCTCCTTCAAGATTAATAGTTTCTCCTTTAGCATTTTCGGCTTGAACTGTAACGGCATCACCATTTCTTTCAACCGATTTTACTTTATGAGAAACGTAGAATTTCATTCCTTGTTTCTTTAATACTTTAGTCAATTCTTTAGACAATGAACTATCCATGCCTGGAATAATACGATCCATATATTCTACTACAGAAACTTGCGCTCCTAAACGTAAATAAACTTGACCTAATTCAATACCAATAACTCCACCACCAATAATCACCAAATGTTTAGGAACCTCAGGTAATTTTAATGCTTCGGTAGAAGTGATGATTCTTTCTTTATCAATTGTAATAAATGGCAAAGAAGATGGTTTAGAACCTGTAGCAATAATGATGTTTTTAGCTTCAATTGTTTCCGTTGTTCCATCTGCTTTTGCAACAGCAACATGAGTTGCATCTACAAAAGATCCCATACCTTCTAATACTGTAATTTTGTTTTTATCCATTAGGTATTTTACACCTCCTGAAGTTTGATCCACAACTGCTTGTTTACGAGCAATCATTTTTTCCAAATTTACTTTTACCTCTCCTGAAAGTTCGATTCCATGATCAGCAAAATGTGCTATTTCAGCATAATGGTGTGAAGAAGCTAACATTGCTTTTGAAGGAATACATCCTACATTAAGACAAGTTCCGCCTAAAGTGGAATATTTTTCGATAATTGCTGTATTGAAACCTAGTTGTGCACAACGAATTGCTGACACATATCCTCCTGGACCAGAACCTATAATGACTACGTCAAATGAACTCATAGTATATTTTTTATATGTATATTAATTTTTCGAGCTACAAAATTAAGGAATTAAGTTTTGTTTAAAGTTTAAAGTTCGAGCTTTTTTGTTAAGATTTTGGGCTAACATTGATTATTTATCTTCAAAATTGGTGTTATTATGAAAAAAATATCAAATCGTTACTACTGTAGTATTTTTTACTTCATTTATCATAAAAGTACTTTGTGTACTACCTATATGTTGAAGGGTTGTTAATTTGGTTACCAAAAATTCTCGATAAGCTTCCATGTCCTTAACCACAATTTTTAAAATGTAATCATAATCACCGCTAACATGGTGGCATTCTAACACTTCATGAAGCTTTACCACTTCACTTTCAAAATGCGTTAGAAATTCATGCGAATGTTGAATGAGTTTTAAATGGCAAAAAACTACGAATCCCTTCTCTACTTTGGATTTATTGAGCACTACTACATATTTATCTATGATGCCTTCGCGCTCTAATTTTTTGATGCGCTCATAAACGGCAGTTACGGAAAGATTGAGTTTTAAAGACAATTCTTTATTGGTTCTTTTGCTATCGGTTTGTAATAAAAAGAGTAGTTTTTTATCGGTTGAGTCTAATGTCATCTGGTGAAAGTATTTGTGAATTGAAATATAATCTATAAAAAATGCATTATTTAATTTAAAACAGAAAATACAACTGTAAAAATACAAATTAGTAGTTTATAAAACTATATTTAATACCTATGATTGATTATTAATCTATAAATAACTTATTTTGAATTGGGTTTATTGAGGACTCAAAACGCCTAGCCATGATAGCAGTGAAAATCCTTGACATAGTGAGATTGCTTCGCAAGCTCGCAATGTCAAGATTGAAACGGATAGCTGGAAATAGCTCCTAAATCAATTTAAAAAAGATAACAATGGATAATTTCAATCCCGCAGACAACATTCAAGACTTACAGTATTTTGGCGAATTTGGTGGTGTAAACCCATCAATTTCTGACTCATCGACTTATACCTTTTTATCAGCAAAAACCATGTTTGATACTTTTGAAGGTAATATGGAAGGGTGCTACTTGTACTCGCGTCACTCCTCTCCTAGCAACTTGTATTTAGACAAAGCCCTTGCAGCAATGGAAGGAACAGAAACTGCCAATGTTTCGGCATCAGGAATGGGAGCGATCACGCCTACCTTGTTACAACTATGTGGTGCTGGTGATCATATCGTTTCAAGTAGAACAATTTATGGCGGAACGTATGCTTTCTTGAAGAATTTCGCTCCACGATTAGGGATCAAAACTGCTTTTATAGACATTACAAAACTAGATGCAGTTGAAGCTGCTATCACCCCTGAGACAAAAGTGCTGTACTGCGAAACAGTAAGTAATCCTTTACTAGAAGTGGCTGATATTGCTGGATTGTCTAAAATTGCCAAGAAACACAATTTGAAATTAGTTGTGGACAATACCTTTTCGCCTTTATCAGTAACTCCAATAAAACTAGGTGCTGATATTGTGATTCACTCTTTGACAAAATACATAAACGGAAGTAGTGATACGGTAGGTGGAGTAACCTGTGCATCGCAAGAATTTATCAATAGTTTGAAGGATGTAAATAGTGGTGCAAGTATGCTTTTAGGACCTACGATGGACAGCATGCGCTCAGCGAGTGTGATGAAAAACATGCGCACACTGCATTTGAGAATAAAACAACACAGTTATAATGCGGCTTACTTAGCAGAGCGTTTTGAAAAAGATGGATTAAAAACCGTTTATCCAGGTCTAGCAAGTCACCCAAGTCATAAACTATATGCTTCAATGATTAATCCAGAGTACGGTTTTGGAGGAATGATGACACTAGACGTAGGAACTTTGGCGAAAGCCAATGAATTAATGGAGTTAATGCAATCCCGTAATTTAGGATATTTAGCTGTAAGCTTAGGGTTTTACAAAACTTTATTTAGTGCTCCTGGAACTTCTACCTCAAGTGAAATCCCGCTGAACGAACAAGCCGAAATGGGCTTAACGGATGGTCTAATTCGGTTTTCAATAGGTTTAGACAATGATATCGAAAGAACATACCAAATGATGAGAACTTGCATGCAAGAACTTTCAATTTTATAATTTTTTTTTTAGTTGTTTACTTTGGTTAAAATCCGTTTGAGAGCAATCTTGGACGGATTTTTTTTAAGGATCTATGTGACTTTAAAAAACAAAACTCCATTTTAGACACAAAAAAAACCGCTTTGAACAAATCAAAACGGTTTTTATAAAAGATCTTAGTTTTAGAAAACTACAAATGACTCAGTTTACTGTTTTTTCGGCTGAAGCCAAAGTAAATCACCAAACCTATTAGCAACCAAATAGTAAAGTAGATCCAGTTCCAAACACTTAATTCAGCCATCATATACAAACAGCTCACTAATCCTAATAATGGGATTAAAGATAGATTTTCTTTGAAAGACCAAATCGTCAATCCAATCAAAGCGATTAGGAAAATCCACATTGGTATTTTATGTTTGAACAAACTAAAACCACTTTCATACTTCAAGCTATTATCAATTGGTAAACCAGCAACTACAGTAGCATATTTAGCTTCATCATCTTGGTATTTACTTAATAAATTTTCTAAATCTGGTTTTTCAACAGTATTATTTTCAGCGTCTAAACTTACAAGATAAGCATACACTTTTTGGGATTCTTTTTTATTTAATGAAGTAATAATATCTTCCGCTTTATTGACTTGAGTTTCATTAGTAATAAAATCCATTGTCCCTTTATGGTTAAATTGCAACGCATAGAATATTCCGGCAGCCAATAAAAAAGGAACCACATATTTAGAGTTCACATAAGGTGTTTTGAATTTCCCTCTTGGAATATTGGGTTTATTTTGCAAAACCAAAACTCCAGCACAAACCAATACGAAGGCAAATAAAGTACCTATACTACATAAGTCAGTTACCATAGTTAAATTCAAAAACAAAGCAGGAATAGCCACTACAAATCCAGTAACAACAGTAGCGTAAGAAGGAGTTTTATATATTGGATGCACTCTAGAGAAACGTTTTGGCAACAGCCCATCACGACTCATACTCATCCAGATACGCGGTTGTCCCATTTGGAAAACTAACAATACACTTGCCATGGCAATTACAGCACTCACACCAATGATAGCCGACATGATTTTCAAATCTAATTTTTTGAAAACAAAAAGTAAAGGATCACCCACATTCAAATCAGCATAATTCACCATACCTGTTAATACCAAAGCAATTATTATATACAAAACAGTACAAATAATTATCGCCCACATCATTCCTTTTGGTAAATCACGTTGGGGATTTTCACATTCTTCAGCTGTAGTCGATATGGCATCAAAACCAATATAAGCAAAGAAAACAGCCGAAACTCCTTTCAAAACCCCACTCACACCATTAGGAGCAAAAGGAGTCCAATTATCAATATCGATATAAAAAGAACCTACCGCAATAACCAATAGAATTATACACAGCTTTACGATTACCATCATATTACTCGCATTACGAGATTCTTTCATTCCGCGATATACTAAAGCGGTTATCAAAACGATAATAAATAGAGCAGGCAAATCAGCAACAAAATGGAAAGAACCTATTGTTGGCGCAGTGGTCCAAGCAGTATAAGCAGATTTAAGTCCTGTACTTAAATTTTCGAAAGATTTTCCTCCTTGCATCAATGCCGTTGCATCTTTAAAGCCATTGGAAGCTGTTAAATAATCCATTTGAGCCCAATCGGCTAGAACTTGTAAATTAAGATGGTAATTATGATTGAGATTGTTTATTATATTATCCATCAAACTAGTAAAGTAATCACTCCATGATATGGCGACGGTGATATTCCCTACAGCATATTCCATAATCAAAGCCCAACCAATTATCCATGCCATTATTTCACCAAAAGCTACATACGAATACGTATATGCACTACCAGAAACTGGAACCATAGATGCAAATTCAGCATAAGCAAAAGCAGCAAAACTACAAGCTATTGCAGTAAATAAAAATAAAAATATAACAGCTGGACCACCATCAAAACTAGCTTTACCAATAGTACTAAAAATCCCCGCACCAATTATTGCAGCGATACCAAAAGCGGCCAAATCTCTTGCTTTAAGATGTTTGCCTAATGCATTGTGCCCGTCAGCATTATTTTTTTCTACCTGTGCCAAGATATCTTGCACTGTTTTTTTTCTAAACAAACTGGAAAGTGCCATAAGTCGTAATTTCTTATTAAAAATTAATATCTTGTAAATTGTTTGCCATTATTCTAACAATAATGCAAGTTTTATTCAAAATCCAAATGTATAAAACAATTTTAATTATCGGTTATTTTAGAGTAAATTTTTTATTATATAGTCAAAATAAGTCAAAAATATGTTTTTAACAGAATTAAAAAGTCAATAACTATTATTTAAAAGACAATAAAAATCTAATAAAAGAAACATCTTATTTTTTATCTTTTTAAAAGTCCTGCTTCTATACTAATTATCTCAAACAACTTCTCAATATAGTAACAGGATGCTGTGCTTTTCTATTAGTTCCATCAAAAATTTGATGACGGCAACTTGTCCCTGCTGCTGCGATCGCTATACTAGATGCTGTAGCTCTAATTTTAGGAAATAAAGTGTCTTCCCCCATTTGCATACTAATATCATAATGCTCTTTCTCATACCCAAAAGAACCCGCCATACCGCAACAACCCGAGTTGTAAATGGTCACTTTATTGTTTTTAGGTATATTCAACATCGCAAATGTAGCTTCAATAGTACTTAAAGACTTTTGATGGCAATGACCGTGAATTTTAATTTGCTTTCCTTCATTCGAAAACTGATCTGAATGAATTTTATTAACATCAATTTCTCTTTTAAAAAATTCTTCAACGGTCAAGCAGTTTTTAGACAACTTTTCGGCTGCAGCTTTATCATCAGCTAGTCGTAAGTACTCATCTCTAAAAGTCAATATTGCCGAAGGTTCAATTCCAATCAATGGAATTTCAGCCGAAACAATTGAACTAAAAATCGAAACGTTTTTATTCGCGATCACTTTCGCTTCTTCTAAAAAACCTTTAGAAATATACGCTCTAGCACTTTCTTCGTGGTCAACAACAAGCACTTCGTAACCCAATTGTGTCAATAACTCAAAAGCATCTATACCTACTTGCACATCATAATAATTCGTGAACTCATCGCAAAACAAAAATACTTTCCCGTTTACGAATGAATTATTATTATTTTTTGATTTATTGCTCTCTAACCATTTTCTAAACGATTTTGGAGCTAATAAAGGCACTTCTCTTTTTGGAGCTACTCCCATCCCTTTTTTCACTAAAGGCTGATTGACCATGAAATTAGTCAACGTTGGAAATACACTTCCTAGCTTATTTAGTTTGGCATTATTGGCAAAAATTTTATTTCGAAGAGTAAAACCATTTGCTTTTTGATATTGGTATAAAAACTCTGCTTTTAGCGAAGCTACATCCACATTAGACGGGCATTCACTAGCACAAGCTTTACAACTTACACACAGTTCAAAAACTTCATATAATTCCTTATGATTGAATTTATTATCTTTTTCTGATTGCGTTAAATATTCCCGTAAAGCATTGGCTCTAGCACGCGTGGTGTCTTTTTCATTTTTGGTAGCCCGATAACTCGGACATAAAGTCCCTCCTGCCGAGGCTGGTTTTCTACAGTCTCCAGAACCGTTGCATTTTTCTGCCAGTCTCAAAATTCCCATACTGTCGGAGAAATCTTGAATTGTTTGAATTTCTGGCTCATCCCTTCCTGGTTCAAAACGAAGGTTTTCATCCATTTTTAAAGCATTGACAATTTTCCCCATATTTAAAACCGAATACGGGTCGAATGCCAATTTAATGCGCTTTAGTAATTCATAGTTTTTATCACCAATCATAAATGGAAGAAATTCTCCTCGCACTATGCCGTCTCCATGTTCACCACTCAAGGAACCTCTATATTTTTTTACTAAAACGGCTACTTCGGTAGCAATATTTCTAAATTGATAAACGCCTTCCTTTGTTTTTAAATTTAAAACGGGACGCAAGTGAATTTCTCCTGCTCCTGCATGCGCATAGTAAATCGCTTCTTGACCGTGGCGTGCCATCATTGCCGAAAAATCAGCAATGTAATTAGGTAAATCACTCAATTCTACTGCAGTATCTTCAATAGAATCAGCTGCTTTATTGTCGCCTACAATACTGCCTAAAAGTCCTAAACCAGCTTTACGCAATTCGTTTATTTTATCAATATCACTACCATAAATTTTAGGCAAAGCATACCCAAAATTATGCAACTCTAAATCTACTATCAAAGCATTGGCTTGTGCCTCGGCATCTTCCATGCTTATATACGAACCCACTTCCATCATAATCACCGCCTTAGGATCTCCTTGAATAAAAAATCGGTTCTTAGCTTGCTCTCTGTTCGTTTTTGTACAATTTAATATCGTATCATCCATCATTTCACAAGTGTATAAATGATGTTTCATCGCTGTCACAACAGCTTCTAAACTTTCTTGAATCGTATGAAAATGAGCCACCACCATCACATTATTCGTTGGTGGCAAATCATCCACTTTCAATGTAACCTCAGTTGTAAAAGCCAGTGTTCCTTCGCTACCACAAAGTAATTTACCCACATTAATTGTAGGTTCATTTCCTCCAAATAAATCTGATTTCAATAATATATCTACAGCATAACCAGTATTTCTACGGTGAATTTCTGGTTTAGGAAATTCCTTTTTTATTTCTTCTTGGGTCGCTTCGACTGATAATTCTTCGTATAAATTTCGATAAATAGCATTCTCCAAAGAATCACCTTTGGTTTTTTCGATAAAAGCCTCCGAACTCAATTCTCCAAAAACTACTTGAGATCCATCACTCAAAACTGCTTTAATTTCTACAATTTTATCGCGGGTCACTCCGTATCGAATCGATGTGGTTCCTGATGAGTTATTCCCCACCATTCCACCAATCATACATCGACTAGAAGTGGACGTATTCGGACCAAAAAACAATCCGTGCGGTTTTAAATATAAATTCAGCTCATCCCTTATAACTCCTGGCTGAACTGTTATTGTTTTTTTTGCTACATCAAAAGATACAATTTTGGTAAAATGTTTGGAAACATCAACTACAATTCCACTACCTACCGTTTGCCCAGCCAGTGAAGTTCCAGCTGTTCTAGGTGTCAACGAAATTTTATGTTCCCAAGCAAAATGCATCAATTTTACAATATCCTCGGTTGTTTTTGGCAAAGCCACAGCTTCCGGCATGATTCGGTAGGCCGATGCATCTGTTGCGTATAAAATTTTATGAAGTGTGTCGTATAAAAGGGTACCGTCCAGCGATTGGGATAATGATTCGAACTGTTGCAAAATTGACATGAAATGGCAGTATTTTAGATAATGTACAAATATAAATAATAGTCCTTTACCTAATCACAAATTCTAACACTCCTTTCGTTTTTTATTTTCAGGAGCAATTCCCACCATCCGCTGCACCCTTTTGGGTCTCAAATCCTTTTTCTAGGCGTGTTCAGGAGCTTCCTTTGGTCGCTCTGCCCACCCCAGAAAAAAGCAATTTTCGACCTGCAAAGGGGTTTCACTTCTGTTGGGGCTAGGGTATCATGAACAAATAAAATGATATCGTAATTCTTTGGCAAAGAAATTGCAACACTATTTTACATATAATTTTATAGTAATTTAGCAACTATAATTCGCCAAAAAAACTATTTTTGATACTTATAAAAAAGCCTTCCAAATGAACCTTAAAAAATCTTTCTTTCTTCTTCTATCTAGCTTTCTCTTAGCATTTTCAATAGGAAATGCGCAAGAAACAACTCTCAACCCAAAAAATGAGTTCAGAGCAGTTTGGATTGCTACCGTAGCAAATATTGACTGGCCCAAAACGAGTACAGATCCAATTGAAAAGCAAAAAGCCGATTTTCTTGAAATTTTAGATACCTATAAAAAACTAAATTACAATGCTGTAATTGTCCAAATTAGAAGTGTTGGTGATGCTTTCTATCCTACAAAACTAGCTCCTTGGTCAAAATACTTAACTGGAAAAGAAGGAAAAGCACCTGCTAATAATTTTGATCCTTTGGAATGGATGATAACCGAAACGCACAATAGAGGATTTGAATTTCATGCATGGCTTAACCCATACCGTGCAACAATGGATTTGAATACAGCAAATTTGAGTCCAACACATGACTTTTACAAACATCCGGAATGGATGATTAAATACGGCGGAAAATACTATTATAATCCGGCGCTACCCGAAGTACAAACCCATTTAGTAGCAGTTGTCGATGAAGTAGTAAAAAACTACGATATTGATGCAATACATTTTGATGATTATTTTTATCCCTACAAAATAGCAGGAGAAAATTTCAATGACACAGCCTCATATAAAAAATACGGAAATGGATTAAGCTTAGAAGATTGGCGACGATTGAATGTCAACAATTTTGTAAAATATACGTCTTATGCTATAAAAACGAGAAAACCATGGGTACAATTTGGTATCAGTCCATTTGGAGTTTGGCGTAATAAATCAGTAGATCCAAAAGGATCTGACACACAATCGGGACAAACCAACTATGATGATTTATTTGCTGATCCAATGGCTTGGATGGAAAACAGCTGGGTTGATTATATCTTGCCTCAATTATATTGGAGTATGGATCATAAAACCGCTTCGTATACCAAACTATTAAAATGGTGGTCTGAGAACTCAAAAAATACCGCAGTCTACATCGGAAATGGTAGTTATAAAATCAATACCGATTCAGACCGAAGATGGTTTAATCCAACAGAAATTCCAAACCAGATTGATGTAACTAGATCGTATAAAAACATCAATGGAAACGCTTTTTTTAGTGCGAAATCATTTGTGAACAGAAATAAAGCTGTTACCGATTTATTATTGGAAAATCAATACAAATATCCAGCGCTTCCGTATGTAGTCCCTAATTCTAAAAAAATAGTAATTGACATCCCCACTGTATGTAATGCAACTAGTAATAGTAGTTGTTCTACCTATACACTCAATTATCCATTGAATAGCAAGATTCGTTACGTTATGGTTTATGAAGCTAAAAATGGTGCCAAATTAGATCTTAATGACCCTAGTCAAATTATTGATAAAATTGCTTTCAAAGAAAAAAAAGATACTATTTCTATAGTTATTCCAAAGACTACTGAGGATAAAAATACTACTTATGCTGTATCCTTTATTGATTTTTTTGGTAATGAAAGTAAGGCTACACAAGTAAGCACCAAAACGGATAAAAAATCAAACCAAAGCGCAATGAATAATGGAAGTAAATAATAGACCTTGGTATTGGATACCTATTTTAAACTTTGCCTCGGGACTACCATACGCTATTATTATTTCGGTTTCGGTAATCATGTACAAGAATCTGGGAATCAGTAATGAAGATATTGGAATTTACACCAGTCTTTTATATCTTCCTTGGGTTATAAAACCATTATGGAGCCCCTTTATCGATTTGTATTCTACCAAAAGAAAATGGTTTTTGGCTATGCAATTGCTCATCTCAATTGCCTTTTTAATCGTAGGATTATCCATTCCCATGAATCATTTTTTCTTAATTAGTTTGGCTGTTTTTTGGGTCGCTGCTTTTGCATCAGCATCCAATGATGTGGCTAGTGATGGTTTTTATTTATTGGCTCTGGAGAAAGACCAACAATCTTTTTTTCTAGGAATACGCAGTACTTTTTATCGCCTTTCTATGCTTACTGGAAATGGCTTAATTGTAATTATTGGTGGCTATCTAGAACAAGAATATGGAGACAAACAAAAAGCGTGGTCCTATACGATGATTATCGTTGGATTACTAATGACTTTAATTACTATCTACAATTATTTTGCTACACCAAGAACCGAAAAAGCGATTGTAAAAAATTCAGTAGAAGCTAAAAAAGCAAGTTTTTCTAGCGTATTTTCTAGCTTTTTTCAAAAGAAACAAATCGGTATTGTATTAGCTTTTATCTTATTATTTAGATTAGGCGAATCCCAATTATTAAAAATGTTAACTCCTTTCTTAATTGATGATATCAATGCAGGCGGACTCGGTTTAACTACCCAAAATGTAGGGATTATTTACGGGACTTTTGGTGTGCTATCATTAACGATTGGCGGAATTATTGGCGGAATTGTAATTTCGAGAGACGGTCTTGGTAAATGGATGTTACCCATGTTTCTAGCCATGCACTTACCAATCATTGGTTTTATACTCCTTGCACATTTTCATCCTGCATCAGTGTATTATATTTATGCCACCGTTATTGCAGAACAGTTTGGTTACGGTTTTGGATTTGCTGCTTTTATGATGTACTTAATCTATGTTGCCGATGGCGAATCAAAAACCTCCCACTACTCTATTGCAACTGGGTTCATGGCGTTAGGAATGATGTTACCTGGAATGATTAGTGGATACATACAAGAATATTTAGGATATGGAAACTTCTTTATTTGGGTTTTCTTAGCTACAATTCCAGGATTAATTTTATCTCGTTTCTTGATATTCCCAAAAGAATACGGAAAGAAATCAGCATAAGTTTATGGATGAAACGGATTTACTTCATAAGACCCGGTAAAATGCCGATTTTAAAAAATAGCCACTAATTCACTGATTTTAATATTAATTAGTTTTAAAAAATCAGTGAATCTGTGGCAAGAAATAACAGCAAATATTTTCATAAATGACTTTAGAACAAAAAATAGGGCAATTCTTTTTTCCTGCCGTTTTCATCAATGACACCGAAGAAAACATTCAGGCAATGGAACAACTCATTACAAAGTACAACATTGGTGGATTGACTTTTTTTCATAGTAGAGCCAGTGCAGCAACCAACTATGAAACGAAGAAAAAAATTGTTTTTAATGACGATAGTTACCAACGTTTAAAAGACTTAATTGTTCGTTACCAAAAATGCGCTCCTACGCCACTTTTAATGAGTATTGATGCCGAATGGGGACTAGCCATGCGTGTAGAGAAAACTCCACAATATCCTTATGCTATAACTTTAGGAGCTTTACCGGAAAGTGAATCACACTTGGTTTATGAAGTAGGAAAACAAATTGGATTGGATTTAAAATCAGTAGGAATTCATTATAATCTAGCACCTTTAGCGGACATCAATAACAACCCAAATAATCCCGTAATTGGCTACCGTTCTTTTGGTGAAAACAAAGAAAAAGTAGCTCATTTTGCTCTTGAATACCTGCGTGGAATGAATGATGTAGGTGTACTAGGTTGCCTTAAACATTTCCCCGGTCATGGAAATACTAATGTAGATTCGCACTTGGGATTACCCGTTTTAAAGGAAAGTTTAGATGAATTATTGGAAAATGAACTATATCCTTTCATTAAAGGAATTGAAAACCAAGTAGACTCAATCATGATTGGTCATTTGGCGATGCCTGCTTTGAATGATGGAAAAGATACTTCGGCCACTTTATCGAAAAACATAATCGAGGAACTTTTACGAAAGCGTTTAGGATATGATGGCTTAGTGATTTCGGATGCCTTGAACATGCACTCTGTTTCAAAATTGTACGACAAAAAAGGTCAACTGGAATGGGAAGCCTTTAATGCTGGAAATGATGTATTGTGTTTTGCCGAAAATGTTCCCGAAGGAATTCAAGAAATCCTAAAAAATGCTAGTCCAGAACGCATTGAAGCCAGTTATAACCGACTGATGCAATGCAAAGAAAAAGTGGGAATATTAAATTCAAATTCTGAAATTAATACCACTTTAGATTTTGAAACTGCTGCAGTTTTAAATCGAAAAATAGCACAATATAGCATTACAAAAATCAAAGACAGCAACAATACCGAAATTGTTTTGGATGCATCCAAAAAAGGAAAATTAGCTAAAATCAGTCTTTATAGACCTATCGACAATGTCTTTTTTAAGACTTTAAGTACTTCTATTCCTTCATCAGAATTTGCGATAGAAATAGGCACAGAAGAAGCGCTATTAGCATTAGAAAAAAAACTAAGTGATTACGATACTTTACTTATTGCATTATTTGTTCCAAAAGCAAAACCGATGAATAATTTTGATATTGATAAGGCCGTTTTGGAATTTTTAGAAAAAATATTCATGTCCAAAAAATGCATATTATATGTCTTTGGAAACCCGTATTCAATGCAAGTAATTCAAAATATATCTTCAGCGATTGGACTTGTGCAAGTCTACCAAGATTTTAAAGAATTTCAAGAAAGCGCAGCAATACAATTAATAGAGAATCTAGACTGTAAAGGAACTCTACCAGTGCATATTGAAGGAATTTAGTTTGATTTTTAGAATCAAATAAAATCTGCTTTTTTACAATGAATTATTAGAATAAAATTGAATTAAAATCATCCGTATTAAAACAAAATCAATGTTGTTTTTTGATTATTAAAAAACAACATTGATATCCTCAAAACCATGTTATCCACAAAAAGTGAAGTTAGGTTAATGCCTCTTTTTTTATCTATATTGCAAACTCAAACACTATAGAATGGATACAAAAATCATTAGAAACAAAGAATTATCAATAACAGAAGCCTTAATTCCAGTTCTTGCTCTTATCTTACTTTTGGGTTATAATGTATCGGTTTATGGTGACGAAGCCTTAAGCGGAAGCAATCAATTTGTTTTATTATTAGGTGCTGCCGTTGCTGCTATTGTTGGTTTTTTCAATAAAGTGACCTATCAAAAAATGATGGAGGAAGTTGCCGAGAATATTAAATCTACGGTAGGTGCTATCCTCATATTACTTATGGTTGGTGCATTGGCAGGAACATGGCTCGTGAGTGGTATTATCCCCTCTATGATTTATTATGGTTTACAAATATTAAGTCCTGCTATCTTTTTACCTGCTACTTTAATTATTTGTTCCATTATATCTATTGCCACAGGAAGTTCTTGGACCACCAGTGCCACTGTGGGTATTGCTTTAATAGGCGTGGGTGGTGCCTTAGGTTTTGATTTAGGAATGGTGGCTGGTGCAGTAATTTCAGGAGCTTATTTTGGAGACAAGCTTTCCCCCATGTCAGATACAACTAACCTTGCCCCTGCAATGGCTGGAACCGATTTGTTTACTCACATTCGATACATGACATTAACTACTATTCCAACTTACATTATCACCTTAATTCTATTCATTATTTTAGGACTAACTGTTGATATTAAAGGAGATGTAAATATTGCTAGCCTATTAAATGATATTGAAAGTACTTTTACCGTATCGGCATGGTTATTTTTAGTTCCTGCTATTGTTATTGGACTAATCATTAAAAAAACAGAGCCGTTAATTGCGCTTTTGGCAGGAACATTATTGGCCGCAGTCTTTGCAATTATCTTTCAACCACATATTTTAAATCAAATTGCGGGTGTGGAAGCTATGACATTTAAATCAGCATACAAAGCTGTGATGGATGCCATTACTGGCAAAATAATTATCCCTACGGAGAATAAAACTTTGGCTGATTTATTTACCTCAGGTGGCATGCAAAAAATGTTAGGAACCATCTGGTTGATTCTTTGTGCTATGGTTTTTGGCGGAATCATGGATGCAATTGGCGCTTTGGCCAGAATTAGTCAGACCTTATTGAAATTAGCACATACAACGTTTGGACTTTTTGCCTCCACTGTAGGAAGTTGTTTGGCACTGAACATCACTGCTTCCGATCAATATTTAGCTATTGTAGTTCCTGGAAAAATGTTTGCGAAAGCGTATAAAAATAAAGGTTTAGCACCCGAAAATTTAAGTAGAACACTAGAAGATTCTGGTACTGTTACATCCGTATTAATCCCGTGGAATACTTGCGGTGCCTATCAATCAGGAACATTAGGTGTTTCAACGTTTGATTATTTACCGTATGCTTTCTTTAATATTCTAAGCCCTTTTATGACCTTAATTTTTGCCGCTTTCAATATTAAAATTAGACAATTAGCAACTGATAAAAAAAATTAGTAAAAAAACACTTTAACTATTTTAATATAAAAAACACTAAAACCATGACTAACTATTAGTTATGGTTTTTTGGTTTATATTAATAATCAAAAACTATTACTATATAAAAATTTATAATTGAAATTGATTACTCATAACCTCTGTTATTCCCTACTTTTGCACCATCAAAAAATTAATAATAAAAATAGAATTATGTCATTAGTAGGAAAAAAATTCCCAAGTATTGCAGTTGATGCTATCTCAGAAATGGGAGACAACATGAAAATCAACATTTTCGAAGAAGCTACAAAAAACAACAAAAAAGTATTATTATTTTGGTACCCAAAAGACTTTACTTTTGTTTGCCCAACAGAACTACACGCTTTTCAAGCGGCTTTGCCTGAATTTGAAAAAAGAAATACAATTGTAATTGGTGCTTCATGTGATACAAACGAAGTACACTTTGCTTGGTTAAATACTCCAAAAAACAACGGTGGAATTGAAGGTGTTACTTACCCAATTCTTGCAGATACTAACAGAAACTTATCTAACATCTTAGGTATCCTTGATATTGATTCAACTGAATATAGTGAAGAAACTGATTCAGTTATGATCGAAGGATCTAATGTTACTTTTAGAGCGACGTACTTAATTGACGAAACTGGGAAAATTTTCCACGAAAGTGTTAACGATATGCCATTAGGTCGTAACGTAAACGAATACTTACGTATGGTTGATGCCTATACTCATATTCAAGAAAAAGGTGAAGTTTGCCCTGCAAACTGGGAAGCTGGTAAAGAAGCAATGAGTGCTGACAGAAAAAGTACTGCTGAATACTTAAGCTTAAACTAATTTCTTAGGAGTTACAAAGTCTCAAAGTTGCAAAGCTCTTGAGTAGCTGAGTTACAAAGTTTCTAAAACTTTGAGACTTTGTAACTATTCAACTTTCAGACTCAATAAAAACCTTTGCAACTTTGCATCTCTGCAACTTTGAACCTAAAAAAAAACATATGTTAATCGATTTAACCGAAGATACTTTAGCTGATTTAGTAAACCAAAACAATAAAGTTGTTGTGCAATTTTCGGCTTCATGGTGTGGTAATTGCCGAATCATGAAACCAAAATTTAAAAAATTAGCGACTGAAAATGAAGCAATCACTTTTGTACTAGTAGATGCCGAAAATTCACCAGAATCAAGAAAACTAGCTAACGTGAGTAACTTACCAACTTTTGCAACTTTTGTTGACGGTAAACTGGTAAATGAAACGCAAACAAATAAACAAGAAGTACTAATTGAATTAGTGAATGAAATTGTTTAATTTTTTTGTTTAAATTTTATCGCTTCCTAATTTTGTCAACCTGTTTACTATTAACAATGACAATTTCCAAACAAGCTAAAACTTTAAACTTTTAAAACCTTAAACCTTAAACTAAAAGAAAAAAAATGAAATTACCTGTAATAAAGCATCTCACCCAATTTATAGAAGATAACGATCAAGATTATATCATAGAAACGATTGATGTTCTAGAAGCAATGACAGAGATTCCTTCATTGAAAGACGAAGAATTAGATGTTATAGGAGAACTAATTTCGAATATGTACGGCGCTATTGAAGTACACAAAATGATTAAAAATGGGACTGATAAAAAAGAAGCACTAAACACTTTTATGAAAAGAGTACTAGGTTCTATAGATAAATAAAATCAATTCTTTACAAAATAATCAAAAAAACGCACTTAGAAATAAGTGCGTTTTTTTTGTTTAAAAGATATTGTCCCTAAAAGACATTCGGGTACAACAGTTTGCAATTGTTCTAAAATCTTAGCGCTTAAAACCTAATTCTTAAATAATTTTCATACTTTTGAACCTTAACAAAAAACAAAAAAAATGGCTTCAATTACATTAGGAGGAAATCCAATACATACATCAGGTGAATTACCAAAAGTAGGAACTAAATTAGCTGATTTCAAATTAATACAAAACGACCTTTCAGTAGCTTCATTAGGTAGTTTTGCTGGAAAAAAATTAGTCTTTAATATTTTCCCTAGTATAGATACAGGAACTTGTGCAACATCTGTTAGAAAATTTAACGAAAGTGCAGCAAAATTAGACAACACAGCTGTTTTATGTATTTCAAGAGATTTACCATTTGCTCAAAAACGTTTTTGTGGAGCTGAAGGAATTGAAAATGTTGTTAACTTATCTGACTTTCAAGCAGGAGATTTTGGTAAAGCAAATGGTTTAGAAATTGTTGACGGTCCATTGGCTGGTTTACACTCTAGAGCACTTATAGTAACGGATGCTGATGGAACTATCCTTCATACAGAACAAGTTGGCGAAATTGCTGATGAACCAAATTACGAAGCTGCATTAGCAGTACTATAATAAGAAATTAATGGAGTTTCAAAAAGACAATACTTTCTTTACGGGAAGATTAAAAAGCGTTACTTATGCTTTCAAAGGAGCAGTAAAATTAATTAGTACGGAACACAGTATAATGGTTCAATTTTCCCTTGGAATCTTGTTGACTGTTGCTGGTTTTTACTTTGGTATTTCATCAACAGAATGGCTTTTTCAAACTATGGCCATCGGTTTAGTAATGAGCATTGAAGGATTAAATACTGCTGTAGAAAAAATAGCAGATTTTATTCATCCTAATTATCATGAAAGAATTGGTTTCATAAAAGACATTGCTGCTGGTGCTGTATTTTTTGCAGCTATTACAGCAATAATAATCGGTTTAATCATATACATGCCTCGATTTCTATAGGCATAAGACAACCCAGAATGGCAAAAACAACAAAAAAAGAACCTGTAGACAAGAAGAGTAATCCAAAAACTAAAGTTGGAAAATCATGGGAATTAACGAAACAACACAAAATTGTTTTGGGGAGTTTACTTATATTATTTTCTATAGCTTTACTAGTTGCTTTTATTTCCTTTTACCTCCATGGACAAGAAGATCAAAGTGCCGTTTCTCAACTGACAGATCGCTCTGAAGTTGTCCAAAATTGGTTAGGAAAATTTGGTGCTTATTTAGCTGATTTTATTGTTTATAGAGGTTTTGGTTTGGCTTCCTTCCTATTTGTCCGTTTGTTTTTCTTAACAGGTATTTATTTAATTGTAGGTATCTCAGCTAGAAAATTGAAAGGAATTTGGTTTTGGGATTTATTTGCCCTTATCATTGTTTCTATATTATTTGGTTTTTTTGCCACATCATTACCTGAACTGGGAGGAACAGTAGGGTACGAATTGAATTTATTTTTACAAGATTATATTGGAAAAACAGGAACCCTACTTACTTTACTTTTTGGGCTGATTATTTATGTGATTTTTAAAATTAAATTATCGCCTGAAAAAATCATGTCCTTTTTTGAAAATACCAAAAAAGAAATAAAAACGGATTTAAACACAGCTCCAACAACTAAAGGTGAAAGTGCTTACAACCTAGAAGAGTTTGCCGTTGCTGAAGAAAATGGATTAGAAAATATCGAATTAAAACCAAAAGCATCCCAATTCGAAATTAATAAAGAAGCATTGAAACCAACCATTTCACATTCTTCCGAAATCAATTTGGACCCTGTTTTGAAACCAAATCCAGTACAACCCAAACCTATTGAAGAAATACCTTTAGATACCTTTGTTGTTGAAACAGCACCAGAGGAAGATCTTATCGAAGAAAATCTAGCTTCAAGATTGGTTTCTGACTTTGGACTATTTGATCCTACTTTGGATTTATCCAATTACAAATACCCAACAATCGATTTATTAAAAGAATATTCAACTGGAGGAATCACAATCAACCAGGAAGAATTAGAAGAAAATAAAAACCGAATTGTAGATACGTTACGCAATTACAAAATTGAGATTGCACAAATCAAAGCAACTGTTGGTCCATCGGTAACTTTGTATGAAATTGTTCCGGAAGCAGGAATCAGAATTTCAAAAATCAAGAATCTAGAAGACGATATTGCCTTATCACTATCGGCATTAGGGATTCGTATCATTGCTCCTATTCCTGGAAAAGGAACGATTGGTATTGAAGTGCCTAATAAGAATCCTACCATGGTTTCCATGAAAAGTGTAATTGGTTCAGCCAAGTTTCAGGAAGCTGAAATGGAGCTACCTATTGCATTGGGAAAAACAATTTCGAATGAAACCTTTGTGGTCGATTTAGCAAAAATGCCTCACTTACTGATGGCTGGTGCTACAGGACAAGGAAAATCTGTCGGTTTAAATGCTGTTCTTACTTCTTTATTGTACAAGAAACATCCTGCGGAAGTTAAATTTGTTTTGGTAGATCCTAAAAAAGTAGAGCTGACTCTTTTTAATAAAATTGAAAGACACTATCTAGCCAAACTTCCAGATAGCGAAGACGCCATTCTTACTGACAACGCTAAAGTAGTCAATACTTTGAACTCTCTTTGTGTGGAAATGGACAACCGTTATTCACTGTTGAAAGATGCAATGGTGAGAAACATTAAAGAATACAACGATAAGTTTAAGGCTAGAAAACTAAATCCTGAAAATGGACATCGCTTTTTACCATACATTATATTAGTAGTGGATGAGTTTGCCGATTTGATAATGACTGCAGGAAAAGAAGTAGAAGTTCCCATTGCCCGTTTGGCTCAATTGGCACGTGCTATTGGAATCCATTTAATTATTGCCACTCAAAGACCGTCAGTAAATGTAATTACAGGTTTGATAAAAGCCAACTTTCCTGCTAGAATCGCTTTTCGAGTAACATCGAAGATAGATTCAAGAACAATTTTGGACACACAAGGAGCAGATCAATTGATTGGACGTGGAGACATGCTTTACACCAATGGGAATGATGTGGTCCGTGTACAGTGTGCTTTTATTGATACACCTGAAGTAGAAAAAATAACTGATTTTATAGGTTCACAAAAGGCATATGCTACCGCTTATTTACTTCCTGAGTTTGTGGGAGAGGAAAGTGGCATTAATCTTGATATGGATATATCCGATAGAGATACTTTGTTTAGAGAAGCGGCCGAAATCATTGTGAATGCACAACAAGGCTCAGCATCATTGTTACAAAGAAAACTAAAATTGGGTTACAACAGAGCCGGCCGATTAATTGATCAACTTGAGGCAGCTGGAATTGTAGGACCCTTTGAAGGAAGTAAAGCACGTAGTGTTAACATTCTAGACATGAGTTCTCTTGATCAATTTTTTAACAATGAACAAAACAATTAAAATTATGAAAACATTTATTCAAATTGCATTTATATTTCTTTTTAGCTTTTCGATACAAGCACAAGACAAAAAGGCAAAAGACCTTTTAGATCAAGTGACTGCAAAAGTAAAAAGTTATGATAATATTGTAATTGATTTTAAATATTCTTTAAATAACGCAAAAGAAAATATCAATCAAGACAGTAAAGGAAATGTAACGATGAAAAACAACCAATATGTATTGAATTTCATGGGAATTACCAAGATTTTTGATGGAAGAAAAACGTATACTATTGTTCCTGAAGATGAAGAAATTACTATTTCAAATGTAAATGAAAAAGACGATAGTGCCATTACTCCTTCAA
Source organism: Flavobacterium sp. WC2421 (assembly GCF_040822115.1). NCBI lineage: Bacteria > Pseudomonadati > Bacteroidota > Flavobacteriia > Flavobacteriales > Flavobacteriaceae > Flavobacterium > Flavobacterium sp. WC2421. The sequence continues at coordinate 2,504,277 of NZ_CP162004.1, read as the reverse complement.
AAATGCTTACTTTTTTCAATAGTGGCTACAGGTATTCAATGGATGCATTGCAAGATGTAAGAGGACGAAAAATTCAATATATCAAATTGATTCCTACCAATTCAAGAGATCAAAGAAAAGAAATCCTATTGGGAATTGATGTGCAAACAAAACACATCTATAATTTGATTGAAATGGGTAAAAAAGGAACAAAAACTACTTTAACCGTTAATTCTTTTAAAACCAACCAACCTTTGTCAAAAAATCAATTTATCTTTGCCGAAAGTAAATATCCAAATTACTACATCAATAAATTAGATTAAATTATTAGGTGAAAATTCTTGACAAATACTTATTAAAAACATTCTTGATTACATTTGCTACGGTATTTGTAATCTTGTTTTTTATATTCATACTGCAAACAGTTTGGCTATTCATAGCGGAACTAGCTGGTAAGGATTTGGATTTTGCATTAGTTATAAAATTTCTTTTATTCTCGATGCCTCGAATCATACCGTTGGTATTACCCTTATCTATTTTGCTAGCGTCTATCATGAGTTTCGGAAACCTAGCCGAAAATTATGAATTTGCTGCAATGAAATCTTCAGGGATTTCACTACAAAGAGCCATGAGAGGCTTGACTATTTTTATTTTGTTACTCAGTGTGGTTGCCTTCTTTTTTGCTAATAATGTGATTCCGTATGCCGAATATAAATTCATAAACTTTAGAAAAAACATTGCACAAGTAAAACCTGCAATGGCAATTACTGAAGGCCAGTTTAGCGATGTTGGTTTTTACAACATTAAGGTAAATAAAAAATCAGGGAAAGACGGAAATACTTTAACGGGAATTACTATTCATAAAAAATCAAATATTGGTGATGGTAGCAAAACCGTAATCAAGGCAAGAGATGGTGAACTGATTAGTAGCGAAAAATCCAGTATTCTACAACTGGTACTCAACAACGGAAATTATTATGAAGATCTGATTCCTAAAAAATATGAAGATCGAAACAAATTACCATTTGCGAAAAGCTCTTTTAAAAAATACACCATCAATATTGATTTATCACAATTGAACAAGGTTAACGTTGACGAAAACAATATCGCCAACACAAATACGATGTTGACTTTAAGTGAGTTAAACTATACTTTGGATTCTTTGAAAAAAAATTATAAAACGGAGATTATTTCTTATTCTGAAAATATAAATCTAAGAACTGGAATATCAAGTAATAACATTTATAATGATAAAGCGGAGCCAAAAAGCAAAAAAATACCTGATAACATTTTGTCCTTGTATACCAATGAACAAAAATCAGAAATTTTAAAAATTGCAAGCAGCAATGTCGTTAGCACCAATTATTCAATTGATGCTACCAAAGTAAATTTGGAAAACAAACAAAAAAACATCAACAATCACGTGCTGGCATTCTATGATAAGTTTGTAATTGCATACGCCTGTTTGATGATGTTTTTTATAGGTGCTCCACTAGGTGCCATCATCAGAAAAGGGGGACTTGGACTTCCAATCATCTTTGCTGTATTAATATTCATATCCTTTCACTTTATAAATACTTTTGGAAAAAGAATAGCCCAAGAAAACGGAATGTCTCCTTTTATGGGAGCCTGGATGTCGTCCTTTATTCTTACCCCATTAGCCATATTATTAACCTATAGGGCCACAAATGATATTGGATTAATAAACATGGATGTGATATTATCCCCCATTCAAAAAATATTTAAAAAATTATTTCCCTCTAAAAAATAAAAACCAATCATGGTCAAAAATAAAATACACCTCAATACAATTGAAGAAGCAATTGAAGATATCCGTCAAGGAAAAATAATCATTGTTGTTGATGATGAAGACAGAGAAAATGAAGGTGATTTCTTGGCTGCTGCCGAAAAGGTAACTCCAGAAATGATCAACTTTATGGCTACACATGGACGTGGATTAATATGCGCTCCATTAACCGAAAGTCGTTGTAAAGAATTAGGATTGCATGTAATGGTTACCAATAATACGGATCCAATGGAAACGGCCTTTACTGTTTCAGTAGATTTAAGAGGAAACGGCGTAACTACAGGAATATCTGCTGCAGATAGAGCCAAAACCGTTTTATCACTTATCGATTCTAATACAAAACCACATGATTTAGCAAGACCCGGTCATATATTCCCTTTAATTGCAAAACAAGGTGGTGTACTAAGACGAACTGGTCATACTGAAGCTGCAATTGATTTTGCTAGACTAGCCGGATTTAAATCGGCTGGAGTTATCGTAGAGATCATGAATGAAGATGGTACAATGGCAAGATTACCACAATTAGTAAAAGTGGCGAAAAAATTTGATTTGAAATTAGTTTCTATTGAGGCACTTGTTGCATACAGAATGCAACATGACAGTTTGATTGTGAAAAAAGATGATTTTGATATCCAAACCCGTTTTGGAACTTTCCGTCTACGCGCTTACGAACAAACTACCAACAAACAAATTCATATTGCTTTGACAAAAGGGAATTGGAATTTAGGCGAGGCTGTTTTAACAAGAATCAATTCGTCTCAAGTAAATAATGACTTATTAGGCACTTTGACTAATAATGCAGACCAACAATTGGATGATATGTTTAAAGTCATTAACGAGCAAGGAAAAGGCGCTGTAATCTTTATTAATCAGGATATGCAATCGGTAAATTTATTAAATCGTTTGGCTGAGTTAAAAACATTACAAGCAACAGGAGAAATAAAAGCACCAAAAATTAAGATTGACAGCAAAGATTTTGGTATTGGAGCACAAATTCTTCACGATATAGACATTTCTAAGATTCGTTTGGTCTCTAATACCGAGCAAGGAAAACGTGTTGGAATGATTGGTTACGGTCTTGAAATAACAGAATACGTCAGCTATTAGTGTTTATTTGTTTTATTTCTGAAAAATAATTTTTCTCTAAATCAAAGGAAATGAAACAATTAAAAAATACTTTCAAAAACAACTAAAATTTTTATCAAAATTGTTTTTGTAAACCGAAAAGAGTGCTTATATTTGCACTCGCAATCAGCAAATGATAGCACAGACTGGAGAAATGGCAGAGCGGTCGAATGCGGCAGTCTTGAAAACTGTTGACTGTAACAGGTCCGGGGGTTCGAATCCCTCTTTCTCCGCCAGTAGAAATACTAAACGAAGCAAACCCTTCTAAATCTTATGATTTAGAAGGGTTTTTTCATTTACGGCAAATCAAATTATTCATTAAATCTCAAAACTTAGGTGTCTTTTGAGGTGTCACTGAAATTATATTTCTCAAGTGACACCTATCTCAAAAGTTACCAGTTCAACAGTTGTTCAAATACCTTTTCACTATTTGAACATCTTGTTTGGAAGTAGTACAAAGTTTAAATTTAATAATAACTAAAAGGTCACCAACCATGAACACAGCCGTATCCGTTCTCTTTTATATAAAGAGATCAAAAGTCAATAATGATGGCATCTGCCCTATTTATGTACGTGTCACAGTACAATCTAAACGATTTGAATTTAGTAGCAACAAATTTGTTAATCCTGAGAAATGGTCAAATGAAGGATCTAAAGTGAAAGGAAACAATGAAGAGACTCGTTCAATAAACAGTCACCTTGAATATTTAAAATCTAAAATTTTAGAAGCTGAGAAAAAATTATACAAAAAGGATATTATTATAACTTCTGAAAATCTAAAGAATGAAATTTTTGATCTCCACGACAACCAACGAATGCTTATCCCCATTTTCAAGGATCACAACAACAAAATCAAAGAATTGGTTGGTAAAGAATATGCACCAGGAACATTAGAGCGCTATACCACCTCTCTAAAGCATACTCTCGAATTTCTCAAATGGAAATACAACATATCCGATATCGAAATCACTAAAATAGATCATGCCTTCATTACAGATTATGAATTCTATCTAAGAAGCGTTCGCAATTGCGCCAATAACACTGCCGTAAAATACATCAAGAACTTCAGCAAAATAATCAAGATCTGTTTGGCCAATCATTGGATAGAAAGAAATCCATTTGCTAACTACAAAGTGAAAGTTAAAGAAGTAGAAAGAGTCTATCTATCCGAAGACGAAATCCAAAATATACTCAACAAAGATTTCAAAACGGAACGATTATCGCTAGTGCGCGATATCTTCCTTTTCAGCTGTTTTACAGGCTTAGCCTACATTGATGTCAAAAACCTAACAAAGTCGCACATAAGCCTTGGAATCGACGGAGAGAAATGGATATTCACTCACCGTCAGAAAACCGAATCGGCTTCAAAAATTCCAATCCTTCCAATAACACAAATGATTATTGATAAATATGAGGACCATCCGGAATGCAATAACCAAAACAAACTACTTCCTATTTTGAGCAATCAAAAAATGAATGCGTATTTAAAAGAAATAGCGGGTGTTTGTGAAATCGAAAAAGAATTAACCTTCCACATTGCCAGACATACTTTTGCAACGACTGTAACACTCACAAATGGTGTTCCCATTGAAAGCGTGAGCAAAATGTTAGGACACAAAAATATCAGAACTACACAGCACTATGCTAAGATATTGGATAAAAAAGTGAGTGAAGATATGATGATTTTAAGGAACAAAATGTTAAACTGCAACAATGATAAAATTATCAAAAATGCTAATTAAAATTTCTACTTGAATTTGACAAAATAGATAGTTCAAATCAGTAATTTGTAATACATTTATCTTAGTTTGTGAATTTTTTCAAAGGAACATTTTAAATTCTTAATAATCATGTTATCAAAAACAATTGAAAGACTAAAGTACTTACTATTGGAATATCGTTTTTATTTCTGCAGTATTGCATTGTTATTCGCTCTCTTGATTTATAGTTATAATAAAACTTTGTCTGTGGAAAAAGAACTTTATCAGAAACAAATCATTTTTGAAAAAAGGCAAAAGGCATATGATGAAAAAGCAAAAGAACAGCGAGAAAAACTCGAGCGTAAGATAAAAGAGATCAAATCAGAGAAATAAAACCTATAAGCGGTTCTGTTCAACTGAGTCTTCATTACTCGTACTGTGCAGGCAACGAACCCTAACTCTTAGCAATTGTCTTTAATTCAGGTTTATCATTTTTCCTAATAATTCTACTGGAGGCATGCAAACAGTAGTCGTAAATCTTATTCCTTCATCATTGTTTTTATGATGTATGATTGCTGGGAATCTTTCCCATACATTTTCAACCAACAAAATGACCAAGTCTGTATTAAAACTTGAATTTATTTCGAAAATTTGTTCTTTATCTTCTTTAGTAAACACTCCTGAAATTACGTCAGCTCCAATATATTTTAACCGTTTCAAATGTTCATTTTCTACAATGAATTTAGGATTTAATCTTTCACATTTACTAACCAACAATATACTGAAAGAATTCAGTGAAGTTACATCATAAAGAATATCTTTTTTTGGGTCAAAAGTTACATTTTCCTTAAATCTCTTTTCTAAAAATCTAGCTTCAGAAACATTAATACTTTCAAGAAAAAAAGGAAGATAATTAGCTCTTTCTAAATTGCAAACATTTAGACCAGGATTTAACGTGTTGAAATATATCTTCTTTTTTTTGCCGTCTCTTGCTTTCGAGTGAATATTTCCATCAGTATGAAATGAAATATGATCAGGAAGATAACCATCGTCAATTATTCCTGTATCAAGAATTTCCACTTCACTTTGAACATTACTCCCATAAGGATAATGGAAAAACAACTCAACTTTTTCATGACTTGCTCTAATGCTACCGCCATACAAAACTTGTTCTTTAATCTTGAAAAAAAATCTATATTCTGTGTTTTTCATAAGAAAATTGCTAACGTCAGTACGCCCGATATCTATCGAGCTGTCTATTTATACTTTTTGTAATCGTACAATGTTATAAGTCTTCTGTACTTTGAATCTGATTTATCTTCATTGTAATTTCTTAAAAATTTTTCAATATCTTCTAATGGAATATTATTATTCCATACATTGAAAACAATAGATAAGTGTTTGTTGGAAGTTACAATTGTTGAATCTTTATAAATCTCATCGATGGATGAATGTTTTTTAAATTTCTTTGGCTTTTCACTAAATTTATTAGTGAACCTATCTAGAATTTGCTTTTGAATTTGTTCTATTTTTTCTGCATTTTTTAACTTAAAGTATATTTTTTTAAAACCTAATATTGGGAAATATATATTTTTAGCAATAATTAAGTGATCGATAACTTTTATTCTTTCTTTGTTTTTTTCATCAATTATTTCAAAATAATTAATGATAAAATCATTTACGGACATATGTTCGGGAATCAACTTTTCCTTAAACACAGTTTGCTTTATTGTTTTTGCTGTATCTCTATTCCCATATGTTATAACCAGTACTCTGTCTTCATTATTTAATTGTTCATTAGATTCTACGACTACGACTTCGCGAACTGATTTTTTATCTGATGACCTTGCAGTATCTATTATTTCGTACATAATATTTTGTACTTTTCTAATATCGATTGCTGAAATAGGATATTTTGCTTCTATAAGTTCTTTAAAAAGAGCGGAGTAATTATCTGTTTGAAGTTTTTTTATTTGTATTGGAATGTCTTCAATTTTTAAATGATAATCGGATATCTCTTGATTATTTGAATCTGCCACATATTCTACTATTAAAAAATTTTCTTTAATTTTTTTAAAAGCTTCTGTATTGTATTCTGTATATTTAAATACCGTTTTTAAAATGTTATTAACGTTTTCATCTTGGGCCCCGTAGCCTAAAAAAATCACTGGATTATGAATAAAAAGAGAAAGTAATTGAGCTCTTATTAATTCATCCTGACTTTTTGATTTTTGATAATCTCCTTCTGAAATAATTATCTTAGAAGGATCTGATACACAGCCATGTATTTTGTAAAGCGCTCCGTAAGGATTTGATAATAATATATCATTACCAATTAAAGGTTTGAATCCGATTACACTTTCTAGAAGTGTATCGTAATTAGTAGTTATGACGGAAGAGATGTTATTCTTAAGTTGCTTTAAAAGCTCAATTTCATCTTTCTTAGATGGGTCAAAATCAAGATCTTTTAATAGATACGAAATGTATAATTTGAATCTACTGATTGGTTTTCCATTTGCTATAGATTCATAATATTGGTCATTAATTTGCTTATAATCTCCATTTCTGTTATCCATAAGAAATTGATTAAAATCTTCTTCTATATCAAATCCAATTTTAGGAAAATCAAATACACCATTATCTATTATATATTTAGCTTTAATATCTAAATATTTTTCTTCATTTGAATATATTATTTTACAAATACTCTTAAGCAAACTATCCCAGCTGTATGAATTGTTCAAGTATCTTAAACTTACTCCAGTTCCAATAAAAAGCACAGGGTGACTTTTGAATTTCCCTACAAATTCTTTAATATTCATTTTTATTTACTTTTTTTTCAAAATCCATTTTCATTATATTGTTACATAATAAACCTGACAGATTTCCTTATTTTTTTTACGCTCTACGACAACTCCATAGTTGGAACGGCATGTAACCAGTTCCATTAAAAACGAGTTTACGGGTGGTATATATTTTGTTTTGATGGCCGTGAACTTCACTTCATTGTTGGCTGCACAACCCCAACAAAACCTCTAGGCTGTTAACAGCCGTATTTCTATTCGATTTTAAGCTTTGTAATGATATTTTCCAGAGCAGATTTTTGATTTTCGGATAACTTGCCATTCTTTTCACAACTCTTTTTTAGAGACAATACAAAGTTTTTATCAAACCACGAATTATTTTCAGCCCATTTCAAGACAAGCTTTATTCGATTAAAATGTGAATTAGTTTCATAACTTGTAAACGCTAAGAATTTAGCGTTTATACGTTCCTTTACTTCAAGTTGTTTAAATGATAAATTTCTTTTCCGGTGTATATCTAGGTAAAATTTATATTCAAAATCTGAAATAGCTTTTTTGTTGTAAATGTAATCTATCACTTCTGCACTCATACTTTTAGAATTATCATTTTTAAGCTTTTTTATTGAAACAAATATTTTATTTCCATCCTCAATTCCTAAAAACTTATTTATGCAACAATTTCCGACTTCGGTTTGATTTGAATTTCTTTTATTTCGTATTACACAGATATTCTTAATTGGATAATGTCCACATAAACAAGTTTGCAAATCCTCTGCATAATATGCAAATTCAAAATCCCATTCAAGTTTGGCAAAATCCCAAGTTTGAGAATCGCTAAGTGAAATTATTTCTTCAGTTAATTTGTAATGCATATTTTTAGTTTATTAATATGGCCGCTAACTCCTAAACAACATCAAACACCATCCCTTTTTCAAAGTTCCACCCCGATTTGCGCTATTTTATCTTCGCCCGTAAATAAAAGCTTTTAAAATTATTAATACAATACCCACTTTTAGTGATATTTGGTTTGAATTATACAGATTTCTCTAGATTTAGTACGTCCAGCAACCAGAAATAGACACTTCATCAGTATTTTTTTCAACCTCTCCCCCTATCCTTCCAGCCATCATTCTTATGATAATCCTTCCTGAACTTATCCATCTTCATTCTCAGATAAAGTCCCATAGGCCATACCGCAATAAACACTATAATTTCATACAATTCCATTTATCAAAAATAGAACAGAACTATTGGAGTGTTCGTGTTCCTAAACCATTTACTCCCGTTTGGACAAGTAGTAATCCCGAATAGACAAGTATAAAAAAAGAGGCACAATGGCCTCTTGAAATGTCTGTAAAAATTTTACGATAACTCTATAGTGTTGACGGCATGTAATCGGTTCCGTTCAACACAGGCTTCATTGTTGGTGCTGCTCAAGCAAGAAAACTTAGCTGTTGGCAGACATTTTTTTACCAAGTAATATTATTTCCCTGAATATTTTTGGTTTCTTTTAAATTTTTAAACTTCACTAGATTTATACTTTCTGTATCTTTCTGATTTTGGATGTAATCGAAATTTGTTTCTGTAACTTCAAATTCAATCACTTTTGTTAATTCAAATTTGTGTCTAAATATATCTTTTCGTACAGCCACGTTACTCTTTAAAAACTTATTGCCAACACTTGGATAAATTATACATTCCATTTTGAATCTCTCGTTTCTGTTTTCTGCTTTTTTTAATATTTTTTCAGAAAATAGAGAACTTAAAAAATACTCATAATGATGTTTTATGGGTTTAGAAAATTCGTAACCTAAGATATACAAATATGGTTCTAAAAATTTTTTTAAAGTTTCATTTTGGTTCATTTTTAAATCATAAAAAGCATTCAAAGCACTAGTTGAATGTTCGTTAATTCCATAACCTCGCTCGCTGTGTGATATCGGATAACTAATGAATTCCAAATTTAGATTTAATGGTTTCCATACACCAACAGAAATTACATCTCCAATTTTTGGTTTAATTTCATTAAGCGCAGTATCTATAGTTTCGCTTCCGTAAAAAATTGTTGTTTTTGGAGAATTAGCCCTATTATATTTATTTATTTTTGCTACTATATGCTGTGGAGGATATGTTAAAAACCCTTTTTTTGTTAATGATTTTTTTGAGCCAGATACGTTCTCATTAATAACAACTCTATATAATTTATAAATAGTTAGATGGTTAGTGAAAAGCAGGATATAGTTAAAAGCATAAAAAATATAGTTTTTAAAATTTTCAAAATCCTTTTCGGTAAAGTTGGTATAATCTAATTCTTGTAATGACTTATATAAAATCCCATAGAATAAACCCAATTTAATCATTATATCATTTTCTTCTTTTGTTATTTCTTTTCCAATGAATAACTTTTTCGAAATAACATGTTCTAAAGTTTCTTTTCCACCTGGTAACCATAATTTCGATTTTGGTATTTCGGGTAAATCTCTAAAATTTATTTGCCATTTAGGTTTTTTCATAAAATGTCGCCAACGTCTGTTCGTCTAAAAACCTTCAAACGAACTTCATTTTTATTAATTAGGAAGTAAATATACAGTATTTAAACTGCCTCTAATTTCCGTAGAACGCAGGCTTCGTTGTTGGCTTTTCAAGCCCAACGAAACTCTAGCTGTTTACTACAGGTTTTATTTTCATTATATTAAATATTCATAAAACTGTTTAGTAATTATTTTAAACTTCAATAATTGTTTTTCTAACTTCATCATATCTGAAAGTAATATGATTTTGTTTGACATTCATAATGGTATCATTATTCTCGTCAATTGTCCCATAAACGAAAACATACAGACCGAAATTAGGTTCGTTTGTTCCTTCTTCTAATTCCGTAAATGCTTTGTCAAATAATTTGTCATACTTATTTTTCAACCTAGATAAACTATGTTTTGATATTAACTTTTTATCAATTTTAACAGAATAATTAGATTTTTTTTTGGATTCATCTTTATAAGCCAATAAATTAAAATAAACGCAATCAGTATATTTATCAAATACATTTTTGTTTGTTTTTGATAATATAAGCTTACCATAAAATATTCTCTCATTTTGCAATTTTATAGGATCTGTGAAATATTTTATTTGTTTGAAAAAGTATCTATATGCGATTTTTATAGAATTTATTTCTATCTCAACATCTCTATTGTGTGGAAAACCTAAATACCAATTTACAATTCTATCAATACTTTGAACTCTATTTTTTCTATCAAACTTGACATTTTCATCATCAAATTCGTAAACTTTTGATATTGCATTACCACGGCCAGTAACTCCTTCGTCTTTACTATCAAGTCTGGCTTTAGTGATTTTTTTAAAATCTTCTTCATCATCATTTAAAATAAAAACAGATGGGTAACCAATTTTACTAATTTCTATTTTATTTAATTTTTCATTTCCTCCTTTTTGGTATAATTTACTTAAAGTGGCGTATTCACAGGTTTCTATATGTTCTCTATTTCTGTATTTTTTAAAATGTGGTTTTTTACGTTCTGTCTTTTTAATACAAGTTGGAGACATACGAACAGAACATATTTCATCAATACATACAAATTCTAGCTCATTATAATTTGGATAAAGATCAAGTATAGTGTCTGCCATAACAATTTCATCAGTATCCTTAATTCTTGCTTTATCCATTAATTAAAAATTTAAAAGTATTTATGTTAAGTTGTTTAATTTTAGTATTATACGGTAAAATTGTAGTTAGCATTATGCCATTTTGAGATGGCTAGAAGTTCGTAACCTTTGAGTTTTCGGCTTAACGAAAACTTGATGCGAAACGATAGTTCTACTAAATTACAGCTAGCTCAAATGGCGGTTATAAGCCGTTTTTATTACTTCTAAATCGACCGTCTGTAACGTCTTGTTCCAATAAGATATGTATTCTTTCAATTTCTTCAACAATTGGAATTACTTCATATTCCAATTGTAAGATTTTAAAAACAGCTTCGTTTGTAAAATAACCACGAAATATTTGTCTAGCTTCCATTTCAATTCGTGGTCCAACATAAAAAGGAATAATAGTTCCAGCTATAAATTGATTTAAATACAGATCAAGCTTTTCATCAAAGTGTTCAATAAAATTTCTTACATCTTTGTTTTTAAGACAATTTGATTCATCTATTTCGTAAACTTCGCGCAACCTTTGGCCACGCTTTTTGTGAATTTTATTATTATTTATTGGCCAGAAAAATTTTGAGATTTGTGCAGCTTGAATACAAATATTCTGAACTGCATCAACTAGAATTTTTCCGTTTTCGTTATTTCCACTTTCAACCTCTTCTAATATAGTTATAACTACATTTTTTTCAGAAAGTACTGTTCGTGTTATTGAAAGTAAGCTTTCTATATAAAAAACTTCATGAGGAAACCATATTTTATATTCTTGGTTCATTTGGATATCCAGTTTTGTAAAATGGCTTATAACGTCAGTCTCTGAAAAACCACTGTTACTACCCTCAAATATAGCAAAATACAGACATAATTGAAGATTATTCTTATTTTAAGAATGGAACTCAACCCTTCACTTTGCGAACCGCCGTATACGAGACACGTACGTACGGTGATGTGAGAGGCGCACTCCGTCAGTTTCTGGCGGAGCCGTCTACTCGATTGTATGCAGTTTTTATAGATTATTTTTTAGCCAGTCGGAACAATCTTTACTAAATCCAGTCCAAGCTCCTTCTCCAGTTAAGCAAACTACTAAAAGTTCATCATTTGAATCAATAAATTTTTTCAAATGGTCTCGAATTAAAGCTGCTGTTGACGAAGATTTAACAATAAAAGTACTATCTAAACAATGCCACCAAGTTCCTAATTTTTTAATTTCGTCAATTAGGGTTGCATAATCTTGACCTGATTTGTTTAAATCATAACCAATTAAATAACTTTTCTTCATAATTTAAAGTGTTTAATTTCCTATTTTTCCTTTTAACGGATGTTCTTTTTTCCATCCCGCTACACTTCTTGAGTTTACGTAACAGATTAACAAATCAGCAACAGACCTAGAATTTACAAAACAAATTTTAGAGTCGGCTACCGAAGATGACTCAACAAAACACCATAAATGGTCATTTCCTCTTGCTACACTTCTTGATTCCACTTTACAAACTAATAGGTCTGCAACACTTCTAGATGTAACTTCGCATACTAAAATGTCAGATGCGCTACGAGATTCTTTTATTTTAATTAGTGCCATATTTTAATTATTCCAAATGTTAGCTGTCCGTGCATTGTAAGGTGTTACTTTACATTTAAACTTGTCCTTAATTTCATTTATATACTCTAAATTCTCATCTGAGTATACTCCGATGTAAACACTCCAAAGTTTGTCTTTCACTTTTTGTCCCATTTTAGCTGCTTTATTTACAGCATCAATAATGTGATGGTCATATTCTCCGAAATTAAATCCGAAGGTTACTAGCGAGCCCTCGATAGTACACAATTGGTCATAACAATGAGTTAGATATTTATTGTGCATAATATGGTTCAGTTTTTCTTGCCCGTTTCCAGCAGTAACAAAAATTGGGTATTCTTTGTTGTCAATTCTTTCCTTGACATTCTCAAGTAAATAATGAGCGTTGTCATATTCCACTTTTACTATATTTATTCCAGTATCGAATATTGGTAAAGTTCCGTGTAGATGAAATACGGTCATCTCTTTTTTATATTTTCCCCATCTCAATTCGGAATACTCAAAATCCTCTGGCGGAATGTATTCTCCACTATCCAAATCGGTTTCTAAATCTCGTCCAAATCCATCGATTGCATTTTTTACTTGATTTCTTATTAAAACCCAATATAAAAGTAAATCATAATTAGTTGAAAAAACTAACCCATCACGAGATATGTATTCCTGTAAAAACTTCATACAAGACTCACTCTTTTCATCAGGAATTTTGAAGACGTGTTCAGGATGCAATTCTTTTACGGCATCTATTAAGCTGTTCTTTAACTGTTCCGTAACTGATTTTATTTTTGGAACTAAAGTTTTGTCATTACTAAATAAGTCCGCTATTTCACAAAAGTTATCGAGTTGTTGCATTATTAATTCAAAATTCTTTGTATTAAGTCTTTCAAAAAGTTTTGTAACCATTGGATCGCCACTATCTTCGATAAATTTGCTTAATGCATTATATGAGAATATATTGTTGTCAAAAGCCATACTAAAACCATTCCCAAATAGTAAATGCTTTTTCCTTTTTTTCTTGTTCAAAGAAGCGACAACTTCTTGGTAAGTCATTAGTTTTTCTATTTCCATTCGGTTGGTTTTAATTGCATACAACTAGCATATAACATCAATAAATAACCCTTTTTCAAAGTTTTACCATAAATTAAGCTATATATCCTAGTTCGTAAATAAAGACTTTTTTAAGTATTGTTACAATACCCACTTTTAGTGATATTTGATTTAAATTAAACCACGATAGAAAACTTTCTTCAGATACATTTATATATAAAAACAAAAAAAGACACCTCATCAGCATCTTTTCACCCCTTTCCCCTACTCCTCCAACTACCATTTTTATCATAATCCCTCTTGAAGTCATAGATCTTCCCTCTTATATATGCTCCCAGTGGGACAATCACAATCACTATTAGTATCTCAGACCACTCCATACCTCAAATATAGAAAGTATAAGATTTTCTTTTTTAGCAAGAAATCAAAAACTCCTTTTTTGACAACTAATAATCCCGAATTGACAAGTGCTACATATTGCTATAAAACAAAAAAAGACACCTAATCAGTATTTTCATCAACCTTTCCCAACTCTTCCAACTATCATTGTAATACTAATCCTTTAAATATTAATAAAGCTTCCCTCTCAGATATAGAGCAAATCCATACTACCTACTGAAGTTGATATAGCTGAAGCCGTGCGTATAGCAATACAATTTGTTGGGTACATAACTGTCTCAGTATTATTAAAAAAACTGCGAATTGCTTGATTGAATGAGGTAAAAATACTAATAATATGTACATTAGCAGACTCCACCAAAGCTTAATATTAAACTAAATGGCAAATCAATACAATCCGTATATCTCAAGGGTTCAAATCAAAAACTTTAGGAATTTTCTTGACTTAGACGTCAAACTTGACCACAAACAGGTAGTTCTGGGCGAGAACAATGTTGGGAAAACAAATTTTTTGCGCGCTATCCAACTTATTTTGGACAGGGATTTTTCGGACCAAGACCGCACGCTAACTGAAAAGGATTTTCATGATAGCTTGGAAGACCCGATGGTGAATGGGGACGAAATTGAGATTACTCTCCAAATTAGAGGTTACGAGCACAGCAATAAACTTTTAGCACAATTCGACGATGCAGCCGTCGATTCTGATCCACCGACTTTGCAATTCCGGTACAGGTTTTTTCCGGAAAGGAATGACAAAGGCCAAATTGTAAGATATACTTATGCTATCTATAAAGGTAATGGTGATAACAAGAATTTTTCGCACGACGACCGCAACTACATAAATATACATGTTATCAGAGCGCTCCGGGATGTTGAAAGAGAGTTGAGGGCTGGTAAAGGGTCAACGCTATATCAGCTCGTAAAGACCTATGATATTTCAAAAGAGGACCTGGAAGAGATATCATCCGAAATGCAGGATGCGGCGGATAAAATTCTAGAACTTGACGAAATCGTCCATATTAAAGTGGCATTGCAGTCGCGCTTCAACACGCTCTCAGGTCTTCAGGTGGACACCGAGATTTCGTTGCAAACTTTTGATGTCGATACTGAAAGACTATTATATGCTCTCCAAGTTTATATGGGCCTTGAAAAAAGGCCGATATCGGAACTGAGCCTAGGATTAGCGAACATCCTATACATCTCCCTTATGCTTCTTTTATTGAAAGATCGAACCGTTACACCAGTCCTGAAAGCCGAAAGATATGCCGAGCTCGAAGCTTTGGAGGGTGCAGATGTCTTAGTTAAATCTTACGAAGTGAGTGAAAGCGGTAAATTTATCCTGAAGAATAACATTGAACCCGAACAGTATAAGGCATTATACGAATTCATGGATGAGAACAATTACAAATTCCAAGCTTTTACAATTCTTGCCGTCGAGGAGCCTGAGGCTCATTTACATCCACTTCTTCAAAGGCTAATTTACAGGGAGGTTTTGCACAAAAGCGGTACATCCGTCATTTTCACATCCCATTCTACTTTCATCACCTCGATTTCGCCATTGAACTACATTGTTCATATTCGGAAAGTCGGTGATGGAAGTCAGGCCTTTTCTACAGTTGAATTGGGATTAAGTGATTGGGATAAAAAAGATATAGAACGTTATGTAGATGCCAAAAGGGGAGAAATTTATTTCGGCAAATTAATCCTCTTGGTCGAAGGTATTGCTGAAGAATACATTATTCCGGCAGCGGCTAATAAGCTTGGCACACCGCTTGACGATTATGGTATAATAGTGTGTAACGTAAATTCAACGAATTTCAAACCGTACATTCAGCTTTTAGAAACCTTAGAAATTCCATGGATATTATTCACGGATGGTGATTATTACCGAAAAGTGACGCTGACTGTCGACGGCAAAACCAAAACAACTCGCGAATACCATAGGATGCATGAAGACGGAGATGATCTCGGTTATGCTGGTAACGAAAACGTAGGGGCAATATTATCGGATTTAGGCATTATTTTAAAGATTCCCGATACTATTCCCGATCAAGAAGACATTTTTAGAGAGAATGGCTGTTTCGTAGGAAATTACACAATGGAAGTCGATATGTTCAAAGAAATGGATACTGATGATCTTACGACAATTAAAAAAATGTATCAAGAGTTGACAAACGGTGGGCCCAAAAAACTTAAAAATTTCAATGATGCTTTGGACGGTAAAGATTATTGGGCCGCATTGTCGAAAATAGAAGCGAGTATCAGCAAAGGGAGGTTTGCTCAACGTCTCGCTAGTGAAATGACAGAAGATATGATACCTGGATACATATCTGATGGAATTGCAAGAGCGATAACAATTGTAAAGGAACAGTATGAATAGCAACTTTTATCATGATCTGGGTCTGATAAAAAAAGACGATCAGCAATTTGAAGCCTACAATTCGATGGCTAACACAGTTGTTATTGCCGGGCCGGGAAGCGGCAAGACTAGGGTGCTTTCTTTGAAAGCTATGGCTTTGTCCAAAATGCACATAAATGAACCATCGGGTTTGGCTTGCATTAGTTTTAGTAGGGAATCTGTTAGAGAGCTGGAAAGCCGATTGAAGAGCTATGGCTATGTTCCTAACAAACGTGATTTTATTGGAACCGTACACGGCTTCAGTTTGGTACATGTTATACAACCTTTCGCCCACCTATACCCGCAATATCAAGTTAAATATCCAATTAAAATAATCGACTCTGATAATCAGCGAAAGATTTACAATACGGTATTGCAAGAAATGGGAATCGAGGATCCAAAAAGGCTACCCCTAGTTGAGATAAATAGATGCAGAGCTTTAAGTCTGGAAGGGATAAGTGGCGTGACCATCACATCGACAGAAACGATACAGCAAGCAGCAAGCCGTTTCGAAGAACTATTAATGGAATCTGACTTCCTCGACTTCACTAGTATCATAAACCTTTCTGCGACATTAATCAGAGAGCAAGAATTCGTTAGGAAGTCATTACGAAGTAAATTCCCATGGCTTTTGGTTGACGAGTATCAGGATCTCGGCAAACCTTTACATGAAATGGTTCTAGAGCTTACTTTCAATGCAGGTATAAAGTTGTACGCAGTTGGAGATGTAAATCAATCGATTTATGGATTCACCGGTGGGTATCCGGATTTTCTGGAGGAACTGAAAAACAACGATGATATCCATCTAGTGGAATTAGAAGCTAACTACCGTAGTTCCCCGTATATTATCGAAGCTTCACTAGGTACGCTTCAGCTAAAGCCTCCTTTGCCAAATTATTCTTCCAAGAACTTAACTGATGAGGCAGCGGATTTCGTTTTTGTTACCTGTAAAGAAGATATGGATGACCAATATCGAACGGTATCCCAAAAAATTATTCCAAAACTTACTGAAAAAGGAGTTTCTTTGAATGAAATCGGTATCATCGTGGGGTGGAATCAAAATGTAGCCGAAATGGCGCAGTCACTCCAAACCAGACAAATCCCGTTCTTCATTGCAAAATGGGATTTCGAAAACAGTGAAGTTCTTATATGGTTACAAAAATGTGCTGGTTGGTGCATTCAACACGAACAAATATCCTTCGAAGAGCTTTTTAATTTTTGGAGAAAACTCCTTTACACGCATGAAGACGATAGACGTTTCCTTCCCGATATAGAACTCAAGGTTAAACTTCATAAAGTTTTGACCAAGTCGATTACAAAAGCAACAGTTTTTGATTGGTGTACTTTCCTCATTGACCAACTTGATATTAAAGCAACTTTAGCCACTTCTGAGCTATATCCTGACGAAATAGCAAATCTTGACATTCTTCTTGATGAAGCGAGGCTACGAAATTTAAAGGGTGCACCGCTAAGTCGGTTGGCAAATCTTAGAACGCCGAATGACGAAGTTACAATAAGTACCAGACACAGCTGTAAGGGCTTAGAATTTGAAGTCGTAATAATGTTAGGAATGGAGGACGGTAATTTCCCTTTCTATTTGCATAAAGATGACGAAATCGCTTTGGCAGAAGACTCCCGATTATGCTATGTTTGCGTCAGTCGGGCTAAGAAAACCTGTATTCTTTTGTACTCTAGCATCAACAACGTATATAAATATGATAAGCATTACCGATTTAATAAGAGTCCATCGCCTTTTTGGTCCATACTCCATGAAAAATTTGGCACTGATGATAACACTTTTTCCCAGGACAGTTTCCAATAACGAGAACTTTTGATAAAATGCGAGCTGAAACAACCTAGAATGAAATCCCAATGCAGAAGTTATCTAGCCATGTAATTACTCTTCGGAATTTTTGGGGATGGTGTTTCTGCTTTTGATTATAGCCACCAACGTTCCCTTGCTACAAGAGGTTTGGGGTTAAATTAAGCCTTATTTTCGGATTTGCCTAATCATTCCAAATACAAGACTATTTTCAAATTGAGCCAAATGCCCAAATCTCTTGTGGCAAGTGTTAGGCAACGTTACTATATTGAATTATAATAGCTAACCAAATCTTTACAATATGTAATTCCTTTATTTTTCACATTTAAAGAATTAATTTCAACTTTAAAATCAAATAGATTTTTTGAAGGATCAAAATTCTTTATGTTGGTGTGATAGAAATGAAGCATTTCGTAGCTTCCTATATGTTTCTCTAATAAATGGGCGTCAATACCTCTGGCCACTTTTCGGATAATTTCCATATAACGCTTTAATCGATCTTCCGAAAGCCTTTCAATTTCTAACATTTTCCAAGTTGAGCGAGCACGAGATAAATTAATATCGCGACCAAAAGCATGCGCCACATTATTCCTTATTTTTCTCATTTTGTCTAAAGCTGTAATGTTTTTGCCCAAATCTATAGGAATTAAGCCAAATATTTTGCCATAGTTCGCAACTCTTGTCGACCATTCTCCTTTTGTAATTTCGTCTGATTTTTCATAAAATGAATATTGTTCCGACGTGCTATGTTTTAATACACTTACGCCGTCAATTTTTCTTGTAATTGAAAATAAAATTCCAGGATCTGATTCTACAGAAAGTGAGATTATCGAACCTAAATAAATTTCAAAGTATCCTAGTACAGAAACCAATGTATTTAATCTTACCCAATTGTCAAACTCTTTTAAATGTTTACTATAGTCTTCTAATGATTGTGCAACTCTATTTGAATCAGGTCCGGATAAATTAAATACTTGGTTAGTTGTTTGTCCTGAATTCGCATTTTTACGATAGGTTGCCTGAACAAAAGTTGAGGCAGGAACATGAGACCAATATAATGAATTCATGTAAGTGTGATGACTATTAAAAATTCTAAAAGCATGAGTATATTCATCTTCTGATTCCCAACGTTGAAATGCCATTTTATTGTTTATTTATTTGGTTGTTATAATGTTCCCTTATGTCCCGCAGGCTTTATGATGGTTACGTAAATTTATCACAAAAGATTACCAGTGCAAGAAAAAAACTTAGAAGATTCAGAGAATTTTCTAAATAAAAAAAAGTCTTCCAATCGCAGAAAACCAATGTTAAGGTCACTTTTCTATTAATAAAATGGTCTGTAATCTTTCATAATTTCTTGAATAAATGATTCGATCTTATTTAAGCATTCGTCTAGAAAATCTTGATTATTAAATACAATATTGTAGAACTCAGAATTTGGATTTTCTGACTCGAGTAAAAATTTGTTATTTGAAAATGTTTTTATTGCTTTCAAATCCCCATCATTAATTTGAATTGTTGAATTTTCATGTACAATTTTATTTCTCAATATTCTTAGATTATTTATGAATGGCCATAGATCAAATTTACCAACTTCAATTTTCATGGATTTTGTCAAATATTTTTTGACTTTATCTAAATCACTATTTCCTTTTAAATCGTTAACTGTATAAATGCTTTTTGTTGAATCAGAATGCGTATTGCAAATGCTTTTAAGCTCACTTTCTAAATAGGAAAATATTTGAATTACAATTGATTTTCTAAACCGTTGTATAAATTCTTGTTCAATTTCTAGAAGTTCTGAAGTTGTAGTATGTAAGAATAAATCAGAATTATCAAGGTTTTTGTAATGTTCAGCATATTTTTCAGAAAGATTTTTTTTCTGTTCATCGAAACTCTTTTCAACCAATAAAATATAATTCCTAAATGAAATTATTGAAAGTTCTACATAGAATAGATCGCCTCCGTCAAAATAGAAATTTGGTTCTGGTCTATAATCCATTAGTTATTTGTTACGTGGTTGTGAAATGTTGCCTAACTTGTATATAGGTCTTGTTTTATCACACTTTATTAGCAATCAAATATATTGCTTTATTTCTTACAAATCATCAAGTGAGCTTTTTATTTGTAGCATACTTTTCGTACTTACGTGGGTCTGAATTTCTGTAGTTTTACTGCTGCTATGCCCTAATAATTCTAGTATATATTTAAGATCGGTACCGCTTTCTAGTAAATGATGTATCAACCAATGCAAAGTAGCCAGTTTTGTAATTTGTGCCACCATAAAACAAAAAATGACACCTCATCAGCATCTTTCTATCCCTTTCCCCTACTCCTCCAACTACCATTTTATCATAATCCCTCTTGAAGTCATAGATCTTCCCTCTTATATATGCTCCCAGCGGGATAATCACAATCACTATTAGTATCTCATACCATTCCATACCTCTAATATAGAAGGTATAAGATTTCCTTTTTTATGTTGAAGTCAATTACTCCTTTTTTGACAACTAATAATCCCGAATTGACAAGTGCTCCGTTTAGTTATAAAATAGAAAAAGATGCTTCTCAGCATCTACATTTCAATATTCTTCACCAATCTTGTTTGCCGTTAATTACTTAAAGACGGTTTCAAAGTTATCATTTAACTCGCCATATGTTTCTTCTATTAATTTAAAAAACTCTGACAATTTCATCCCTTTATAGAAACATATAGTAGTAAGTGTAGATACCGGTATCTTATATCCGTCTACTTCTTTTATTTTTCTAACAATTCCTTCATGTATACCATGAGATTTTCCAAAAGACCTATTAGATACATCATCACTCATCCACTTCTCGCATATAAAATTACAAACATACCTGTCTATAAGAAAAACCTTTACAGGCTTCTTATCTTTAGATTTGTTACTTTGTGAGTTATCATTAGTCATTAGAGCAAAAGAATATAATATCTACGGTTATTTTGCACACGATAGTGCGCAATTCAAATATTTGTTTTATATTTGTTTTTGAATTTATATATTTGCGTTTCTTCATTTAAAATATTTGAAGCATTCGCTTAGAATCTCGTATCAGAAAACTGGTAATTTATAGGAACGAGAAGATAAGTAAGATGCTCACGTCCCATGGCGTGGGCTCACTTATTGTTCCCCGGTATACCAGTACCTCTGATACGATAAGCTGAGTTCCATGCCATTTTTTATGCCAATTATTTAGGCAAAACTCAACTTCTATTCTTAGCACTGCCTCTTCTTATTAGTCTCGCAATACCAATAATTATTGAATTAGTTGGGAAAGGCACTACCTGCGTTTGGCTGCAACAAACAACGGTAGTACGCTTTTCTTACATAACCTTTAAAACCAATTGCCTATGCTATAAAAAACACCATCTCATGTCGGAAATAGTCACTTTTCGACACCAAGATTTAAACTTTAAATCAAAAAAAAGGCCCTCTAACTCTTCTTGGCGGACGAATAGAGGACCATCGCTAACAAAACTAACGTTTCAATTAACTAACCCAATATTATGAAAAAAAATTCATTTTACAAGGGTGGATCGGCATTTTGGTACCTGATTATTATCGGGTTCTCATTATCCTATACCCCTGCTCTAGCCAACAAGCTACTGAGGCAAAACCACTCCTTACCGCAACAAATACAAATAAACGGTACCATTACGGATGGAATCAACCCCTTAACTGGTGTTACTATTTCCATAAAAGGAAAAGCAAAATCAACCGTTATTTCTGACTTTGATGGAAAATACACCATAAAAGCGAACCCAATTGATACGCTAGTGGTCACTTTCATAGGATTCAAAACGGCAACAATTTTCATAAACGGTCGTACAACTATCAATATACAATTACTGGAGGACATCACCTCCTTGCAAGAAGTCCGTGTCAACGCAGGCTACTACTCCGTTAAAGAAAGTGAACGCACAGGAAGTATTGCGAAAATCACTGCAAAGGATATAGAAAAACAACCTATAAATAATCCGTTAGCAGCAATGCAAGGAAGAATGTCTGGCGTAACAATAACACAAGCCACTGGAACTCCTGGTGGTGGTTTCGACATACAGATCAGAGGGATAAACAGCATTCGCACTGATGGTAATGCACCGCTATATATTGTGGATGGGGTACCTTACAGTTCACAATCATTAGGCTCAGTAATGACATCGGGCAATATTTTGGCAGGATCAGCAAGCCCTCTCAACAATATTAACCCATCAGATATTGAGAGTATGGAAGTACTAAAAGATGCTGATGCTACTGCAATCTACGGTTCAAGAGGATCCAACGGTGTCGTGCTCATAACGACCAAAAAAGGAAAACAAGGAAAAACCAAATTCGATATGAATACGTATTCCAGTTTTGGAAAACTAACTCGTACCATGAATTTACTAAATACAGCACAATATTTATCCATGCGTAGGGAAGCCTTTGCCAATGACGGAATTACAGACTATCCAGGGTACGCCTATGATGTAAATGGTACTTGGGATCAAAACCGCTACACCAATTGGCAAAAAGAATTACTGGGAGGTACTGCAAATACGAACAATATTCAAACTACGGTCTCTGGTGGAAATGCCGAAACTCAATTTTTGTTAAGTGGCACCTACCGTAACGAAACAACCGTTTTCCCTGGGGATGCAAAATATGAAAAATTAGCGTTTCACAACAGCCTAACGCATCGCTCGATTGACAATCGTTTTAAAATGAGCTTTACAGCAGACTATGCTACTGATAAGAATAGCCTACCCGCAAACGACTTGATGTACCAAGCTACAATTCTAGCGCCAAATGCCCCAGCTCTATACGATGCCCTAGGAAACTTAAATTGGGAAAATGGCACTTGGAACAATCCGTTAAGCTATTTGGAAGGCAAATATGCAGCAAATACTACCAACCTAATTGCTAATACTGTCCTTTCATACAACATATTGGAAAACTTAGAAATAAAAACAAATCTAGGGTATACAGACTATCATATCTCCGAAAACCGCACATTTCCTTCTACCATGTACAATCCAGCGTATGGACTGGGCAGTGAAGTTTCCACACTTATTATAAACAATGCCAAACGTAGCTCTTGGATTATTGAACCTCAGATCAATTGGAAGAAAACAGTAGGCAATTCAGAATTAATGCTATTGGCAGGCACAACTTTCCAGAAGCAAACCGGGCAACAATTGGCGCAAATCGGATCAGGTTTTGCAAGTAACAGTTTACTGCACAATATAGCTGCAGCTTCCTATTTGACCATTACTGACGATCAGTTGACCATTTACAAATACCAAGCGTTCTTTGGTAGAATTAATTACAATTGGAAAAGTAAATACATCATTAACTTAACAGGAAGAAGAGATGGTTCCAGTCGTTTTGGCCCTGGCAATCGCTTTGCTAATTTCGGAGCTATAGGTGCAGCCTGGATATTCTCAAAGGAGGCGTTCATAAATAATAATAGTTTCTTAAGTTTCGGAAAATTACGCATCAGTTATGGTACCAGTGGAAATGACCAGATTGGTGATTACCAATTCTTAGACACTTATGAGATTACTGGCAACAATTACAATGGTACTATTGGGATAAAACCTACTCGTCTTTTCAATCCTTCCTTTGGTTGGGAAACCAATAAAAAAAAGGAAGCCGCAATCGACCTTGGTTTTCTCAACGATCGTATTTTCTTAACTACAGCCTATTTTTGCAACCGTTCTTCTAATCAACTTGTGGGTGTGCCACAACCAGGAACTACAGGTTTTTCTTCTTTACAAGCTAATTTAAATGCAACAGTTCAAAATACAGGTTTAGAACTGGAATTGCGAACGGTTAATTTTAGAAAGACAGCGTTCAATTGGACGACTACATTAAACCTGACCCTACCTAAAAACAAACTCTTGGAATTCCCTGATTTAGAGGGGTCTACTTACGCCAATTCGCTGGTAATAGGTAAATCATTGAGTATCCAAAAAACATACCACTACACAGGAATTGATCCAGTTACAGGTGTTTATCAATTTGAGGACTACAATGGTGACGGAAAAATTACGGGACCAGAAGACCGCCAATGGATTGAAGATACAGCACCTCAATTATTTGGAGGATTTGGCAACCAACTCAGCTATAAAAATTGGGTACTGGATTTTCTATTTCAGGGCGTAAAACAAAAAGGGCGTAATTACTTATACACGGCTTCTTGGATAGGAGATTTCTCCAATCAGCCACAAGCGGTTTTGAATCACTGGCCACAAAATGGTACCGATGCCGAAATTCAGCAATATACAACAGGAGCTAATGCAGCAGCATTGGATGCCTATTTTTTATACAGCAACAGTAACGCAACCATAAGTGATGCTTCCTACATCCGATTGAAAAGCATCAGTATTTCATATACGATTCCAAAAGAAGTTACAAAAGGGGGGACAGCAAAAATCTATTTACAAGGACAAAACCTCCTCACATGGACCAAGTACAAAGGTGCCGATCCTGAAAATCAATCCGCTTTCTACTCCCCTCCTTTACGTCAATTTACTTTTGGACTAAACCTTAGCTTTTAAAAATCAATAAATATTGCGATATGAAATACTATAAATTAATACAGTCAATGCTAATAATAGCATTAATAGTACTCCTTTGCTTGTGGCTGAATGGCTGCGAAAGTTTTACGGAGGTAGATTTGCCACAATCACAGCTTACTGGTACTGCAGTGTTCGAAGATGTTACAACAGCAAATGCAGCACTTTCAAATTGCTATTCACAACTAAGAGAAAACGGCATACTTTCTGGAAACCAAGATGGCCTTTCGAATGGACTGGGAAACTATTCGGATGAATTAACCTATTATGGAAGTCCCAGTGCGCCTTTAGAAGACTTTTACAATCATACCGTACTCTCCTCAAATCCTATGGTTAGTTCTTTATGGAATAGCAGTTACAGTCAAATTTATGCAATAAACGCACTTTTAGAAGGTCTTGAAAAATCAACCACAATTCCCACAGAGGAGCGTAATATCTTAAAAGGAGAAGGCTTGTTTCTTAGAGCATTTATTCACTTTTATTTATTAAATCTATTTGGAGATATTCCTTACATCGATACAACGGATTATAAAAAGAACAGCACCGTTTCGAGAATGTCCGAAGACGAAGTATATGATAAAATTACAACCGACTTAATGCTATCTAAAAGCATATTAAACGACAGTTATGGTACTGCAGAACGTATTCGGCCAAATAAAGGCACAGCTACAGCAGTACTAGCACGAGTGTACCTTTACAGAGGAGCGTGGCAACTAGCCGAAGAGGAAGCGTCCCAAGTAATTAATACGAATACATACCAGTTGGAAGCGGATCTAGATAAGGTATTTCTAAAGGAAAATCCCTCAACAATTTGGCAATTGCACCCAGGTATTTCGGGGCTGAACACGCATGATGCGCATACTTTTATTTTTAGCAGCGGCCCTCCTCCAATTACTGTTATAAGTACCCATTTACTAAACGCATTCGAAACTGGAGATCAAAGAAAGCAACATTGGTTGGGGAATGTGACGGACGGTACACAAACATGGTACTACTCATACAAATACAAACAAATCGCCAATACAGGAAGCTCTCAGGAATTTGCAATTATATTGCGATTAGAAGAACAATACCTCATCCGTGCAGAAGCTAGGGCTCATCAAAATAATTGGATTGGTGCTTTAGCTGATTTAAACCTAATTCGAAACCGAGCAGGATTAGCAGATACGGCGGCCAACACTCCCCAAAACGTGTTGCTGGCTATTCAACAAGAACGCAGGGTCGAATTATTTACTGAATTAGGGCAACGCTGGTTTGACTTAAAAAGAACAGAACAAGCAGATGGGATTTTAAGTCCTTTAAAGCCCGGATGGAAAAGTACCGATAAATGGTTACCCATTCCTCAAACAGAATTACTACTGAACAAAAACCTACATCAAAATCCAGGATATTAAAATGAATAAGAGGATGAATTTAAAAGGGAATACGAACTGGATTTTTCTCCTTTTGATACTTGGGATTGGCTCTTCTTGGAGCCAATCCTTTTCAAAAAGGCAACTTAAACCCGCAGACTATCCATTATGGAGTACCCTCTCAGATGAAAAAATTTCAGAAGATGGAAATTGGATAAGCTACAAACTGAATTATCATTCAGCACAGGACACATTATTTGTACAAAACACACAAACTGCGAAGAAAAAGTATTTTCCAACAGCAGAAAATGGACTTTTTAGTCCAGACAGTAAATGGTGGATTGCGCAAGATTCAAAGAAAGGAATGGCATTACTAAACTTAAAATCGGGTGTACTGCAATGGATTCAAAACATTTCCAAATATGAGTTTGTAGCTGGAGGAAAATATGTAGTTCTAACGAAACAGGAATCACAGAAGGAAGAGTCTCTCCACATACTCCATTTACAAACGGGTAAAGAACAGACGATCAATGGAGTTTCAGAATATCGTTTTAATGGGGATGGTACTCTTTTAGCCTACGTAACACCAAAAGAAAATACAGTGAAGCTGATTCGAATGAATTCCAATTTTAATAGTGCGACATTAGTTCAAGAAAAAGAAGGGGATTTTAAATACCTTACGTGGAATAGTAAAGGCGATGTACTCTCCTTTTTACAGGAATCTAATATCGTGACCGCTAAACTAAAAAACCACAAGCTATACTACATAACCCAATTAGAACAAAAACCTAAAATAGTAGTTTTAGACCCATTATTGTCGACAGATTTCTTTAAAGACAAACATATTGTAATTCCCTTTGCTCGCGTGCCGCTTGAAATTTCAGAAGATGGCAAACGAATCTTCTTTTACCTAGCTGCTGCAGTTCCTCAAAAGGAAGAAAACGAAATAGTGCAAATATGGAGTAGTGTTGTAACAGGCGTACATCATGGTCAACAGCTAGACCCTTCCCATATTCCTAAATTGGCAGTATGGTGGCCAGAGGAAAATAAAATAGTCCAAATAGGAACAGATGATTTGCCAAACGTATTGTTAACTGGGAATCAAAACTATGCATTGACATTTAATAATCAAGCATATGAACCTCAATATGAATTTGAGGCAATACCCGACTTCTACCTGACCGATTTAAATACAGGAAAAAGCAGTTTAGTAGTAAAGAAACAGCTCCATTCCATTGGAAATATAGGAGCACCACCACAGGGCAGGTATATCAATTACTTTAAAGATAAAAAATGGTGGATATACGATCCTATATTGAAAAAACAGACCAATGTTACAACACTAATTCCCTCAGCCGTTTATAACTTGGAATTCGATCAGCCAGGAGCAACGCCACCTTATGGTAGTCCGGGTTGGACACAGGACGGTAAGCTTATTGTGTACGACCAGTATGATATTTGGACAGTAACTCCAGATGGGGAAAACGCCAAAAGACTAACCCAAGGTCGGGAGCAAAAAATTCGTTTCAGAATCTACCAAAATGAAAATGACATCATAAATACCTCATCTAATTTACCAACCCGTACTTTTAACTTTACTAAAGGAACGATACTTGAAGCCTTGGGCGATAATAAAGCCTCAGGATATTATTACTTGGAAAGCAATGGTCAGTGCAATGTGATGGTATATAAAAAGGCAAGAATCAGCATGCTGAAAAAGGCAAAGCAAAGTGAAAAATATCTGTATAAAGAAGAGTCGTTTGAGAGTTCACCAAAATTACAGCTTTGGAGCAAAATCATGAAAAAAGAGCAGCTGGTATTGAAAACAAATCCGCAGCAGGATAAATTCTCCTGGGGACATGCTGAACTGATTTCTTATACAAACCAAAAAGGACAACCCTTGAAAGGAGTACTATTTTATCCTGCAGGTTTTCAATCTAGTAAAAAATATCCTATGATTGTTCACCTATACGAAAGACAATCGGGAATGATGCATCACTATATTAATCCTACACAATACAATTCGGATGGGTTTAATCCAACTAATTATACATTCGATGACTATTTAGTATTCTATCCAGACATTGCCTATGAAGTAGGAACACCAGGACAATCTGCCGTTTCATGCGTACAAGAAGCTATTGATACTGTTCTAGCGAAGGGCATCGTAGAATCCAATCACATTGGTTTGATAGGCGGTTCCTTTGGAGGATATGAGACTGCTTATATTATTTCACAAACTAATAGGTTTGCAACAGCAGTCGTGGGTGCCGCCTGTACAGATCTAGTCAGTAATTATTTAAGTATGGAATCCAGTGGCGAGCGCTCCCATATGTGGCGCTATGAATCCGCACAATTGCGAATGGGTGCCTCTTTGTTTGACAATTACAAAGGATATATTGAAAACTCACCTATAGCACACGCTTCCTCCATAAATACACCAGTGTTGATTTGGACGGGCCAGCAAGACCCTAACGTGAATTGGACGCAAAGCATCGAACTACATTTAGCGTTACAAAGACTGCAAAAACCACATACGTTTCTGGTATATCCCGGCCAAGGCCATGCCATTGGTAAACCCGAATCACAAATAGACCTCGATACAAGAGTAAAAGAATGGTTCGATTTGTATCTTAAAGGAATCCCTTTTTCCACAAAAAGAATCTAAACAACGGATTGCTACTTACTAAATTCCTCTTTTATTATGAAAAACTCCAAATTTTCGATTCCCTTTAGGGACGGGGCAAAACGAAAATAATCAATGCACTTTGTCAAAACTAAAAAGGGAGTTTAAAAAGATAAAGCGCAATATTTTCAACTCCCTTTAGGGACAGGGTAAAACGAAAATGATACGTACACTTGTTCACTCCCTACTATTGAATGGTCTGTGAGAGGGTAAAAAACAATGCCGAACCTGAAATTTTCAAGTTCGGCATTGCCATTTCCCCTAATTAATATAGGGTTGTTGAAGTCCTACTGAATCTTTTTGTAAAGAGCCTGAGGACAAGCTGTACCTGCTGCATTTAGTTTGTACAACTGTTGAGCACCATTAGTACACATTTGTGGATTAAAATTATCCGAACAAACAACACTTGTTTCGGCACAAGTGGAAGGAATTCGTCCGTTAACATCAGCGTAAGTGCTGACATTGGTTCTGGAAATGTTGGCTGCAAAAGCCCCTGCTACTGCTAAAACAATAGCTGCAAAAGGCAACGCCTTTTGTACAATACGTGTTTTCATAATATTTAAATTAAAAGTTTTTGATCTACTCTTTTTTACAGGTTTTCGATCGATTTCCTGACACCGCGCAGTATGTTTTTATAGGCCTATTGTATTTCCCATTTTTGATTTAAAATTTGCCGGATGAAACCCTTTATTATACAAACGATACGTAACAATTTTATGACCGATTAATGCAACTACTAAATTATCCACAACCTGAAAATGTTCCATCTTATGTTGCTCTTCATTATTAATATAAAAGCTGAAATCATAACGTTTATGCCTAAAATCATAAACATCAATAATAGAAGCAGTTCGCCACATTTCTTCCGGCTCATACAATCCCATTAAACCAGCATTCACAAAAAGGTAATTCCCATAAGTTGAAGTGCCTTTGTTAACTAATAACGGAGGGGCTGAAAGTTTGCTTTGATTTCTAGAATGAATGTAAGCTACTTTAATACGAGCACGACTAGTCGTATCAATTGTATGTCCTATATAATTCAGCTTTAAATTAGTATCTATGACAAGATATTGATTGCGATAATAGTAGGTATAAATAACTTTCTGAAGTTGTTCGTTATACAAAAGCATCCCGTCTGTATCGAAAAGTCCATCAATTTGTTTTTGCAATAAATGAGGAGCTAATCTTACTTGAATGGTATCACTAATCCTTAAAAGTCCTAAAATAGAATTATGCATTGTACTGCTTACAGCTCGAAAAACAAAAGTTTTCGAATTAATGGGCTCAGATAAAGAAAAATAAGCTTTGCCTTTCATTAATTGTGATGCTTTCCAATCTTTGATACTTCCACTCAAAATAGTTGGGACTGTTCCATCAAAAACATAGAAATAAGGAGGTTTAACCTTTAGAGCAATTCTTCGAAAAGCAATATTTTCATTTTTAAGCTGTATCACGAATCGCTCTTGATGTTGCAAGCTTGTATCTAAAACAAGTATATTTAACGGGGCAGTAATATTACCTAAATATATTTTCCCATCAGCTATTCCCGCTATATAATAAGAATTAAAATGAATATCCTTTTCATGTGTTTTTAATATTGGGTGGTGAGGAAAACGACGAATAAAATTGTTGCGATGATGAATAATATCTTCTGATACTATAAAAAGTAAAATCACAACGGAAATGCTGCAAACAAATACGATTGGAAGAGCTATAAAAATAGGTTTCCATTTTTTGACTTGTGCCGTTATTTCATTTTGCCCTAGTATTAGAATCCCAACTAAAGCTAACAAAACAAAAACAATATTAAAAATAAGATGTTGAGTCCAATTCATCTTTTCAAGAATACCCCCACAGGAACAGGGAACAAAAGAACTGAAATTTAAAATAATGATGATATAAGTAGTAAATAGAATCATCAAACTAAAAGCGGAAAAGAATCCAATAAGTCGATATTTTGGAAAAATCAGAAGTAAGGAAATAAGCAATTCAATAATTGGGACAGCCCATGAAACCCAACTCGCAAAAGCACTTAGTAAGGGTGATTGCCCTAGCTGAACCTGAAAATTCTCAAAATCAAGTAGTTTACTAACTGCTGCGTAAACAAACAATACAGCATACAGCAAGCTAACACCTTTGACAATAATACTTTCTGTGGAGGAAGATAATTTCATATCGCTAAACTTTAAATTTAATCCGATATAAAATTCCAAAAAACAAATAAATAAAGTGAAGCAAATCGGGAGTATAACTTGTCAAAAAAGGAGTTTTTCTACATTATACTTTTTTCCTCTTTATTCTTTTCTCTATTTTCTTTATTCTTTCCTCTTTCCTCCTGCTGTCAAAATTTTCTTTTAATATCCATCGGAGTATACCCAAAATGCTTTTTAAAACCTTTCGAAAAATTAGGATAAGTGTTAAAGCCTGTCATAGTAGCAATACTTTTTAAAGGAATTTTGGTCTGCTGAATTAAAAGATGCGCTTTTTTCAACCGCTCAATGATATAAAATTGGTAGATGCTCGTCCGAAAGAGTTGCTTAAATCCGTATTTTAATTTATTTTCATTCGTACCAAAAATATAAGAGAGTTCCTTAACAGAAGGTAACGGACTATCCAAATGTTCTAAAATATAATCATAAACATTTTGAATTATTAATATATCCGAAGGTCTACTTAAGAAAATCGGTAGATCTTTACTTTCTGGAGTAATCATAGCAGATTTCGAAATAGTTTCTTCTACTACGGTAGTTACGAAACTAATTAAAATTTTTGAGCAGTTCATTAGCCTTGAAATAGTACAATACACAGGAACTAATAATTTATTTTGCGCAATATAAATTAATTGCACTGTAGCATGATAGTCAGGGTCTAACAATATTTCTTCTTCTAAACGATTCCAAAAACACAATGAATCTTCGGATAACAAATTCTTAAATAACGTATCATATAACAAATCAGGAGTTAAGTTTAATAAAACAGAGGCTTCGGAATTATAACTTTTAATGACAAAACACTCATCTAAGATAAAAGTACTTTGAACTAGATTCCTGTAGGAATGATGAGGATTTATAAAACCCGCGTGAAAAACAGACTCCTTCATTTCCTCGGCAACCATATTCATAAGCACAACTAATCCTTCTAGTTCATCATCCTCTTCTGTTCTTTGAATTCGATTACTAAAATTACCTCCTGCCATTTCAAGAAGCATTTGAGACATACTGCGCATACGCTGCAGATTAATTTCTTGATTCATAATGTGTAAATATTAGTCATAAATAAATATCCGCCCACTAGACATACTTTTCCAAAAAAACTAAAGCAGCTGCTTCATCAGTAAAAATCTTAGTCGGAACACTTGGCTTACATATTTTGAGATAAAATGAGATCATACTTAAGGAAACACTTTGGTGCCCTACCAGACTTACTGCCTTGGTAAGAATAGAACCCGATTGCGCCAAATAGTCCCTTGCAGCTTTGTCAGAATCTACAATCCCTCTAATATCACAAAAAATAGGATAAGCCATTTCATTTTGTAACTGAATTCGATCACCAACGATGCGTTGGGCTGCTGTTAAATTAATGACAACATTAGGCTTGTATTTAAAGAAAAGAATCTCGTTATGAATCCAAAATTGAGCAAATTCATTATCCTGAAAAGTATGCATCATTTTTTAAAAAAATTAAATAAAACGCCACAATTTAGCAAAAAAAATATTAAAAATAATACAATTTAAATTAAACACACACAATTTGATACAAATAATCACAAATGTTATCAAATCGGGAGTATCTGTTGTCATAAAAGGATTTTTTTATAATTCATTGAATCTCATTAGCTTTTTATTCAGAGTTTTACGCCACAAATATCAAACTTGTAAGAGATATTCAGGTGGTTATATTTTTAAACAACTAAAACCAAAATAATATGGCAAAAATCAAACACAACAGCTTCATTGACACCGTCGATGAGGTGATCGCTGGAGCAAAAAAAGAAGGCGTACTTCACCTTTATGCTGAAGATCAAATTTTGAATGGACGTACCCTACAGATAAAAGGGCAAAAAATGTTTCATTTTGGCACGACAGGGTATTTGGGGCTAGAACAAGACATCCGGCTCAAAGACGCAGCAATAGCAGCTATTCAAAATTATGGTACACAATTCCCCCTATCCAAAACTTACATTTCCAATCCATTATACAATGAGCTGGAATCAAAAATTGAAACGATGTATGGAATCCCACCTATAATAACTAAAAACAGTACACTAGGTCATTTGGCAGTAATTCCAACAGTGGTAAGAGATGAAGACGGAGTAATTTTAGACCACCAGGTACATTGGAGTGTTCAAAATGCCTGTCAACTATTAAAAATAAGAGGCATCCCGGTAGAAATGATTAGACATAATAATTTGAATATGCTTGAAGATAAAATTAAATACCTCGCTACACGATGCAATAAAATATGGTATATGGCTGATGGGGTATATTCCATGTTTGGCGATTTCGCTCCAATACCTAATTTGATGGAACTGTGTAAAAAATACCCGCAGCTACACCTGTACTTTGATGATGTACATGGCATGAGCTGGAGAGGAAAAAATGGCACTGGGTACGTATTGGATGTTTTAAAAAATTTACCAGACAATGTTTTACTGTTCGGTACTTTGAGCAAAACATTTGGTGCCAGTGGAGCGACTTTACTTTGCACAGATAATCGACTGCGTGAAAAAATTAAAAACTTTGGTGGACCACTTACTTTTTCTGCACAACTGGAACCCGCTTCTGTAGCAGCCGCAATTGCTTCGGCTGACATTCATCTTTCGACCGAAATCACGAGCTTACAGTGCGATTTATCAGAAAAGATAGAATATTTCAAATCATTATTGGAAAAAACCACCCTTCCAATGATTGATCTGAATAACTCACCAGTATTTTTCTTAGGTACCGCTATGCCGTTGACCGCTTATAAAATGGTACAAAGACTCTTTAATGAAGGTTTTTATGTAAATCCCGCAATATACCCCGCAGTACCAATCAAAAACACGGGTATTCGTATTACCCTTTCCCGCCACAATCAAAAAGAAGAAATAAAAGCACTAGTAGAAGCAATGGAATTCCATTTTCCTAAAGCCTTGGAAGAATCAGGTAATAGCCTTCACAAAGTAAAAAAGGCATTTGGCATCCCTGAAACAATGCCTCAAATAGAAAATGAAGAGCCAAAATCTAACTTAATAGTACAGTACGAAACATCCATAAAAAAAATAGACAAGCAAAACTGGAATAACCTTTTAGGAAAACAAAGCACATTCGACTGGGAAGGATTATCTTTTTTGGAAAATGCTTTTTCAAATACAAAGTCCCCTGAAAATAATTGGGAATTTCATTATTATGTAATAAAAGACAAAAATGAAATTCCCATACTAGCAACTTTTTTTACTTATGGACTTTGGAAGGACGATATGCTGGCACCTGAATCGATTTCACTTCAACTAGAAGAAAAAAGAAAACAAAATCCATTATACCTGACTTCAAAAGTCTTGGGAATGGGTTCCTTATTCACAGAAGGCAATCACTGTTACATCAATAAAACACACCCCTTAGCAGAAGAAGCAATAGTACTTTTGCTGGAACAAGTGGAATTAGTATACCATAAATTAGATGCTGACATGCTCGTCTTAAGAGATTTCGAAGAAGACCAACAATTGAATCGTATTTTTCACAATCAAGGCTTCTTAAAAATAAGCATGCCGGAAACCTGCATTATACAAAATAGTAAATGGAATAGTACCGAAGAATTTTCGGCGACCCTTTCCTCCCGCTCCAGAAAGCATTTCTTTAAAGAGATAGTACCTTTTGAACAAGCTTTCGATATTGTAATAAAAGATCAATTATCAGATGAAGAATTAGAACAAGCATATTATCTGTATCAGAATGTAAAAAATAACAATCATGCTATAAATACATTTACCTATCCAATAGACGTATTTAAAAAAATGGAGAGTAATCGGCAATGGGAATTTATATTGTTATATCTCAAAAATAAAGAAAAAGAAGAAATCACAAACCCATTAATCGGAATTCTATTTTGTTATAAAAACACAGAACATACCTATGTTCCTGCTTTAATAGGAATGGACTATTCCTATGCAAAAGAATTCCAACTCTACCGACAACTACTTTTTCAGGCAATCAAACGAGCTCGGTACTTAAACTTAAGTAAAATCGATTTTGGGGTATCCGCCACTTTCGAGAAAAGAAAACTGGGAGCCACGATAATTCCAAAAGTAGCCTATATTCAAGCCCGAGATAATTTTTCCATGGAATTAATGGGTACAATTCAAAACGAAGATAAAACACATTCAAAAACTAAATAAAATTTGAGTTTTTCAACTTATTGCAAAACAACTAAAAAACAAAAATCAATCCAATTTTCCCCTCCTCTTTTTCTCACTCCCCTCCTTCGGAGGGGCTGGGGAAAGGATAAACCAAAAACCTATGCTAAAAATTACTGTAGAAGAGTTTGATGAAAAACTTAAATTGATAATTAATTCTGACGAAAATCATCTTAAAAAAGCAACTGATGGTATTCATTTATGTAACAAAACACTAGCTGACATGAAAGAGAAAGTCGAGCAAAACGATTTTGAAACGACACCTGACGAGATTGATTTTTTTAAAAATATCAAACCCCTTCCAATGAGTTACCTTATCTATTTTACAGAACTGCGTTCTTGCGAACTCCGCAAACCTAAAGCAGGCACGTCCTATCAAATAGAATTTTTCGAAAAGGAAATGCGAAAAATCAATAAGTTCTTTTCTCGCAATCTGGACTTTGTTAATTATATGGAGCAAGGATACACCTATATTGATCATCAATTTTTCACAAGAAACCCAGGTAATAGTTTTCCTTTCACTCCAATGACGGATTATTACCAATACCCCGAATTTTCCTCTTCACATGACATGCTCTGGGCGAAAATAAAGGCAATGTACCGTTTCATTCATTACATCCGCGAAGCAATGCAAAAACTCAATGCTGGAAACTCAATGCTATTTGACGAAAAAAAACACAAAGTACTGCTTTGGACAGCACCCAAAACAGCACTAACAGAATTAATCTATGCTTTATACTCTAATGGGGCGTTGAACCATGGGGGAGCCGATATAAATACTATTGCGGCTTCTTTTGAAGATTTTTTCAATATTAAAATAGATAATATATATAAAACCTATTCAGAGATTAAGGACCGTAAAAGTAGCAAAACAAAATTCCTGGAAGAACTGATGATGAACCTGCAACAAAAAATCCACAAAGAAGACGAATTTTAAAAATCGGTATCCAATCGGTAGTACGAAAAATACACTAGAGAAATACAGCCCTAGAATTGATTGTTACACCTTACGTAATGGGACTTCGAGTATTTCTAAACTTTATAAATAGTATTCGTTTCCATGTCATATCGAGAGCAATCGAGATATTAATGCCCCAGTACATTGGGGCATTTTTCATTATAAAAAGTGCAACTGGAAATAATAAACTTTAACAGCTAAAAAAAAGAACAGCTAGAAGATACCAATACCCCCCAAAACAGGCTTTAAATAATATTGAAATGTTAAATTTCTTCGGTACTACGAAGCGTATGGGGATAGAAAGCAAATAAAAGCAGTCAATTTTGTATCACTAAAAAACATAATAGATACAAAATCAAATTACTTTCAAATGGCAGCAACAATTATCACAGTCGAAGATCTTAGAGACTTCAAAATTGATTTATTAGAGGAAATCAAAAAAATATTTCAATCGCAAACTACTACGCAAACCAAAAAGTGGCTAAAATCCACAGAAGTACGTAAACTACTAAACATTTCTCCCGGAACCCTCCAAAACCTCCGCATCAACGGAACACTTGCCTATACCAAAATCGGTGGCACTATCTATTACGCCAATCAAGACATTGACAAAGTACTGGAAAGCAACAAAGTAAACTCAATTCCCAATTTATTTAAATAATTCATCAATCAATAATCCAGACCCAGAGATCTTAATTCCTAATACTTCAATCTTAGTACTTCTCAAAAAATGAACTACATCAAACACCTCACTGGTTTTTTCAATAAAATCAGTTATGAAACCAACCTAAATCCAACCCACATTTCGCTCTATTTAGCACTTTTCCAATGTTGGAACGTGAATAGGTTTAAGAACCCAACAGGCATATCGCGGGAAGAGATTATGAAAGCCAGCAAGATCAATTCAAAAGCGACCTATCACAAGTGCATGAAAGAGTTGGAGCTCTTAGGATTTATGGTATACAACCCAACATTTAACCCCCATTCCTGTTCCAACATCATTATGACAAATTTCTCTGAAGAAGTAAAAACAAACTCAAAATTAGCTATACCAACCCATTCAAAAAATGAACCCGTTCACAATTTGACCAAAACAAAAAATGAACAAGTCATTGAACAGGTAAATGAACAGGTATATATATATAATAAAAAACAAACATCTAAAAACATTTTAAACAATATAAAAATAGATATAAAAAAAAATTCAATAAATCAACTTGTTCAAAATTTGAATCCATTAATAAATCCTAAAGAAAAAAAGGAGAAAGAAAAAAGTTGCGTGAAAAAAGAAAAACCGATTGAACTCGATTTAATTTTTGACACTATCACTGAAAATCAAACCGAAAACAGTTTGCACAAAATTGTCACTTCGAGCGAAGTCGAGAAGCCTTCACTCGAAATGATACTGGAATACTTCTCTTTCAAGGAAAGTTCCTTAACGGAAGCCAACAAGTTTTTCAACTACTACTCTAGCATCGGTTGGCTCGTAGGCGGAAAAACAAAAATGAAAGATTGGAAAGCAGCAGCACGAAACTGGATGCTCAACACTGCTAAGTTTGCTGTAAATGCTCCACAATCCGATTACAATTCCCAACCAAAACCGATGCACCTGCACACGGCAACACAAAAAAACTATGACGAACCATTGTAAATCATCCGTCCGTGAAACCTTCGTCATACATAAAGGTTTCAAAGTATATAATTTTCAAAAATGTCTACTATACCTCGAAAACGAAGGAAAAACGACCTACGGAAATTCATTTCAAATTAGCGAAGCGGATTATCCTACCATCTACAAATTGTTGATTTATATGATTCAAGACGAGAAAACAGCCTTAAAACTAAAAATCGATCTGTCAAAAGGTATTCTGGTCTCTGGAGCAATTGGTTGCGGAAAAACGTCGCTAATGCATCTAATACGACCTTTTGCATATCAAAGCTCCGACTATAAAATCAAAACATGCAGGGAAGTCTCCTTTGAATTTGCCAAAAATGGCTTTGAGGCCATCAATTGCTACACGTTAAAGCAAGTCAATCAATCGCGACTAACGGGTTATTGCTTTGACGATTTGGGTGCTGAACAGCAAATCAAGCACTTCGGTAACGACTGCAACGTCATGGCTGAGGTACTGATCAGCCGCTACGAACAGTTTGTCGAAAACAAATCTGTCACGCACATTACCACTAATCTTTCCGCCTCCGAAATCGAAAACAACTACGGCAACCGCCTCCGCTCCAGAATGAGAGCCATGTTTAACCTAATCACATTCGATAAAAACACCACAGACAAAAGATAAATTCATTGCGAGGATCGAAGCAATGGCATCACTTTGAGTAAAAATTGGTATCGAAAACCAACTTTAAACTTTTCAAATCTTAAACTTTAAACTTTTTCATCATGAGAAAAATCAACACCTTCTGGAACTGGTTCCAAGACAACAATCAAACCATCAAAAACCTTATCAACGAAACCCCTTTAAACCAAAAACACATCAGTTTTTGGATAAGCAAAAACCTCAGCTACTATTGCAAGGAAATTGACTTTCTGATTGTTTTTCCAAAAAAGGGTAATACAAAATCCGAACTCATTATAACCGCCAATGGTAACCCTGATTATTTCAGCCCAGTAATTAATTTAGTCGATAATGCTCCACAATTAAGAAACTGGAAATTCACCGCCTTCATCCAGCCAACCGAAAGAATTGAGGAAATTATGAATGATCTTGATAAACCTTATATTTTCCAGGATATTATTTTAAAAACAAGTGACCTCAAATTTTTAGCTCTGGATTATGATGATGAAAAATCAAAACTGGATCTCATTGTATATCTAAACAATTACACTTTACATTGCAGCAATAAAACTTTGGAACAAGCAATTTTTATTATTACAGATGTATTAGAACATTATTCAATGAAGAAAAACGTTAATTTTGTTCAATTGGCACAAACGGATGACAATGAAGACGGAATAGTATATTTGTATGATTCTCAATTGTATAGTTATGATTTAAATTTGTTGAAAAAAGCAAAAAAATAACTAATTTTCATTTCTAATTTTTCACTTTTGCAATTGATGAATACCGTAAGATTAATAATTTTTGTACCGCTTTCCACGAACAAATTGACACAAGGATTTGGCCTTACTATATTAAATCTTAAGCAAATCAAAATAGATAAATCTAAAATTTATAAATTTTATTATTACTTTTACAATCTTGAAACTTACAAACGCCATATTATCAATTATTATTCTGATTCTTTCCTGTATGCCTTGCGCAGATATGGAAACAGTAACTTCATATAATAAAGCAACAATTAGTATGCAGTCAAGCCAACATCAAGATAAAGATGCTTGCTCACCTTTATGTATTTGTAGCTGCTGTGGTTGCCAAGGCTTCGATTACAATTCAATTTATGTATATAATCTCTTTTCTGTCAAAACAATAATTGACAAAAAAGTACCAGAATACAAATCAATTTTCACTTCCAATTTCTTCGGAAGTATTTGGCAACCGCCACAAATTAATGTTTAATTTTTTTTTTATTAATGATTAAATGAATAGCGATTAATGACTTGTACATTAATCGAACTAGTCTTTTTCATTAATTACTTTACCGTATTTGATAAATTCAAATGCTGTGATTTATAAATCAATATTAAACATTAATCCTTTACAATAGTGTTAGACAAAATCATCCATTTTAGTATAAATAATAAATTCATCATTGGTTTGATGACTTTATTCCTCATTATTTGGGGAGTTTGGAGTGCATCCAAATTGCCCATCGATGCAGTACCAGATATTACAAACAATCAGGTACAAATCATTACGCTTTGCCCTACTTTGGCAGGACAAGAAGTAGAACAGTTAGTAACGTTTCCAATAGAACAAAGTATTGCAAATCTTCCTGATTTAGAAGAAACCAGAAGTATTTCCCGTTTTGGTTTATCGGTAATCACAGTAGTTTTTGATGATGATGTCAATATTTATTTTGCACGACAACTCATTAGTGAACGACTAAAAGGAGCTGTTAGCCAAATACCTCAAGGCATCGGAACACCTGAATTAGGTCCGGTAAGCACAGGGCTTGGCGAAATATATCAATACATTCTACACCCAAAAAAAGGTAGCGAAAAGAAATACTCCGCTATGGATTTGCGTACCATGCAAGACTGGATAGTAGCGAGACAACTCCTAGGAACTCCGGGAATTGCCGAAATAAATAGTTTTGGTGGCAAACTAAAACAATATGAAGTTGCCGTTAACCCTAATCGTTTAAGGGCAATGGGGGTAACGATTCCCGAAATTTTTACGGCTTTAGAAAAAAATAATCAAAATACAGGTGGGGCTTATATTGACAAAAAACCAACAGCCTATTTTATTCGTGGCGTAGGTCTAGTTACTTCCTTGGAAGACGTAGAAAATATTGTTGTTAAAAGTAATCCAAACAGCGTCCCTATTTTCATAAAAGATGTTGCAGAAGTGAAATTTGGTAGTGCTGTTCGCTATGGAGCAATGACCTATAACGGAAAAGTGGATGCCGTAGGTGGTATTGTGATGATGCTTAAAGGAGCTAATAGTAATGAAGTAGTACAAAGGGTAAAAGACAAAATGGCAATCATTCAAAAATCATTACCTGATGATGTCATCGTTGAACCGTTTATAGATAGAAGTACTTTTGTAAACCGCGCCATTTCTACAGTAGAAAAGAACCTAGTTGAAGGTGCCTTAATTGTGATTTTTGTATTGGTTTTGTTTCTCGGAAACCTTCGAGCTGGACTGATTGTAGCTTCTGCTATACCGCTTTCAATGTTATTTGCATTGGGATTGATGAAAGTTTTTGGAGTAAGTGCAAACTTAATGAGTTTGGGCGCAATTGATTTCGGCTTAATTGTAGATGGAGCCGTAATTATTGTGGAAGCCTCTCTGTATTTCCTGGAACACAATAAAAGCAAAACGAAACTCACTCAAATCCAAATGGATGTTGCGGTTGAAAACAGTGCTAAAAAAATGATGAGTAGCGCTGCCTTTGGTCAAATCATCATTATGATAGTGTACTTTCCTATCCTGTCTTTAGTAGGTATTGAAGGAAAGATGTTTGGTCCGATGGCAAAAACGGTTTCCTTTGCAATTATTGGTGCAATGATACTTTCATTAACCTACATCCCTATGATGAGTGCCTTGTTTTTGCCGAAACAGATCAGCCATAAAAAGACATTTTCAGATAAAATGATGGATTTCTTGTACAGTAAATACCAACCTCTTTTAGAGAAATTTATTGCTATAAAATACAAAGTCGTTAGTATTACTGTCGCTTTGTTATTGGTCACACTTTTTATTTTCAGCAAAATGGGAGGTGAATTTATTCCCACATTAGCCGAAGGAGATTATGCAT
This sequence comes from Flavobacterium sp. WC2421, assembly GCF_040822115.1. Taxonomy (NCBI): domain Bacteria; kingdom Pseudomonadati; phylum Bacteroidota; class Flavobacteriia; order Flavobacteriales; family Flavobacteriaceae; genus Flavobacterium; species Flavobacterium sp. WC2421. The sequence goes on along the minus strand of NZ_CP162004.1, from coordinate 2,462,587 downwards.
TTGAATTTAAAATGCCGATTGAAACCTCTTTATCCCAAAGTATCGAAACCTCGATGCAAGGCGCAAGAATTGTAAAACAATTCGATGAAGTAAAAATTGTAGTTGGTAAAACTGGCGCTGGAGAAGTACCTACAGATCCAATGCCACCCGGAGCGACTGATATGATGATAATTCTGAAACCGCAAGACGAATGGAAATCAGGCAGATCCTATGATGAATTGGGTGACGCTATTGAAGAAAAATTAAGCGTGATTCCAGGGGTTTTTATCGAAAAAAGTCAACCTATTCAAATGCGTTTCAATGAATTAATGACAGGAATTAAACAAGATGTTGCGATAAAGATATTTGGAGAAAACTTGGATAGTCTCTCCGTATATGCACAAAAAGTAAAAAGTGTAATCACAAACGTACAAGGCGTTTCTGCTCCTCAAGTAGAACAAGTAGATGGATTACCTCAAATCAATATTGAATACGACCGCTTACGTATTGCAAATTATGGTTTAAATATTGAGGATATCAACAGTATCGTGAGTACCGCCTTTGCGGGAAAAGCAGCAGGGGTAGTTTATGAAGACGAACGAAAATTTGATCTAGTGGTACGATTAGATAGCGCCTCAAGAAGAAGTATCGATGATGTAAGTAATCTATTGATACCAATAGCTAATGGAAGCCAGATTCCTTTATCACAAGTGGCGAAAGTGGATTTTAAATTGGGTCCGGCACAAATAAGCCGAGAAGAAGGGAAACGTAGAATTGTTGTTGGTTTTAATGTACAGGATAGAGATGTAAAAAGTATCGTACATGAAATTCAAGGCAAATTAGCTACAGAAGTAAAATTGCCTTCGGGCTATTATTTTACCTATGGAGGAACATTTGAAAATTTACAAAAAGCATCCAATCGTTTGATGATCGCTGTACCAGTATCGCTACTGCTAATTTTTATGCTTTTGTATTTTACTTTCAATTCAATGAAACAAGCCAGTTTAATCTTTACTGCAATTCCAATGAGTGCTATAGGAGGCGTATTTGCATTACTTCTTCGTGGAATGCCTTTTAGTATTTCGGCCGGAATTGGTTTTATTGCTTTGTTTGGAGTAGCCGTATTAAACGGAATTGTACTGGTCGGCACATTCAACCAACTCGAAAAAGAAGGGTGGGATGATGTTATAAAACGAGTTATCGAAGGAACAAAAATACGATTGCGACCTGTCTTGATGACGGCTACCGTAGCTTCGTTGGGGTTTTTACCAATGGCATTATCACATAGTGCAGGTGCCGAAGTACAAAAACCATTAGCAACTGTCGTAATTGGAGGATTACTTTCAGCTACGTTTTTAACCTTATTTGTATTGCCTTTGCTTTACATTATATTCAACACAAAAATGAATTTAAAAAGAAAACCAAAAGTGAAATCAATTGTAACTATTTTAGTTATTGGATTGTTTCTTTCATTTACTAATGGTCAAGCACAATCACGAAAATCCATTGATGAAGTTTTGAATCTAGGTCTAAAAGATAATTTACAATACAGTATCAACCAGTCGCAAATCTCAAAAAATCAGCTATTGATAAAAGGAAACAAGGAATTTCCTAAAACAGGCATTTTTGTAGAAAATGAAGATTTGCGTCCTTCGGATAAAATAGGCGTTTGGAAAATTGGTTTGCAACAAAGTTTCTTTTTGCCACAAGTAAATCAAGCCAAGAAAAACTTTTATCGAGAACAAACCAAATATTATGAATTCAACAAAGAAGTAATCGATGCAGAATTGAAAAAAAACATTCGTTCTGTATATTATCAAATGTGGTATTTACAAGATAAAGCCGCTTTATACCAGCGATTAGACACTATTTATATTGGACTGTTAAAAACGACTATTGTAAAAGTAAAGACAGGAGAGAGTGCCGGTATCGAAAAAATTTCGGCCAATGTAAAATTAAATGAAATTGAAACCAACATCACGCAACTTCAAAAAGAAATAGTAGTGCAGCAGCAGCTTTTAATGCAATTACTCAATAGTACAGAAGCCATTTTGCCACTTTCTAATTCGTTGGAAAAACTAGACTATGGATTACCAAACACATCCGAAACCCATCCGAATCTTCTTTTATTACAGCAAAATGTAGTGATTGCCAATAGTGAAATTGCAATCCAAAAAAGCAATCGCTTGCCAGAGTTTTCTGGTCGGGTTTTTTCACAAAAACTCTATGGCGTAGATGACCCTTTAAGTGGTTTTTCTTTTGGAACTTCATTTCCGATTTTTGGTACTGGAGCCAATAAAAATAAAATAAGAGCGGCTAAAACCGAAAAAGAAGTACAAGAACAAAAGTTGCAATATCAAACGCAAATTCTAAAATCTTCTTTAATGCAACACCAGACTGAAGTAGAAAAAAGCATTTCGGGTTTACAATTTTACGAAACTTCGGGTTTACAACAAGCTGATGAAATTATAAAAGCCGCTGATCAGTCCTATCGTGCAGGAGAAATAAGTTACGCTGATTTTTCATTATATTTAAGCCAAGCAATAGAAATACGAAAAAATTATTTAGACAATCTAAATGCGTACAACCAAGCCATTATTGATTACAATTATTTCACAAATAAATAAAATAAAAAAAAATGAAATCTTTAAAAACATATAAGAATTATCTTTTGTTAATTGCCTCTTGTCTCGTTCTAATTTCTTGCGGCAAAACTGAAACTAAACCTCAAGAAGAACAAAAAGCAACAACGGAAGAAGCCGCCCCTTCAATTGCCTCGCTCACTGCCGAGCAAATTAAAACGGTGGGTATACAATACGGAACAATTGAACAAAAACAATTAACAGCTACACTCCAAGCCAATGGGGCATTGCGAGTGCCTAACAATAACAAAGCCAATGCAACTTCGTTGTATGGTGGCGTTATAAAAACCATAAATGTACAATTAGGTGATTATGTAAAAAAAGGACAACTAATCGCTACAATCGCTAATCCACAATTTATACAATTACAAGAAGAATATTTAAGCACTTCCAGTAAAATAATCTTTGCCGAACAAGAAGTAGTACGACAAAAAGAGCTTAACGAAGGAAATGCAGGAGCATTAAAAAATTACCAGAGTGCTAATGCGGAACTAAAATCAATGCGAACTCGCAGAGCCTCTTTACAACAACAAATCCAATTAATGGGAATCAATCCTAATAATTTAAATAATAGTAATTTACGTTCGTCATTATCCGTAACAAGTCCAATAAGTGGCACAATTAGTAATGTGTTTTCTAAAATTGGAAGTTATGTTGATGTCTCTTCACCAGTTGCCGAAATTGTAGATAACTCACAATTGCATTTGGATTTAAATGTGTTTGAAAAAGATTTACCAATGCTAAAAGTAGGCCAAATTATTCATTTTAGAATTACCAATAATTCGGGACAAGACTACAACGCTAAGGTATATTCAATAGGTGCAGCATTTGAGAATGACAGCAAAAGTATTCCTGTACACGCCACCGTTCAAGGCAATAAATCAGGATTAATAGACGGAATGAACATAACGGCCATTGTAAGTCTAAATGATGTTACAACAACTGCAATTCCAAACGAGGCTATAGTCAGTACAGATGGCAAAGACTATATTTTTGTTGTTACTAACAAACAGGCAGCAGAGGAAAAACCCGAAGATGTTGAAGTAAAAAAGGAAAACGAAGCGAAAAATGTCAACTTTGAAAAAATTGAAGTTGCAAAAGGTGTTTCCAATATGGGTTACACGGCTATAACATTAGTAAAAGACATACCTGCAAATGCAAAGATTGTGACCAAAGGTGCCTTTTTTGTAAATGCAAAATTGACTAATAAAGGAGAAGAATAAACTTTAATCACTCTAAAAATGGAACATAATCACAAATATGATGCAAACGGCAAGCAGCTTTGTTGCACACTTGAAGAAAAAATAAATCGTAAAACAAATAATCAAGCGGGATGTTGCACCGTTGACTATAAATCTGAACATGCTGATGATGATGGACACGACCATTCAGGAGACGACCGCACTACATTTCAAATGTTCTTGCCTGCAATCATAAGTTTTATATTTTTAATTGTTGCAATAGGTTTAGACAACTATTTTACACCAACCTGGTTTGTTGGTTACGTAAGCTTATCCTGGTACTTAATAGCCTACTTATTAGTAGGTTACCCAGTACTGAAAGAAGCGTATGAAAGTATCCGGAAAGGAGAAATATTTTCAGAGTTTTTTCTAATGGGAATTGCTACCATTGGAGCTTTTGCCATTGGCGAATATGCAGAAGGTGTTGCAGTAATGTTATTTTATGCTATTGGCGAAATTTTTCAAACATTGGCAGTTCAAAGAGCTAAAAAGAACATCAAATCGCTGTTAGATCAAAGACCCGACACAGCAACGGTAATGGAAGGGGAAAATACAATTTCTAAAAAAGCATCAGAAATTACTATTGGAGAAATTATCCAATTAAGACCTGGTGAAAAACTAGCTTTAGACGGAAAATTACTTTCAGACAATGCGTCATTAAATACAGCAGCTTTAACAGGAGAAAGTAAACCGGATACCAAACAAAAAGGAGAAATTGTACTTGCAGGTATGATTAATCTGAACAAAGTTGTACTCGTCGAAGTTACCACAGCATACACAGACAGCAAATTGTCCCAAATATTACAAATGGTTCAGGATGCTACGGCTAAAAAAGCACCAACCGAATTATTCATTAGAAAATTCGCCAAAATATATACGCCAATAGTTGTAGTATTGGCAATCGGAATTTGTTTACTCCCAATGCTATTTGTCGAAAACTATAATTTCAACGATTGGTTGTACAGGGCATTAATTTTCTTAGTTATCTCCTGTCCTTGTGCATTGGTTATTTCCATTCCATTAGGTTATTTTGGTGGTATTGGAGCAGCAAGCAAAAACGGAATTTTGTTCAAAGGATCCAATTTTCTTGATATAATGGCAACTATTAAAGTAGTCGTTATGGACAAAACAGGAACATTGACCAAGGGCGTTTTTAAAGTTCAAAAAGTAGTAGCAGTAGGTATTTCTGAAGATGATTTAGTAAAATATACAGCAGCACTCGAAACCAAATCTACCCATCCGGTCGGAACTGCCATTATCGAATATGCCAAAGGGTCAGAAAAAAATACAACCGTTACTGATGTAGAAGAAATTGCAGGACACGGACTTAAAGGAAAAGTGGATGGAAACGAAATCTTGGCAGGAAATATAAAACTGATGAAGAAATTCAACATTAGTTATGATACCGAAATCGAAAATACGCCATTTACAATAATCGTTATAGCAATCAATCAAAAATATGCGGGATACTTTTTAATTGCCGATGAAATTAAAGAAGATGCTAAAGAAGCTATCGAAAGTTTACACAAGTTAAATATCAAAACTGTAATGCTTTCAGGCGATAAACAAGCCGTTGTTGATGCTGTTGCCAAAGAATTAAATATTGATCAAGCCTATGGCGATTTGTTGCCCGAAAACAAAGTTGAAAAAGTTGAAGGACTAATATCCCAAAACCTAAAAATAGCCTTTGTAGGCGATGGTGTTAATGATGCCCCTGTCGTTGCCCTTGCCGATGCCGGAATTGCAATGGGTGGCTTAGGAAGTGATGCCACTATCGAAACTGCTGACATCGTTATTCAAAACGACCAGCCTACAAAGATTTTTACAGCCATAAATATCGGTAAAAAAACCAAACAAATCGTGTATCAAAACATTGGTTTAGCGTTTGCCGTAAAAGCAATTGTTTTGGTACTTGGTGCTAGTGGTTTAGCTACTATGTGGGAAGCCGTTTTTGCTGATGTTGGAGTGGCTTTATTGGCTATTTTAAACGCTGTAAGAATACAGCGAATGAAGTTTTAAATTAAGTTAGTTATTTAATTCAAAAAAGGATGTTTGTTGTAAATACAAGCATCCTTTTTTTGAATAAACGCATAGCATAACTCTGTTAAGAACTCATTCCAGACGTCCTACTTTATCCTAAAATAAATTCTTACATTAGTAAGCTAACAAAAGCGTTACCAATGTCATTATTTCAGCCCTCCGTACTCAAAAAATATTTGAGTCAACAAGATACTGCTCTAGTCCAGAAAGCCTATAAAAAATACACTAGGTATTTTCACAACGCTGTTATTCAAGAAAACATTCGAAACAGTAAGGAAGAGCAATTCCAGGAAGGATTTTTACGCGAATTGTTTGTGGATATTTTGGGTTATACACTCAATCCAGCACCAAGCTTCAACCTGACAACGGAACTTAAAAACATAAAGGGAGCCAAAAAAGTGGACGGCGCCATCCTCAAAGACGGAAATGCCCTAGCAGTAATTGAACTTAAGGGAACCAACACCAAAGACCTCGAAAGCATCCGCCAACAAGCCTTTGATTACAAAGCCAACCAAACAGGCTGTATCTATGTCATTACCTCCAATTTCGAGAAGTTGAGGTTCTACATCAACAATGCCGTAGACTATGAAGAATTCAACTTATTTACCCTAACCCACGCCGCATTTGAAATCTTCTACCTCTGTCTGGCCAAAGAAAATATCTTGGCTAACAGACCACTCAGCATAAAAGAAGCTTCAGTAGTAGAAGAAGAAAATATTACTAAAAAATTCTATGGGGATTATTCCGTATTCAAACGCGAATTGTACCGGGATTTAGTCAAACAAAATCGATCTAACATCTTACTTAATGATTTACCCGAAAAGACTACTAAACTGATTCTTTTCCAAAAATCACAAAAATTGATTGACCGTTTTCTGTTTATCCTCTTTGCAGAAGACCGAGGATTATTGGCTCCAAACTCCATCAATACCGTGCTAAAAGAATGGAAAGCTTTGGCTGATTTGGATGTCGAAATGCCACTTTACGATCGCTACAAACAATACTTTGGCTATCTCGATACAGGTCGAAAAGGCACCGACAAGAAAGAAGAAATCTTTGCTTATAACGGTGGACTCTTCCAACCCGATGCGATTCTCGATGCCGTGATCATAGACAATGAACTACTCTACCGCCATACCTTAAAACTTTCTACTTATGATTTCGAAAGTCAGGTAGATGTCAACATTCTGGGGCACATTTTCGAACATTCACTTAATGAAATCGAAAGTGTAAATGCCGAAATTGAAGGAACCGATTTTGACAAACAAAAAACCAAACGCAAGAAAGACGGTGTTTTCTACACCCCGAAATACATTACCAAATACATAGTCGACAACACCATTGGTAAACTTTGTACTGAGAAAAAACAAGAACTAGGAATAATTGACGAAGAATACGCCAAAGGCCGCAAGAACCGTCAAACCACCACCATCATAAAACTGGACAACCAACTCAAGGATTACCGAGAATGGCTATTGGAACTCACTATCTGTGACCCAGCTTGTGGCTCGGGAGCTTTCCTGAACCAAGCCTTAGATTTCTTGATCAAGGAACACGCCTACCTAGACGAACTCAACAAACAACTCTTTGGAGGTTTCTTTGTCTTTCCCGATATCGAAAACCAAATCCTGGAACACAACATCTATGGGGTCGACCTCAACGAAGAAAGCATAGAAATTGCAAAACTCTCTTTGTGGTTGCGTACTGCCCAACCCAAACGAAAACTCACGAGCTTAAACAACAACATTAAATGCGGTAACTCGCTTATTGACAGCAAAGCCATTGCGGGTGAAAAAGCTTTCAACTGGAAGGAACAATTCCCAGAAGTATTTGCCAAAGGAGGTTTTGATGTGATTATTGGGAATCCGCCTTATGGTGATTACTTTAATTCAACCGAAAAAACATATTTACTTAAAAAATTCGAAGCCTCATTTTCGGGGACATTTGATATGTACATTATGTTTTTTGAAGTAGCTTTAAACTTAATTAAGTCAGAAGGAAAACTATGTTATATAACACCTAATACGTTTATAGATTACGCTCAATTTTCAAGCTTAAGAAAGCTGCTCTTAAAAGGAAATAATATAGAACAGTTAATTAGTCTTACAAATGTTTTTGAAGATGCAATTGTAGATACTGCAATCATTATTTTAACAAAATTTAAAGCCCAAGATGAAAACTTTAGAGGAATAAATATAAAAGAGAAAATAACATCTTTAGAGAGTTCAATTATACCTTTATTAAGTTCCGAAAACTTAAGTTCAAATGGATTCATTTTAAAATCAACTGGGAATTTTGATATTAAAAAGCTTATAAAAAATTGTCCTCATAAATTAAGTGATATTTTAAAAATAACTCAAGGAATAACAACTGGAGGAAATGATTTTTTTATTGGAAAGAAAAACTATTTTATTGAAAATGGAATACCAGAAACTATTTTTAAAAAAGTATTAAAAGGGAAATCAATACACAGAAATAAAATTCTTTTTGATGACGACTATATCTTATACTCTACAAAAAAGACTGACCTAGACACTCAAAATAAGATATCGGTATTATTAGAACAATTTAAAAATAAGTTGTCTGAAAAAAGAGAAACTGCACAAGGCAATTTGCCTTGGTATTGTCTACATTGGGCAAGAGATGAAAGAGACTTTAATGAGCCAAAAATATTAATTAGACAAACTGCAAGTCATATAATAGGAGTTTTTGATAATGATAATTATTACTCACTTGACACTTTACACACTTTAAATTTAAAAATTGAAGCAAATGATAAAGTTGCTACTTTGAAATTTTTACTTGGGATTTTAAATTCAAAATTATTTAAATATTTATACTCTTGGAAGTTAGACGAAGGAGGTAAAGTTTATCCTCAAGTTAAAAAAATAAATATTGAATGGCTTCCAATTCCAATATTAATTAATGAAAATTTGATTTCAACAAATATTGATAAATTATTAGAAATAAACTTAAAAGAAGAACAATCTAGAGTTAAGTTTTTAAGTTTTCTTAATTCAAAATTCAATATTTTAAATTTAAATTCAAAAAAACTTGAAAACTGGAGCGAATTATCATTTGCTGATTTCATCACAGAACTCAACAAAGCGATTAAAACAGCTGGACAAACTCCCCTCACGAAAAAAGACGAGTTTGAATGGCTGGATCTATTTGAAGAAAACAAAACCAAAGCCCAAAACCTCAAATCACAAATAGAAACAACCGAAAAAGCTATTGATAAAATGGTGTATGAGTTGTATGGTTTGAGTGAGGAAGAGATAGAGATTGTGGAAAGTAATTAAGTATAGTAAACCATGGATTGGCAAGACTACAAAGTTAGAAATACAAATATTGAAGGAGCTAGAGCTGCATTTGAGAAAGATTGTGCTACACTTTTTAATACTATTTATCCAAACAAAAATGTAAAAACTGTAAAAGTTTCACAAGGAGATGGTGGTATTGATGTTTTTATTGGTGAGATTGGCATCGAACCTATTATAGTAATTCAATGTAAATTCTTTCTGGAGGAGTTTGGCAATTCACAACAACAGCAAATTAGAGAATCATTCAAAACAGCAATTATATCGAGTGATTATGAAATGAAAGAATGGATTCTTTGTATTCCAAGAATTCTTGATTTAAAACAAAGCATATGGTGGAGTAATTGGGTAGATAAAACAAAATTAACTTATTCTTTAGATCATGAATTTATTAATTTAAAGGACGGTAATGATTTAATCGATTTATTTAAAGAACATAAACTTTTCAATCAAGTATTTAAATTAGAAGACTCTTTAAAATTAGATACAATTGATAAAAAAATTGATGATATCAGCAATAAAGCTTTTAATATAATTTCCTTTGAAGATGCTAAAATTGAATTGGAAAAAGCAAATTTTTATCTTGAAAGCGCACCGCATTTTTTTGGAGAAAATATTGAAACGCACATTGAAAGAGAAGAAACCCCAAAAATTTATAATTGGATAAAAAATGTTTTAAAAGTTAATGAAAAAAATGTTTTTATACTAGAGGGCGAAAAAGGATATGGAAAAACAGTTGTTCTAAAAGACTTATTATTAAAACTTAAAAAAGATGAAATAGATGTTTTGGGAATAAAAGCAGACAAATACTTTGCTGCTGATAGAATTGAGTTAGAAAAAAAGATATTTCAAAAAGAAAATATTTCAATAGAAGCTATAGCAAAACTATATAATGATAAAAATAAAAATTTAGTCATTATTGTTGACCAACTAGATGCCCTTTCTCAATCTCTTTCTTCAAACAGGGAATATATTCAAACTTATAATAGATTAATTGCTGATCTATCATATCATAAAAACATAAGAATAATTATATCTACTAGAAGTTATGATTTAAATTATGATGCAGAGTTAAGCATATATAAATCAGACAAATATTCAAAAGTTAAAATAACATCAATTTCGAAAGAAAAAGTCAAAGAGGTTTTATCAAAGTATGGAATTAATAATACTTCTGAAGAGCTTTTAGAGTTATTGACTGTCCCTAATCATCTGGATATATTTTGCAAATTACCTAATAAGCAAAAATTAAATCTTGATTCATTAACTTCCTTGAAGGATTTATATGATTCGCTATGGAAACAATTAATATCTAGTAAACAGGGATTAGATTTAAAATCAATTTTATATAAGATTGCTGATAAAATGTATGAAGATCAGCAAATCACAATTAAGAATATATTTGACAATGAAAATTTCCAGGAAATTAATTATTTAAAGAGCAATCATTTACTTGTCGAAAATAATGATGAATTGCAATTCTTCCATCAAACATTTTATGATTATACGTTTTCCAGACAATTTGTAGAAAACAGAAAATCTTTAGAAAAATACATTCAAGAAAATAATCAAAGCTTGTATGTAAGATCAACTGTAAAAATGGTTGTCGAATATTACAGAGAATTTAATCCCAAAGAATATTCTAATACAATAAGCAAATTAATAAAATCTTCAAGATATAGATTCCATATAAAGACATTAGTAATTACAAGTTTAGGAGAGGTAAACAATCCTTCTGAAGAGGAGAAAATGATTGTTTCAAAACTAATTTTAACCAATTTTAAATATACCGAAATTTTTATTAGTTCAATTTTCTCAAAAGGATGGCTAGCGTTTATACTCAATAAAAATATACCATTAACATATTTCACTTATGAGAAAAAATGGAAAAACAATCTCCATGAAAACTTAATAACCAAAAAAATTATTAACCCTGAAAATGCTCCAAAATACAATTATGCAAAACAAAAGGACATCAGATTAAATTTAATTTTGCGACTTTATATAAATAATACACATAAAGGCTTAGATATCATTATGGATTATTTTGATAAAGTTCCTGATTTTTCTGAAAAACAATATTTTATAAATAGATTTCTAACGAATGTTGAAGAATGGGAAAACAGCAAATTACTTAAGCTATTTGACACTTATTTTCCTTTTAGTCAATCTGATAAAAAGAAAGATGATTTCTGGCATTATCAGATTTTAGAAAAGATTTTCAAAAAACATCCAGAGTATGTTTTTGAAAAGCTTAAGCCAATTATTTTAAAATGCTTCGACGAAAATTCTTTTACAATTAACTTCAGTCATGACCAAGTAAGCTTGTTTGAAAAGATGAATGAATTGAATCCTGATGAAACTTTCATCTTCTTCTTTATGATATTTGATGAAATTATTGAGGATACTAAGTATACCGGTAGCCACGATGAAATTAATAGCCCCTTATATGAAAGTTCTAAATTTTCAGAATTATTTGAAAGTGATATTAAGGAAAATGCCGATGATTTTATAGAGAATTTATTAACTGAATATATCAAATCTAAAGCAAGGGATAAGAAATATTTAAAAGCTTTTTTTAAAGAAAATTCAAAATCAAATTCTGTATCGCATCTTAAAATTTTGATTTTGGGATTATCCGAAATCCCATTATTATATAAAAATGAAATCCTTGAACTTATTAATATTATATATGTAAAAAATGGATTTAATGGAATTGATGATAAATTTCAGTTATATCTAAGAAATCTTATTAGCAAAAGTTTTTATATCTATTCTGCAGAAGATAAAATTAAAATTTCTCAAATTCTATTATCGATAAAACACCCCGCTGATTTTTATTTCTATACCGATGCAAACAATAAAAGAAAACCTGCACTTAGTTTTTATGGTAAAAAAAAATATTTATTTATTGATGCTTTGCCAAAAGAAGAAGTTTATGATATTCCAATATTAAAAAAAGCACATCAAGAATTAGAAAGGAAGTTTGGCGAAGTTAATGAAAAACAGTTAGATGGAAGTAATGTTAGTTGGAGTTGTATTGGGCCTCCTCTTTCTAGTAAAGCTTACAAGAAAATGAACAATGCAGATTGGAAAAATAGTATTTTAGTATTTGGGGATGATTATCAAAAAGATAGATTTAGTGGCAACTCAAAAGGGGGGAAATTAGAGCATTCTAGGTCTTTTGAAGAAGAGGTAAGTAATGATGCCGATAGGTTTTATCCATTAATTATCGAATTATTTGAAACTGAAAATATATCAATAGATTATTTATTTTCAGGTATATCTGGTTTAATAAAGGCAAAATATGATGTTTTAAAAGTAAAGAAATTTTATTTAAAACTCATAAATGGAAATCTTAACCAAACTAACACTCTTTATTCTGTTTGGAATGTGGATTATTTCATTGGGAATAAGGCTGTCGATTTAGAAATATTAAATTATTTAGCTAATTTGGCTTTAAATCATCCAAATCCAGAAAAGCCTCTTAATCCGAATGATCCTTTACACGATAGTTTAAATTCTGTTAGAGGTGCTGCCATCCATAAACTAATAAAGTGTTCCTACAATCCGGGGTTTAAGGAAATCATTTTCAGTACAGCTGAACAAGTAATAAATGACCCGCAGCTTTCAGTAAGGGTGGCAGTTTTATTTGAATTGGCTTATTTGAATCACTTAGATTTAGATAGAACTTTTAAAATTTTCATCAAATTAACAGATACTGATGACCTAACGCTTTTAAAAAATTCTTTTCTGGCGGCCAGTTATTTAAAGAATGAATTTTATCAGGAAATGAAACCGTTATTCAATAAAATTATTGATAATGAAGAATTACATAATAATGGTAGTGTTTTAATTGTTCATAGCTGGCTCCTAGGCTATGATAAGAAGAAAGAATATTATAATAGATTAATTTCGAAAAGCAAAACTGCCAGATTAAAGTCAATACATATTGCTGAAAAAAATTTATTTAAAGATGGTATATTAGACAATAAATGTATCGAAATATTATTTCAATTTCTTGATGAAAAAGAAGATGATTTTGCTAGTTCATATTCAGGTTTAATACTTCGAAAGTTTAATTCTTCAAACTTTAACGTTTTATTTTCTTTTATGAAAGTTTATGCAAAATCTGATCTGTTCCGGAAAGATCCCAGATATTTTTTACAATATCTATTGAAGAATACAAAAGACTACCCTATTGAATGTTTAGAATTAGTAAAAAGCATGAAATTTAACAGGGTTCCAAACATTCAAAATAGAGGACATTATGATACCGAACCGGTTCAATTGGTACTTTCTATTTATAGTAGTTTAAATAATAATTTTAAAGACAATAAGAAACAGATTGAGCAAGTATTAGTTATTTTTGACGAAATGCTTAAACTCGAACATTTAAGATTGTCGTCGAACAAAGCAATTGATTCTTTAAAATAATAAAAAATATGCTGTCAGTCAAAGAGATACAATCAATCATAAGCTCAGGAGAAGGATATAATGCAGAATTCAAAGTAAGTCTCCCTAGCAAGGTAAAAGATATTACAGAAGAGGTATGTGCTTTTGCAAATGCCTCCGGTGGTGTAGTTCTTATTGGTGTAGATGATAATAATTTAATACAAGGAGTAACTATTGACAATGCAAAACGTTCTGCAATTCAAAACTCAATAAACGAAATATCTCCATCGCTACAATGTGAAACCTATAGTATTGAAATAGAAGGTAAACAAATTACGGCCATTGAAGTGCCATCGGGTGCAAACAAACCTTATGTTTTGTCGGGTGCAATTTATGTACGACAAGGTCCAAATTCACAAAAGCTAACTACTGTCGAAGAAATGAGAGACTTTTTTCAACAAGCGGACAGAATTTATTTTGACGAAGCGCCATGCACAGAAGTAAACATAGTAACTGACCTTGACAAAGACAATATAGCCGTATTTAGAACAGAGGCAGGATTAAACAACACTATTTCTGATGAACAAATATTCCGCAATTTGAGATTAACTACAAAAGAAGGATATTTAAAAAATGGCGGGGTGTTATTCTTTGCCAAAGAACCGGAACACTTTTTTGAAAAAGCAGTTATACGATGTATCGCATTTGACGGAACAGACAAAAGGTACATTATTGATGATAAAATAATGACCGGTGCACTGTATCAACAATTTCTAAAAAGCATGTATTGGCTTCACTCTAAACTTGATATCCGCTATGAAATTGAGGGAGAAGGTTCCAAACCAAGAAAAGAGTTATGGGAAATTCCGGAAACTGTTTTCAAGGAAGCAATCATAAACTCATTAGCACATCGTGATTACTATGATAAAGGCGGTAGAATTACAATAGAATTGTTTGATGATCGTGTAGAAATTAGTAATCCTGGCGGATTAGTTAGTGCTATTCCCCGAAATGAATTTGGTAAAAGAAGCTTAAGCCGTAATCCTCTAATTTTTGGGTTATTCGAAAGAATGCGAATGGTGGAACAAATAGGTTCTGGTATTAGCAGAATGAGAGACTTGATGCTTGAAGAAGGATTAACTCCACCAGAATTTAATATTGATGGAATGTTTACAGTAACATTCCGAAGACCATTTGATTTCGATAAGTGGGTAGATAAGTGGGTAGAAAAACTATCCGAAAACAGAATAGAAATATTAAAGGCTATTCATTACAACAGTAAAATCTCAAAAAAGAAACTCGAATCAAATATCGGCTTAAGTGGCACTGCTATTGACAACAACATAGAAGCGCTAAAAGAATTAGGCTTACTGGAAAGAGAAGGTGGCGCAAAAGGTGGTGAATGGATGATCAAGTTCAAATTACCGTAGGTGGGTAGAAAAGGTGGGTAGAAAACCTAGAACAAATTAGGATCATTAATCCACCATTGGAATTTATAAGAATGATTGAATCCTATTTCATAAGACAATTTAGGAAATCAACATCACGAGCAATCAAGAGGTCTCTCTTCGGTCGTTCCCTTTGTTCCGTTCGGCTGTTCCAGTCGGTCAACCCGCCATTTTCATAAGAGCCCTTTTGGTAAATAGTCTATTTATTATTTCAATTTAATATTCAGGTTTCCCTCCGTTCCACAGGCACGGCGCAGTCACAATAAAAACAGCAGCTTGAAAATAAGCAGCTGTTTTTTTTTTGCACTGCTTGTTCCTCATCTTCACACGTTCACTTCCTACGTTCGGTCGGGCTTATGCATCCACAATACCGCTTCATTTCGTTACACTCCCCCGCCGCCGCGGGTACGTTTCACTGCATTCCAGCCATATTATGTCTGCAGCCCTCCGTTTTTTCAGCGGTTGCTCCTTCGCACAGCCATCGGGCTTGGCTCCGCTTACCTCACTTGCGTTATCTTAGAAGCCTCCATTTTCAATTATCAATTATCCACTATCAATTATCAGTTGGCTCGGTAGCTTTGCCCTTAATCAAGGTACACCGCCACAAAGGCGGTTGTCTTCTATTTTTTACCCGCCGTTTCACGCTCATAGCCGCTACGTTTCGCTCCGTACCTCCGCTCAACTCTCGCGTCTATGGTGGCTGTTCGATTGCCGCAACCCCGCCACGGCGCTCCTCATCCGCAAAAAAAAATTCCTTGCCCTCAAAAGGGGCACCACTTTTTTTGCTCCTTGCGGTGCTTGGGGGTGTTAATTGCCGTTTCTTCAAGAACTCCCCTGAGAAACATCAACCAGTACGATAGTGCATTTTTCTGAAAAGAAAAAGAAAAAAATCCAGCAAGAATAGCATTCATTCCTCACTTTCAGTCGGTCATTCTTCCCTCCATTTTCGTTCGTCATTTCTGCTGTTATAACGGCTTTCTTTTTTTCTCTTTTTTCTTTTCCGAAAAATTAAGGTCGAATCTTTAACACCAAAGCGCTATGCCGAATTTCATCATCAAAACACACCAAAAAAATGCTGTTTACAGAGCAAACCAAATCTTTATTCTGAACAAAGGAATGAACAGTGGCAAGCCTCAAAAAGAACCATTTACCAATAGCTTTGTAATCCTATTTCAAAACGATGAAGATGCCGAAACAGTGTATTGGTTAGCTTATAGTTTATGGAAAGCAAAATTCTGGCACCAATCATTATTGGGGTCCGTAATTCCATTTTTAAGAATTGCTGATTTTAAAAAGGATTTTATGTCAAAAGTTAACGAAATGCTACAAGAACACGAACTGCATAAAAAACAAATCCAGGCGTTGAGGTTATTGGAACAAAAAGAGGACCAATTAAAGAAGAATATTGTCCTTATCAGTGAAATGAAAAGAGTGATATTATTGAGGTATTGTAAATAACAAAAAAAAGCCTGATCTCTCGATCAGGCTCTCATGTAAATTCGGGAAAAGGTTACCAATCCAAACCCGAATTATTTCTTTTTAAATTTTGTCAATCCTTTTAAAAGGAGCGAAATAATGAAACTAATAATAGCTCCAATTACCGCTAAGATAATCGTTTTTAGAATATCTTCAGAAACAATATTTGGCATCACACTTAATAAAGTTCCGGATGCGGTTCCGATTTGCAAGCTGTTATTTGATTCCATCTCGGGGTAAATTTTGATTGTCTTTTTTCAACCGGTTCACTATGGACCGCTCTCGGTTTGCCTCATCATCAACCGTAATTTGACTGATTACCGAAATAACACCTCCCGCAAGGGCTGCATATCCGGCAATACTGACAACGGCTACAGGTAAAACTACCGGAGCCGCAATTATAATCCCGCTGATAGCCAATAGGGCCATTCCAATACTTCTCAAAACCTTAAAAAACTTTGGGGTTGGTGCTTTCGCACGTTCAACTATATTCATAATTACTTTACTTTTTTACCTTGCCATCCTGAGCGGAGTCGAAGGATTAGATTGGATCTTTATTTTCACTTCTTCGTTGTTTGCCAAAGCTTTATAAACAAGAGCTTTCAACTTCTCCAACGCTATTCGAGAGCCGCTGCCCTTCCCTATTCCGGTTTGTATCGTTACGGGAGCGATACAGCCCAACAGTTCTTTTTTAGCATCATTAGCAGGATGGATTAATATAAAATCTCGACCTGGAACATTTTTTAAATGCAAATGCCATTTGAATTTTGGGCTAAAACGCTTCTGTAAAACGTATTCTCCTTCGGGAATACAAGAAACTCGTTGTTGGTTTTGCAACCAAGGCAACTCGATGGTATAACAAACTAAAGTGCCGTTCCATTCCAAAAATCCTTGTGTTCCCTCGGGAAAATAGCTTCTATTCAACACTAAAACCATCTTACAGACCGCTTACCTGTACCAATGACAACGGATTGTAAGCCCCATTTTTCAATGGATACATTTTTCCATTTACCTCCTGATAAAACTCCAGACCTAAAGCTAAAAACAACGGACTTACACTGTTTGGAGTCACTGCATTCAATTGATTAATGGCTACTACTGGAGTTGAATCCCACGGTTGGATGACTGTTTCAGAACTAGAAACAACGAAAGTTTCCGCCTCAAAATTAATTTCGGCTCCCGCTGAAATAATTTTATAGTGAGTTGTTCCACCTGGAGCAGCAATCATATTGGCAGGTACAAAAGGATCCACCGCAACCGAAATCTCACCAGCCACTCTATCAATTGTACCTACAAAAGGAACAAATAAAGTAGTCCCTAATTTTCCAGTGATATTAAAATCAAAACCCACAAGCAATTCCGCTTCTCCATCAATTACATTACGCAACCCTCTGTCGTTCACTAAATCCGCTTGAATCACTTTGACCATAGACTGGGTTAAACGGCTCACCATTCTACTATCAGCAGAATTAATAAGCAAAGTTCTCAAAGCTGTTCTGAGCGTTTTACCGGCTTTACCTGCCCTTCCAAATTCGGCCCCGTTTTCACGGGTTCTTTGAAATGCAGGATCACTTTTAATTCTGCTCGCATCAACACCACCTTTTTCACGGGCCAAATGCCCATCTTTGGTTTTGTAAAAGGTAATATCTCCGATAGTACCCTTCAATTTAATTATGCCTTTCTGTCTTGCCATAATTCCTAAAATTTAGATTAATTATTCAATTAAAACTCTTTCAATCATCATCCTGTTGCAACACTTTTCGATTGATTATGAAACAAATTTTAGCCAATTAAATCACATAAAAAAGACTCCCCTATCCCATATGTCACTTTGTGACACAAATGGCATAAAATGACCTAAATACCCTTTTACAACCAACATTGACGGGAGTAGATTTCCGCTTCTAAACCAAAGGAATTATTTACTATTTTTATGGAATGCCAGAACTTGAACCATATAGGTTTCAAGCTAGGCAAAGCCCAATCAAAGTCATAGATAGAGTATGAGAGCCAAAAACAATAGATTATGTATATACCCTAAGGATATACAACGCATAACCGGAAAGAGTTATCGCCAAAGTATTAGACTACTTCAAAAAATAAGAAAGGAGCTCAACAAGCTCCAAAATGAGTTTGTATCTGTCGAGGAGTTTTGCCAATATACCAGCTTAAAAATTGAACAAGTTGAACCTTTGATAATTGGGTAGAAATTATATTTTAGGTAACTAAATTTTGAACCAATGCCTGTTTAAAAAAAATGGTTAACCAGTTCAAATTATGACAATTAATCATTAATTCCAGCAAAAAAACACTTATATTTGGTAATTGGAATTTAGAACAATTTGCTAACATATTGAGAGGTGTCAGTTGAGGTGTCACTTAAAATAAAAGCTTTGCGAAGCCTTATTTTACGGCGCTTTAGAAAAACAAACAACTCCCTCTTTCTCCGCTGGTTATTTCAAAAAACCAACTAAAACCCTTTAAATCGTATGATTTAGAGGGTTTTTTAATTTACTCCCTATCCAAATTATTCATAGTTTCTCATTCTAAAGGGGTACAATTCGGTGCACTTTAAAATTTCAAAAACATTGTGCCCCTACCTTTGTAAACCCTTTTAAAATAAGAGGTTCATTCATTGAACATCTTGTTTTGAGTTGATAGTTTTTCTAAATTTCTATTAACTTAAAGGTTACCAATTATGGACACAACAATTTCAATCCTTTTTTATTTAAAAAGAGCCAAAGTCAATGCTCAAGGTTTGGCTCCAATTTTTCAAAGAATTACAGTCAATGGCAGACGACTGGACAACAGCACTGGCAAATTTGTAGACCCCGACAAATGGCACTCCGAAATGTCTAAAATGAGAGGGACTTCGGAAGAAGCTCGTTCAATCAATGGACATCTTGACAATTTAAAATCAAAGATTTTAAATGTGGAGAAAAATTTAATCAAAAAAGACATCCCAATAACCTTTGACTCCTACAGGAATGAGTTATCCGGCAAAAAAGAACGGGAACGAATGTTAATCCCCATTTTCCTGGAACACAATCGCAAAATCAAAGAACTGGTTGGGCAGGACTATGCAGCTGGAACTTTGGAACGCTACGAAACCTCGTTGAAGCACACCAAAAATTTTATTTTCTGGAAATACAATCTGACGGATATCAATATCGAAAAAATTGATCATGCATTTATCATGGAATATGAATTCTATCTACGTAGCGAACGAAAATGCGCTAATAACACTGCTGTAAAGTACATCAAGAACTTCCACAAAATCATCAACCAGTGTTTGGCCAATGGATGGCTCAACAAGGATCCTTTCGCCAATTACAAAGCAAAAGTCAAAGAAGTAGTTCGAGAGTTCCTATCTGAGACTGAAATAGAGCAAATGATGAACAAAGAATTTGTTTCCGAGCGATTGGAACTCGTTCGCGACATATTCGTTTTTAGCTGCTTTACAGGCTTGGCTTACATAGATGTCAAACAATTAACACTGGATAATATTTCCTTAGGAATAGATGGTGATAAATGGATTTTCAAGAACCGCCAAAAAACCGATACCGCTTCTAAAATTCCATTATTGCCAACGGCAAAAGATATCATCGACAAATATGCAGATTATCCGGTTTGCAAAAACGAGAAACGCCTCCTCCCTATTTTAAGTAATCAAAAAATGAATGCCTATCTCAAAGAAATTGCTGATGTATGCGAAATCAAAAAAGATTTGACCTTTCATATTGCCCGCCACACTTTTGCCACAACCATAACACTTTCTAACGGCGTTCCATTGGAAACAGTCAGCAAAATGTTGGGGCACACCAGCCTTAAAACCACGCAGCACTACGCTAAAATCTTGGACAAAAAAATCAGTGAGGATATGATGATTTTAAAATCAAAATTCGCTTCCAAGGCACTAAACGATAAAAAGTTAAGCATTCGTTAGGCTTAGGTGCTGTTAATAACTTTATAGCGAATAGTATGACATATTATCAATACAAAATGGTTTATTTTGATACTCTCAATTTAAACCATTTTGTATTTTATGGAACTCAATTATATCAGCTATTTTACCGAATTTGAAAAAGAATATGAAAGCCTTAGAAACACTTCGGATGACATTTTGGTTATTGCAATAGAAATAATACAATACATTGAAAATAAATTAAAGGAAATTTTCAAATGGCTAAAAAAACATGTTTTTAAAACCTTACAAGAAGAAATCTATTTTTTCAAAGAATTAAAACCAAGAATGGTTTCAAAACTGCTGTTCTATAAAGAGTTGTTAAAAGTAGAAACTTCATTACCTCCAAACAAAAAACATAAAAGAAAGCATTACGAGGAATCACTGACCAGAATTCATAAATATGTTGTAAACAATAAAGACTTTTATGGATACTATCGTTCGAGAACATCAGTCAGAGATGAAGATCTTTTTGTAAGACGCAGTTACAAAGATATCTTCAAGTACGATTGTTATCTTATTAATTACGATTCAAAGCTTAGCACCTCACATGATTTTAATGTAGCAACTATTATAGCAAACGATATGTTATCCGGTCATTTAGAAAACAAGCTGGATGAGTTGAATGGTAATATCAAAACAAAATACAATCCAACGAATAACAAAATTACTTGGACAGGGACTAAAGTGGAATTTGCAGAGATGATCTATGGTTTATATTATAAAAAAATGTTGAATGGCGGCAACATTGACATAAAAGAAATTGCTAGAGGGTTTAGCAATGCATTTAATATTGATTTAGATGAAAAAGCGCTTTATCGATGTCTGCAAGACATCAAAAAGAGATATCCCCTTAACGCAATATTTCTTCAAAATCTCTCTGATGTCGCAAACAATAAATTTAGAGGGGAGGATTTTTAACCTTTCATAACCAAGTCTTCGACTTGGTTTTTTTATCACTAAAATTCCTTTTGTAAGAATTTAGAACCCAACTTGGGTTCAACTTAGGTTTCCTTCGTCAAGCCCATATTTTCATTGAGACTTCCAACAAATTAAAAACGGAGAAATTAACCATTTATGTTAAAGTTTGAAAAACAAACCCCGTAAATAAAGGGATTACATACTTTTTTAAGGAAAATACAACCCAACTTGGGTACACCTTGGGTTTAAAAAAGAATCAAATGAAGTTGTTTTGTACTATAACAAATCAAACACTTTCATTATGAACTTACATCCAAAAAAACTCTTCCCGGAAATCGACAACTTTGAGTTGTTAAACCACCAAGTAGTGACAAAAAGAGATCTCCTCAACTTTGGCAATGCGCTACTGCACGAAATTCAATCAGCTATGCCAGCAGCAGAACAACCTGCCCAATGGCTCAAATCTTCCGAAGTACGAAAGCTCTTGAAAATTTCTCCAGGCACATTACAGAATCTTCGCATCAACGGAACACTAAACTTCAACCGTATCGGTGGCATCCTCTATTACAAATACGACGACTTAAAAAAAATGCTCGATAAATAAGATGAAAACAACCGATAACAACTGCAACGGAACTTGTGAAGTCTGCGACTGCAAAATAAAAGTCTTAATTCTTAATACAACCATCTTAATACTCAGACAATGAATTACATCAAACACCTCACCGGATTTTTCAATAAAATCAATAATGAAAACGCAATAAATCCAACACACATTTCGCTCTATTTGGCACTCTTTCAATGTTGGAACGTCAACAGGTTCAAAAATCCAACTGGTATTTCACGCGAAGAAATTATGAAAGCCAGCAAAATAAATTCCAAAGCAACCTATCATAAGTGTATGAAAGAATTGCAAGCACTTGGTTTTATGGAATATCTACCCACATTCAACCCACATTCCTGTTCTAATGTCATTATGGTAAATTTCTCTGACGACTTAAATAACAGACCAAAATTTGAACCCCTTACTAGTTCAAAAAACAAACCCGTTCAAAATTTGACCAATTCAAAAAGCGAACAAGTTGTTGACAAAGTAAATAACCATAATACATTAAAAATTAACACTTTAAAATTAAATATAAACCAAAAGCAAAACGGACAACCCGTTCAAAATAAAACCAGGCTAAAAAATGAACAGCATATTGAACAGGTTGATGAACAGGTATATATATATAATAATAAAACATATACAAACAATATAAACAAAGATATATATAGCAAATCTGAAATTTTAAATTCTAAAAATTCAAATACAGCTCTTGAAGAAATTCAAGAAAAAGAAAAAAGTTGCGCCAAAAAAGAAGAAGCAAACAAAAACGGAATCATCCCTTCTGTTGAAATGATACTGGAGTATTTCGCTTTTAAAGAAAGTTCTGAAACAGAAGCCAACAAGTTTTTCAATTACTATTCTAGCATTGGATGGTTAGTAGGCGGAAAAACTAAAATGAAAGATTGGAAAGCTTCAGCAAGAAACTGGATAATGAACCAAAACAAATTCCAAACAAAATCAAACCGCCATCCTGAGCTTGGCGAAGGACCAAAACCCAATCACCTGCAAATTTCAAACTATAAGAATTATGCCGAACCATTGTAAATTAATAACCGACACTTTCGAAATTCAAAATGGCCACAAAGTTTATGATTTCAACAAATGCATAGCATTTGTCGAATCCCAAGGTAAAACCCATTACGGTCAATCCTTTAAAATAAACATCCTCGATATTCCAACAATTTACAAATTAATAATCTACATGATCAAAGACCAAAACACAGCTTTAAAAGAACAAATCGATCTTTCAAAAGGTATTTTATTGTCTGGTCCAATTGGATGCGGGAAAACCTCAATAATGCACCTCATAAGACCTTTTGCAAATCCTTTGTCCGATTATAAAATTAAAACCTGCCGGGAACTATCCTTCGAATTTGCCAAAAATGGTTTTGACGCCATCAACAAATACACCCTAAAACAAAATTTCCAATCCCGCCTTTCCGGCTATTGCTTTGATGATTTGGGTGCCGAACAACAAATAAAACATTTCGGAAACGATTGCAATGTAATGGCTGAGGTATTGATCAGTCGTTATGAGCAATTTGTAGAAAATAACTCCATTACCCACCTCACCTCTAACCTATCCGCCTCCGAAATAGAAATGCTTTACGGCAATCGACTCCGTTCTAGAATGAGGAATATGTTTAACCTCATCAGTTTTAATATAAAATCAAATGACAAACGCTAACCCAAACTGTCATCCCGAGCGCAGTCGAGGGACACCATTCACCAAAACCCAACACCTTTTCACTATTCACTACTTACCACTAATTAACTATGAAAAACTTCTGGAACTGGTTCCTCGACAACCACCATATCATCAAAAATCTTCTAAATCATTCGGCTGAAAATCAAGAAACAATCTGCTATTGGATCAAACAAAACCTCAACTACTATTGCAGGAAATTAGACTTTATCATCGTTTTTCCAAAAAGCTCAACGGATCAATTCGAATTCATAATTACCTCCAATGGCAATCACAAATTATTCAAACAAGTTATTGACCTGGCGGACAATGCTCCAGTATTAAAAACATGGAGATTCACGGCCTTTATAGACTCAAAAGAAACCATTGAAAAAAGGATAAACAAACTAGACACTCCTTTCATTATTCAGGATATCAATCTCAAAGAATATCAGGTAAAATTCATTCCAATTAATTTGGAGGAACATGGTAAAAAACAGACCATTCACATCCATCTCAAAAACAACACTATCCTCTGCAGTAACAAAACACTTGATCAGGCAATATTCTTTATTTTGGAAAAATTTTCTCTAAGTCCAATTTTGTTTGATCCATTACATTTGCTTCAATTGTCACAAAGCTTTGAACAGGAAATGGTATTGATACATTTACATGAAATGCAAGAGGTTTTAGACAGCTTCAATCTAAAACAAATTGCTAAAAAATAACAGTTTATGACTAGACACGAAAAATATGCTAATAAAATTAAATATCACTAAAAGTGGGTATAGTAAAATCCTACAAAATATCGTTCATTTACACAAATACAACTAAAGGACTATAATTTGATATAAATTCTACTAAAATGAACCACTAAACAAGGACTTAAACTCTACAAATGTGGGAAACCGTAAAAATAATCAGAACACAATCAATACTTTTGATTTTGATTAATAAATGGTAGAAGTACCAATAGAATATTTTAAAATAACATTATTACCAGTTCATTATTTGAATAGGTTTATCTGCTAAAAAAAATTAGATTTACATATTGACGCAATGTAAATATTCTAATTGCAATCAAACCAAAATAAGCAATATAGCACTAAATGAATTTAGACCAAGCAGCCCTTCAAAACTACAATCTAACCATAGGACAAAGAATATCTACCAGAGGAGAAGATTTTATTGTCACGGGGACGAACACAAATCATGATGGTTCACAGTTACTGGAAGCCGAAGGTATTAGTGAATTGGTAAAAGGAAAACGATTTTCTTTTGATACCAATTTAGATACCGACATAAAGCCCATTGATCCTAACTTTACAACACTTATTCCGGATACTGATAGTGGTTACAGAAAAACAAAATTATTTCTGGAAACCCAAATACGGAACTCGGCTATATTTTCAGATAAAATAACAATTGCTACTAAAGCCGCTATCAATGCAGCAGAATACCAATTGACTCCTACCCTAAAAGCACTCCAACTGCCAAGACCTCGTCTATTAATCGCTGATGGTGTTGGATTAGGAAAAACGATAGAAGTGGGTATCTTCTTAGCAGAAATGATCAAAAGAGGTAAAGGAAAACGGATTATGGTATTGGCTCCAAAATCAATATTAGCACAATTCCAACAAGAATTGTGGAACCGTTTTGCCATTCCATTAGTACGTTTAGACTCGGATGGAATTGCTAAGATAAAATCACAATTACCTGCCAATAAAAACCCTTTTGAATACTATGATAAAACTATAATTTCAATTGACACATTGAAACAAAATGCTAAGTTCAGACATTATTTAGAAAAATCAAGATGGGATGTGGTGGTCATTGACGAATGTCATACTGTGGCCAATGATAGAAGCCAAAAAGGAGATTTAGCGCAATTCATTGCCAAAAAATGTGAGTCGTTAATACTTACCTCAGCGACACCACATAATGGTAAAAAAGAAAATTTTGCCAACCTGATTAACATGATTGAGCCAACAGCTATTCCCAAGAGCGGGGAATACGACAAAAGCCATGTAGCACCTTACTATGTGCGTAGATTTAAAAATGATATTGTAGACGAAACCGTTAGAGCCAATTTTCAAGAACGAAAAATAGAGCGAGTTTCTGCTACATTAAGTGCCGATGAAATTGATTTTTTGCAATACCAACAAGAGCTCAAATTCAAAGCTATTGAGAAAATAAAGGAAGGTAAAGAACAAAAATCAAAAAATGACTTTCTATTCTCTATAGGATTATTCAAAGCATTTATGTCTTCACCTTTAGCAGCTTTAGAAAGTGTAAAACGAAGATTAGAAAAAGTCAAAGTTAAAAACAGTTCCGATTCTAGTTTTGAGGATAATGTGGAAATCCTACAAACCTTAAAAGTAAAACTTGAAAAAATTATATCTAGCAAATCAGATACTAAATATAAAAAACTAAAAGAAACCCTTTTAGGTTTAGGTTGGTCTGGAAAAAAACAAGACGACCGTTATGTGATTTTTGCAGAGCGAATAAACACTTTGGAATACCTTAAAGGAAATCTGAAAAATGATTTTAAAATTAGCGATGAAGCCATTGCTTATTTTCATGGCGGCCTATCTGATAGTGAGCAACAAAATATTATTGAAGATTTTGGGAAACAGGATAGTGCTGTAAAAATACTGCTATGTTCTGATGCAGGTTCTCAGGGGGTAAACCTTCATTACTTCTGTAACCGAATGTTCAATTACGATATTCCTTGGTCACTGATTACTCTTGAACAACGCAACGGTCGTATTGATCGTTATGGTCAAAAGAAAACACCATTTATTCATTACATCATTGCCGAATCGGATATTGAAGGATTGAAAACTGATTTACACATCGTTGATCGTTTGACTAAGAAAGAAGAAGAAGTTTATAAAACATTAGGAGATGCAGGTTCTGTAATGAAGTTGTACGATACAGATAAGGAAGAGAAATTTATTGAAAAAGCTTTTTTAACTCAAAATGAAAATTTCTTAGACACTACTGATAAAGCCATGAAAGATTTTGATTTCTCTACGCTTTTTGGCAGTGACGATGACAAAACAGAAGTTGTGGTAACAGACGATCCTTATGAACAGCCAACCTCAATCTACTCTTCTGATTTTAAATATTACCAAGCGTTATTCGAGCAATTAGATTCTGCCCAACAACTAAAACACAAAGAGGTTGAAGTAAGTGAAGATTATATAGAAATAGTTAACACCAAAGACCTAAACCAAATACTATTCGACCTACCGCCAGAATCAAAACCTGCCATCGGTGGTTTATACAAATTATCATTGGATAAAGATTTAGTTCAAAAATCCATTGAAGATGCTAGGAAGAAAAAAGGGGCTTGGGCTGAATTTCAAGTGCTCTATGATTTGCATCCAGTAGTTCGGTATTATATGACTAAGTTAGAAGCAAGCGTAGACAAAGATGTGGCTTTGGTAGCCAAGTCTAAAATCTTTCCAGCTCAAACGGCTTGGTACATTTTTCAAGGACAAATTGCTAATAATTTAGGACAGCCTATTTTATCCGATTTCTATGTAGTGGGGTTAAATGACGATGGAACAATTCATAGAAAAACTCTCGATTTAAATCAGTTTATTTCTGAATTTAAGCTAACAGAAAAAATGTTTACTGAGACCATCACAGAGCAGCATATTGCGAACCTGCAAAGCATTTTACCCGATGCTGTAGAATGGGCTCATAGTCATATGCAAGAGGAACAACAAGTGTTAGAAGGAAACATGGAAAGTAAAATGAGCGCTTACCAAACCAAGATAGAAAACTGGCATTCCGCTGCCATCGAACAATTAGAAATCGATTTTAATGAAAAAAATGTCGGCAATTATTGGGCTAAAATGAAAGACAACAAACAACGCGAAATCGAAACTATTTTGAGCAGTTCAAGCCAGTACTTTAAAGATTTAACCTCTTTACAGGGGGAACCTTATTTAAAAGTAATTGCCGTTTTTTATAATTCATAATCAAATCCATGCTTAAATTTCTAAAAAATACCGGTGATTATTTCTCTTCCAATTATTTTGATGAAGATTTCACTTCCAAAGTGCTATCTAAAACAGGATATGCTGCAGAAGATATCAAAGAATTCAATAAAAAAATCACGCCTTTAAAAGACCGTTTTTACCGTTTCAAACAACTATTCATTGAAGGCAAATTACGTACCAAAGATAAAATTGAAGAAACCCATAAGTTTCATTCCTATCTTTTAAACGTGCTAGGATATGACGGCGATCACCATCAATACAAAAATTTGTTCCATCTGACAGAAAAGGATGTAATTCCTGTGCGTCATATACTCTATCGTGGTGTCCAACCGCACCTGATGATTATGGAAATGCAGGCCTTGATCAGAGAAGACGACACAGAACCAGATGGCTTGTTTGAACAACAGTACAATGTAGCCGAAGAGGAATTGGCTTCTCCACCACAACGTTATCACCGCAGTCAATGGGACAGGGTTTTTACTACGCCAGCAGGAGTAACTATTTCGCCTGTAATTATCAATAAAGCAATTTCTGAATTGTTCCTTTTAGAACAACACAACCGCCCAAAATACATCATGCTTTTGGCTGGAAACGTAGTGTTTCTTCTAGAGCAGGAGAAATGGTTCCGTGGTAGTTATTTGGAAATTGATTTGGAGGAACTTTTCACAGAAGCCACAGCCAACAGGAATGCCAATTACTATGCACTGTTCTATTTCCTTTTAGGTAAAGAAACTTTGGCACCAGACAGTAATATGGTCTTACTAGATCAATTGGATGAAGACAGCCATAAAAGTGCTTATGAAGTTACCAAAGATCTAAAGGAAGGAATCATCAATGCGGTGGAAGCCTTGGCAAACGAGGCCATTTGGTACCATCACAACAAAGTACAAATAAAAGAAAACCTTGATGAAACCGACGATACCTTCGAGCAAGAAATCAAAGACGATTGTTTGCGCTTCATTTACCGTTTACTCTTTATTTTCTATGCCGAAAGCCGCGAAGATTTAGATATCTTGCCTAGCAATGACTCTATTTACAACAAAGGCTATTCACTTGAGATGCTGCGCGACCTGGAACAAGTGCCATTATACTCTGAAAGCAGTATCAATGGCTATTTCTTTCATGAATCACTGAGTAAATTATTTTATGTTTTAAGCTCCGGCTATCGTGAAAGTGAAAATGGGAACAACAAAAGCTTTAGGGTACGTCATATCGACTCCCCTATTTTTGATGACCGTAAACTTTATCATTTACACAAAGTAAAATTTAGAAATAAAACCTGGCAAGACATCATTTGTCAATTGTCCCTTTCTAAGCAACAAAAGAACAAAACCCGTGGCCGTATATCGTATGCCAATCTAGGTATTAACCAATTGGGAAGCGTGTACGAAAGTTTATTGGCGTTTCGTGGTTTCTATGCGGAACAGGATTATATTGAAGTCCACAAAGCGGGTAAACCTAAAGAAGGCACTTATATGGTACCTCGTTCGCGCCGTGACGATTTCAAAGAAAATGAAATCCTCAAAGACAGTGTTGATCAGGATATCATTACCAAAAAAGGTGCTTTTGTGTATCGCCTGAGTGGTCGTGACCGTCAAAAATCAGCTTCTTACTATACGCCTGAGGTACTGACAAAATCTACCGTAAAATACACCCTAAAACCCATCTTGGAAAAGCTGGAAAAAGGCGAAATGAAAGCCATAGAACTACTAGATCTAAAGCTTTTGGAACCAGCTATGGGTGCCGCTGCTTTTCACAACGAAATGATCAATCAGGTCGCTGATGCCTATCTCACTTATCGTCAAAAAGAACTTCGCGATAGTGGAAGAAAAGAATGGCGTGTGGCTCCCGATAAATACCTGGAAGAGCTACAACGTGTAAAAGCCTATATTGCTACTAACAATACCTACGGAGTCGATTTAAACCCTACAGCGATTGAATTGGGTAAACTTTCTTTGTGGCTCAACGTGATTCATAAAGATATGGAAACCCCTTTCTTTAGCAACCGTTTAGCAGTGGGTAATGCCGTGGTGGGAGCATGGTTAAAAGTCTATGCCGCCAAAGATGTTGAAGAAGAATACGAATTAATTAAAGACAGCAAAGGGAAAAGCAAAAGAGTTCCAGTTAAAAAAGAATGGTGGAACAAGGCCCCTCGCCTATTGGAATTCAAACCTTCTACCAATTACGTCAAGATAAACCACGATCGCAAAGCTGATGAAATTTATCATTTCTTGTTGCCTGATAAGAACATGTTGGCTTCGGCAGGAATTAAAATGCTGAAAGTCGATTATGAAGCCGAAAGCAAAGCGGTTTCCAAATGGAAGGCAGAATGGTGCAAACAACTCACCAAATCAGAAGTGGAAATTCTTAAAAAAATCAGCAACAAAATAGACGAACTGCTTATCGACTATTACAAATTTCAACGCTCCATTAACCAAGCCACTGCAACCAAACAACATATTTTTGGCGTACCGGTACAGCAGCTTACGGCCGAAATGCGTAGCTATGACGAAAAAGAACGCCTGGCCGACCAGCGCAACCGCCACAACGCACCTTATTTTAAACTAAAAATGGTGATGGACTATTGGTGTAGTTTGTGGTTTTGGGATGTGCGTGAAGCAGCTACTATACCCAACCGTAGGCAATATTGGCAAGATATTGAAGAAATCCTGAAACTAAATGTAAATAAAGCTGTTGAAGGTATGGAAGACCGTCGAGGACAACAAAACATGTTTGAAACTGGTGTGCAAATGAGTATGGTATTGGAACCTGGAACCTCTGCTGCCGAAAACCAAGCTTTTACCGATGTAGTTGTGGACAGCACCCAGCAACAAGACTTGTTTGACAAAAACCAACGACTGGTTTTGGTAAGCCAACTCGCCAAACAATACTTTTTCTTTCACCCGCAACTGGAGTTTTTGGAAGTGTTTTGGGAACGTGGTGGTTTTGATTTGATTGCTGGTAACCCTCCCTGGGTAAATATTGAACTTGATGAAGCTGGAGTTCTCTCTGAAAAAAACCCAGAAATATCTATAAGAGATTATTCTGCACCACAAATTAAAAAAAAATCAGAATCAATCTTGGATAATGATGATTGGTTAAAATCACTTTATATAAATGAGTTCATTTGGGCTGATTCAACAAAATCTTTTATTGGAGCAGAACAAAATTATCCATTATTAATTGGTCAAAGAAATAATTTATATAAATGTATCGTTTCAAATTCTTTATTATTAAGTAATAAAAATGGTTTTATAGGATTAGTTCATCCTGAAGGAATATTTGATGATCCAAGAGCAGGTAATTTAAGAAAAGAAATCTATTATCATCTCAAATATCACTTTCACTTTCGTAATGGATTGAAGTTATTTGCTGAAGTTCATGATCAAATGTTTTTTAGTATAAATGTATATTCAGGGAATAAATCAGCTATAGGTTTTTTTGCTATTAGTGAGTTATTGCTACCTAACACAATAGATGGTTGTTTTATTAGTAATGATTTAAGTACACCAAAAGGAATCAAAGTTAAGAAGAATAATAGCTTTGAATGGAATGTATCTTCAAATAGAAATCGTTTAATGTTCATAACAGAAAAAGAAATCAGATTAATTAATAGTTTATTTGAAGATAGACCAGTATGGAATGAATCTGTTTTTGTGAGCACTTACTCAAAACAGTTGATTGATGTTTATGAAAAATTATCTTTTTCAAGAAAAAGATTAGGTGATGTTAAGTATTTTTCAACTGATGGTTTGAACGAAACAAATGCGGTTAAAGACGAAATTATTAAAAGAGAAACTAAATACCTTGAAGATAAAGATGTAGATTTTGTAATGAGTGGACCACATTTTTATCTAGGAAATCCATTTTATAAATGCCCTAAGAAAGCCTGTAAACTGAGATCTGACTATGATAATATAGATCATCTTGAAATTCCAATCAATTATCGTCCTAGGACAAATTATTTACCAAATAATTTGTCTAAAATTAAAGAAATTGGTAGTGGGTTTAACTGGTATGCTAAGTATAGAGTCATCTTTGGAAAAATGCTAAACCAGCCTGGTGAAAGAACATTACAATCTGCTTTAATCACTCCAAATGTTTCTCATGTAAACAGTATTATTTCTGTAGTTACAGAAAAAGAAAGTGAAGTAATTATTTTATGTGCATTAGCTTCATCAATAGTCTATGATTTTTATATTAAAATTACAGGAAAAAATAATTTATATGATGAGACATTAAAAACTTTCCCTATTGCAATAAACAACATATATATTGATCAAATTTTCAATCGCACCTTACAGCTCAATTGCTTGAACAAGTATTATGCACCATTATGGCAAGACAATTGGCAAGATAGTTTTGTTCAAGACCAATGGAGTAAAAACGATACTCGCTTAAAACCGTTTGACACCTTAACCCAAGAATGGCAATGGAGCACACCTTTACGCAACTGGTTTGAACGTCGCCAAGCATTAGTAGAAATAGATGTAATTACCGCTATGGCGTTGGATTTAACGCTAGAGGAGTTAAGCTTAATTTACAACGTACAATTCCCGGTACTGCAACAAAACGAAGACGACACTTGGTACGACACCAAAGGGAATATTGTATTTACCTGTAGTAAAGGCTTAACGGGTGTTGGTCTAGACCGTCCGGTTTGGGACACGATTAAAGAACTAAAAGCAGGTCAAAACTACGAACATACTATAAAAAGTGAACTCTACAAAGGGCAAAAAATGACCTATTACGCGCCTTTTGATAAATGTGACAGAGTTGCAGATTATAAAGTGGCTTGGGAACATTTTGAAGAGTTATTTAAAAATTAGGGTATGACAGAAATTGATACAATAAACAAAGCTATTTACAAAGCCATCAAGACAAATAGTAATTTTATTATTGAGCAAGGTGACCAATGGAAAAAAGAATTGTCAGCAGCAAAAAACTACATTGCCACACCCAATTTAAAACATTGGACATTCGGCAAAAGTGTGGGTGCAGATGGCGAATATCATGACCATGGAGGAACGGCCAAACAACGATTGTACAGTTTGGGCTTCATCAATGTATTAGATATAAAGGATAAAAACTCAAGAGAAACAATTCTGAATGCTTTTATAAATTGGGCAAAAAAAGCAGATAAATATCCAATACTCGAAAAGTTTGAACGAGACCAAAAAGCCAGCAAACGATTTGAACTATTAGTCCATAAATCATTGCTAAATGAACAGGATAAATTTGTGCCGAAAGTAAAATCCAATCAGCAACTTTTAGACGAAGGTTTCTTGTATCAAATCTATAAAGAAGTAAAGTATAGAAACAAAAAAATAGTAGCATTGGCCAAAGAACATCACGGTACCAATTGCGCTGTTTGTGATTTTGATTTTGCAAAAACATACGGTTCCCACGGCGAAGGATTTATAGAGATGCACCACCTCTACCCTATTGCCGAAGGCGCAAGAAAAACCAGCGTAGAAGATTTACGACCAGTTTGTGCCAATTGCCACAGAATGTTACACCGAGGAAAAGAACTATTGAGTATCGAGGAGTTGAAAGGAATTATTAAAGAAAATTTAGAGAGATAAGTTATGATTGAACCTACATTAACTTGGATGAAAGCTGTCGAAAAAGCAATAAACAAGCTTCAAAAGGAATACAAACAAAATAGAGGAATGCTTTTAACAGAAGGCGATTTAGAATGTCATACTTTTAATAAACTACTTCAAGAAGAAGGATTGAAAGACTATCATCGCTGTAAAAATGACACTATTTTTAATACTCAAAGAAGTTCTGAACTTAAAACAAGTTACGTGCATTCTCAAGTTACGTGGTTTAAAATAGATAAAAAATCAGGTTTTGAAGTAGATATTACTATTGGTGATCCAAGTAAAATGGAAGTTAAAAATATTGAACTTTTCGAACAATATACAAGTAAAGGATTTGCTTATGATGGACCTTGCATAGCAATTGAATTAAAGTTTATTCGAGATATACAGAAAGCAAATCAATTTGGACAAGAAGATTATTTAAAGTTAAGAGATAAACTTATTCCAGCCAAACTGGAAAACATTAGAATTGAAAAGTATAAGGAAAGTAACAATGATAATATTGCGTTTCTAGCAGTAGTTGGATGTAAAGACAAAAAAATCTTTGAATTAGCAAAACATTATTTAGGGAAACATCTTTCGGATGAAACTAAACCTTGTCCTGAAAACTTATTTGTTTGTGTTTTTTACCAAGATGAAATCATTTGGGATAAAGAACAATTGATTGAATTTTACGAACAGTCCATAATATAAATATTGCATTTCAATAATGACAGCTAAACAACGAATAGAAGAATATTTAAAAAATAATAACATAAGAACTAATAGATTCTATGGTAAATGTATACCTACAGAAAATGGTTTTTTAGTTGTTGGTGATATTTTATCCAAAGAAGAGGGAAATCTTTTGCTTCGCGAGGATGGTGATAGACTTCAGCTATTTACTGGAAAAGAAAATACGTTTTTTGAAGCAAATAAATTCTATGAATTTAGTATTTATATACCTGTTGAACAGTCAAAAAAAGAAGTGGTAGTTGTGATTGACCATAAAATTTCGCCTCCTATTGAAATTAGCATAGACCCTTATCAAGAAATTGTAAGACTTCGTTATGAAAGGCTTGATAATCCTGAAGCCAATAAAATGATTGCTAATTTAATGAGAGAAATTGGCAAGGGTCTATATTCTTCAAAACAGCGAATGATTTTTGAATTATTGCAAAATGCTGATGATACACCTGCAGGGAATGAAGTTAGTTTCCATATTGATGCATACTACGATTATTTACTCATAATGCATAATGGATTACCTTTTAATCAAGATGATGTCGAAGCAATAACAAGTGCTGCAGAAAGCACAAAACGTAATGACAGAAAAAAAACAGGTTACAAGGGAATTGGTTTCAAATCGGTTTTTACGGATAGTGAAGAAGTATTAATAAAATCAGGTGGTTTTCTATTTGTTTTCAAAAGAAATCATCCTGCCTATAAAAATTTTGATTCTTTTTATTTTGGCAAGAAAAGATATATTGATTATCCACTATTGTTGGATGAAGACAAACTAAAATATGCCAAACAAAGAAAATCATTTAACGGGAATACTGACATCCCTTGGCAATTAATTCCTGTATGGTCTGAAGAGCTTCCAAAATCTTTAGAAAACTCAAGATTGGCAACTTATAATAATAATGTTGGTTTTGCTATTAAATTTGGAAGAGAAAAAGTGGAAGAGTATCTTGAAGCAGTTGCAAATTTTGCTGATAGTCCTCATTTTATGTTATTTTTGAGACACGTGAATACATTCAAATCTTTTAAGAATGCAATTACAATTCGAAAATCAGGCGAAAATCCAGTAATAATTGAAAGAATTGCACAGGTTGGAATTAATACAAAACTAACCTACTTTAAAAAAGAAATAGATGACATTAAAGTAAATGATGAAGCACTCGCAGAAGAAGGAGTAATTATTTTTAAAAGACAAAAGGAAAATGAATATGGAGAAATATCACATTACTTCAGCTCTGATATAGAAGGTGAAAAGCCACTAGAATCTATTCCTCCAAAATTAGCAGCTTTTGATGAAACTTCAATAACATTTGCCGCACCAGTAGTAAACGGAATAATAAAAGCGGAACCAAACTATATTTCTGGTAAATCATTCTCAAGCTTTTATACTTTTTTACCGATGAAGGAAATGAGAATTTCATTACCATTTTTAATAAATGCTGATTTCGTTCCATCCGCCGACAGAGAGTCATTGCAAGGAGATAATGAATGGAATGAATATATTATTTCTAAAATAGCTTTTAATCATTTAAGATGGTTAAAAGAAATTGCGGAAGATTGCATCAAAACAAAGATAAAGCAACCCGAATATTTATCATTATTACTAAAAGAAATGCTTCCTGATGACTTTACAATCAGAATGCTAATTGAAAAATACAATTCAACTTACAGAAAATCAATTGATGAGGTAGATTTTATTATAAATGATAAGGACTCACTTTGCAAAATATCAGAAATTGTAATAGATACAACGGGTATTTCAAATTTATTAGGTTCAGAATTTTTCTATTCTATCGCTAATACTGAAAAACATTTACCAAATAGTGAGATTAATTCCCATTATCTACTATATGATTATTTGGAAATTGAAAAATTTAATTCAGATGAATTAATTGAAGTACTAAATGCAGACGAAAACAAAGAATTACTTTCAATTGCTATTCAAAATTTAAAACAGGACAATTACTTATCCTTTTTAAAATGGCTGGACAACTTCTGTAAAAAAAATTATACTGATTCAAATTGGATTCTAGCATTACCATTTATTAGAATAGGTAATGAGTTGCTATCACTAAATGAAGCATTGAATGTTGCCGATTTTATTTTTAAAACAAGTAAAACGAAAAGCATTGAAAGTTTACTTGTAAAAATAGGGTTTAAACTATCCGAATTTTATAGTAATGCTGATGATTACAAGCATATTTATGCAGCTATTTTAACTCAGGATTCATACTTAAAAACGGATTTAAAATTATACGAGCATATTGCTGCAGCAAAAGGATTGGGTAAATTAACTGCCGAGGAAAAGAATGCTCTATTAACTTTTTTGGAAGGTTTATTTGATGTTGGTGCAGCTAGATATGCAAAGTCATTGGCTTTATTTGAATCAAAAAAAATGGGAGGCGTTTTAAACCCCCTCAACTCATTGATTTCAAATACTTGTGTCAATATCCCGATTTGGTTGTCCAACTTTGTAATCGACCAAAAAGAACAGAATGCCTTATCTGAAGTATTTAAAAAGAACCTACTAAAACAGGAAGATGTTTTAGAAAAAGTATTCTGCAACCTTGCTACTTTCAATGAAATTATTACGGGCATTAATACAGAAAACATAGAGGATTTTTATACTTACATTTTTAAACTCTACAAAGAAAAACCCGAAGAGAGCAAAATAGACTTTTCGCAAATTCCTTGGGTTTTCACACTAGGTACTAATTCATTTGTTCTGCCTACGACTGTTTATTGGCCTGATAGTATGGCTAAATTATCAGCAGAAAGCTATGTAAGTGTGAAAGCAGCCATTGAGACTCTTTCTACTGAAGTTTTACCTCATTATGCTGCTATGCAATTAAAAGTGCCTTTCGGATTGGGAAGCAAGGCAGTCAATATTTCTACTACATTTAGTAAACCCAGTACATTTGATGTACTGCCAATAAATCATTTTCTGGATTGGTTGCAATCAGAAGGGGAAAAGACTTTTTTCACAAAGTTTTCTATTATAAAAACAGCAGAGCAATACACTATTGCTCCCTCAGCAATAGTACAATATTACACAGATAATCAGGATTTAGTGACCTTTATCGAATCTTCATCTTTAAATACAAAGTTGGTATTACTACCAACGGAGGTTTATGCTGAAGATAGAAAAAAAATAGGCTTATTACAAGGTACTGATTTATTAAAATATGGATTCGAAAATGGAATGGCAATTCCATCTTTTGCCAAGTTTATTTATAAAGCAAACAATGCTGAATTAAGTTTGCACTATTTATCATTATTGGAAACCTTTAATATTGACACAACCAAGACGTATAATTCAGAATCGGACGAATTTAAAATAATTAAACTGGCTGTCCTAAATGTAGTTGCTGATGAAGAAAAACTCAAATCATTTCGTGAAAAAATAACCATTGATGACATTCCATTGTTAGAAAAAGCTATTTCAGATGATGTTCGGTTATATCAAAAAGAAGGTAAAACAATTGAACTTAATATTAAGCTCAAGGAAATATTAAAATCTTATAAAGACAAGGTTTACTCTGTAACTGATATAATTAATAGATTTATTAATTTTAAAGATGATAGAAACCTTATAATACTGTTTAAAGCTCAAGGTAAATCAGTAAAAATCATTTATAATGAACTATGCTTATTAAAACCAGCATATTACAACCCCATCCAAACTTTCTTTCTTTCTTTTTACAAATCACATTACCCTGCTGAAGAAGTATTTAAAGACAAAATTCCATTTTCAGTAAATGGGCTAACAAATCAACCACAATATGAAAAAGACATTTGTGAATTTCTTGATATATGCTTGAATGAGGATAACTATATTGGATTTATTAAACATAATGTTATACCTGATTTTAACCCAACTAATTATATTCTAAACGAAGAATATGCTATTGAGTCAGAAAAACCTCCACTTTGGCTTTTAGATTGGGTCAATACATCAGATCCGGAAAATAAATTAACATATATAAAACTGTTGGGGATAAATGATGATTCAAAACCAGTTGTCTTGTTTCGTAAAGCAATAAAAGAATCTGATCTGGAAGTTATTAATTTAAACAGGGAAAGTATTGAAAATAATTTCCTTTTGATAAACACGCTAACTTGGCTTTCAGAGCAGCAAACAAAAAATAACTTAGTACTAAAAAAAGAAATTTTACAGCCACTGTATAAAAAATTGGAGAACAAAAAAATTCCTGTTATTGGATTACCATTCCCATCGATAACAATTTTAAATGTTGATAATTATACATTAATTCAGTTACAAGAAAATGCAATACTTCATTTAATTCACGAAGGTTGGGGCGAATACAAGCAAGATATCTTTTCGAGTTTAACAGGCGAAAATAAGGTTACAGATGATGTAGTTCCTCCAACATACCGTATTTCTTGGAAAATCGTAGTACAGAAATTTGTAAGCGAGGCTGACATCATAAAATTACAAAACAATTCCTATCCGTTTGATGAAGATTACTATCTAGAATGGGAGTTGAAAGATAAATACAAAATAGTAATATACAAGGGTTCTCACCTACCTTACGTAATAAAATATAATGAATCGATTATAAAGACCGTTGAAGATAAATTCGTCGCATATATAAATGGAATATATTATGTAATTGAAAATAATATAGAATATCTTTTTTTATCATTCACCGGTGTATTAGATCTAAGTATCTTGAGATCTTTGGGAGCAGAACGACAAAGGTATATCGAAAAGAAAAAGAAAAAAGAATTTGATGTAGAATATACAGACGAAGAAACAGAGGCACTAAATAGACTTTTTGGAGATGAAATACCTAAAAATTTTCATAAAGATTTGAATATAGCTGCTTTAATATCTGCTCTTATTTATCTAGCAAAAAATGGTTTCGACGTTACAGAAGCAGAAAACAACTTAAAAGATTCTCATATATATTCTCAACTAAGTCCTGTATATTCATCTGATAAAACTGAGAATTATACTGTTATGGGGCGTTCAGCTAAAACAGGTTTATTATATCTTACTGCAAATGCCTGGGAAAGATTAGCCTCTGATGATATTAAGCTTTTTGTTTCGACTGGTAAGAGGGAACAAAACCATCATTTATTCAATAATAAGCAAGAGCTTTTAAATGTTAGTGATACAAACTTTCAGGTTTTTAGAGTGGCAGCAAATTCTACTGCAACAAATACGGACTCTATTTTAAATGGTACTTTCGATAAGAATAAAGTATTGCTTATTTTTAAAATGAAAGAAAATAGAGACTATAACTCCATTTTTGGTGGAGGAATAAGAGAAAATGAAAACACTCCTGATTACGAAAATGTAAATACTTATGAAGACTCAGAATATTAACCAATGAAAATTTCACAAGAAAAACATATCAAGTTCTATGAACAGCAAATCAAAGCCGAAGAAGATGAATGGCGCAGATATGCTGATACAGCAATGAATAATCTCATACAAGAAAAAAGAGTATTCATTGGAAGAATTTGGGGTATTCAAGAAAATCAAGGTAATATTATATTACGGTTTAAAGAAGGCCAGGTTCCACGAATAAAGCAACCTTACTTCTTAGGACTTGTAGGAGCAGACTCTTCTCCAAATCCCCTGTTATGGAACTACTCTTAT
Source organism: Flavobacterium sp. WC2421 (assembly GCF_040822115.1). Lineage (NCBI taxonomy): Bacteria > Pseudomonadati > Bacteroidota > Flavobacteriia > Flavobacteriales > Flavobacteriaceae > Flavobacterium > Flavobacterium sp. WC2421. The sequence goes on along the minus strand of NZ_CP162004.1, from coordinate 2,422,896 downwards.
AAAACTTTTCGAGAGTCAATGCAACCACGATATTACTCCGGTATTAACGCAGATATTTATACTGTTTCTTATTGGAAAACAGAAGAAAACTGGTCCTACATTATTGTTTCAGGTTTCGAAGTGGGTTTGTTAAATATCATAAAAGAAAAATATTTAAATAATAAAATACATCCATTGATTGTAATCGCAGAAACAGACCCTCCGGTTGATTATTTAATCAAGTTGAAGGAGTATGTGGCAACGAAGGACGAAGATGAGATACTAAACTTAAATTTAGCGGTTTGTGAGGAAATGTGGCAACCAACGAATCTGGACAATGCAAATAACATTACATCACAAGTCATTAAATTAGTTGACAAACAGAAAACAACATTAATACAAGGTCCTCCTGGTACGGGTAAATCCTATTTAGCTGCCGAACTATGCGATTATTACCTAAATAAAGGTAAATCAATTTGCATAACGGCCCTAACCAATAAAGCTTTAATGGAGATTGCATCAAAAAACGGTTTATACAGCCCCCTAAATTATGGTAAAGTATACAAGACTAACCTAACAGGAGATGAACAAAAAGAAATACCCAAGCTCCGAAAAGCAGAATCGTTTTTACCACATCGAGGAGAACTTCTTTTATCTACTTATTATAAATTAGCACAAAAACAAGCGAAACTAATAGAAGATGGTGAGCGATTTGACTTAATGATAATTGAAGAAGCATCACAGGCTTTTTTAGCAACAATTGGCATGTTTAGCACTATAGCATCAAAAGTAATAATAATTGGTGACCATAAACAGCTTACACCAATTGCAAAAAAAACAGAAGATGCAAAATTAATACATCCTAAAATTGAAGGGGTCATTAATGGGCTTCAAACCTATGCTTTTAATAACAGTGAACTTTCATATCGTTTAACTAAAACAAGAAGATTAACATCTGACGCTTCAAGATTAACTGGTATGTATTATAATAATATTCTTGAAAGCATTTCAGATATAGAAGGTAAAACTGATTTTAAATCAATGTATAATTCCCTATTTCACAATAACGGTGGAGTAACTATTGCTAAACTATCAACTTCCAAATCTGGTTTTACAGAAAAAGAGTTGCTAAATTTCATTTGTCAATTATCAAAAGAGATCTTGGAAAACAATCCTAAATTTGAAATTGCAGTCTTAACACCTTATAAGGATGTTGAATCAAGTTTGTATACACAATACAGTAAACTTTCGCATGATTACAAGAATATTACGATAAGCACCGTGCACAAAATTCAGGGATTAACTTCCGATTTAACCATTTTATATTTACCCCTTAATCTCCCTCCTTTCGACTTAAATGAGAACCTATTTAATGTAGCGACAAGCCGCGCTACAAAAGGAACTTTGATAATTACCTATGAGCACATTGATCTAGCTAGTGCTGCTTCAATAGAAACAAAACAGTTTATTAAAAGCTGTAATGATGTGAGTGTAAGGTTTAAGGAAGTGTTTGTAAAAAGATTATCAAAGGACATTATTGCTTAACCATCAAATAATATATATTACATAGAAATGATTAAAACTAATTTAGATTTAAATATCATAAACATCAAACAATTAATTGATGAAAATTACAACACGTATAAAAGCCCAAGCAGAATAACTAGTGATTATCGTGGTGAAAAAGGATTGACAGAAGCTTATAATGGTCGTCAATTATTGGAAATGTTACAAAATGCCGATGATGCCCAAACAGATAAAGTGCTTTTACATTTAGATACAGAAAACACCATTTTAACTATTGCGAATAATGGAATTCCTTTTGACATAAAAGGATTAGGTTCTTTAATGTTGGCCAATAATAGTCCAAAAAACAAAAGAGATTTTATAGGTAACAAAGGGTTAGGATTTCGTTCTATATTAAATTGGGTTGAAGTTGTTAAAATCAAAACCAAAGAATGTGTTTTAGAGTTTTCTAAAGAAATTGCTAGAAAACAATTCGAACAATTAATTCCTGATAGTAACGCACGTAAGCAAATCATTGAGAATGAAAAAGATTTACCTATAGGTGATGTACCATTTGCAGTGTTAGCTATACCCGATTTTAAAGAAAATATTGAAACTCAAGTTTGGGAAACAATTGTAGAACTTAAATACAAAAAAGACGAAGAAGGTAAAATTCTCGAACAACTAAAAACCATTACTCCTGAGGTGTTACTGTTTCTTAATCATACAACCAATATCCAAATTGCTGGTGCTGGTTCTATTGACAAAGAATTAGTCCTTACACCTTCAAGAGACAAAGTAGATAGAACATTAACCGTTAATTATATCACCTGGAACCTTTTTGATAGTGGAGAGCTAAATTTACCCAACAACTTAGAAAAATTTTATAAATACAAAATTGCTTGGCAAAACGATTTAAGTGATAAAGAAACGCGCTTTGCAACGTATTTCCCAACCCAGGTGGCAACGCATTTACCGTATTTAATCCACGCCACATTCGACTTAGATCCATCTCGTAATCATTTAAACAAAAGTGATGACAATGACTATATATTAATTCAAATTGCAGAATCACTTAAGGAAATTGCCAGTACCGAAATTGTAAACAAAGACAATCCCGATTGGAGAGCCTTAGACTTCTTAACAGTAGATGGAAAAAGTGAAAACTTGCTATTAGACGCTTTTTTTCAAAATATTGAAAGTGCCAAATCCGAATTAGCTATTTACCCTACAGTTAATGGGTTTTACAAAAAAATAAATGAGGTGAAATTTTATGGGAATGATTTTTCTGAATGGGTTATAGAAAATAAACTAGAAATATATTTTCCAGATTTATTATTGCCTGTTCATTCAAATAGAACAGCAATAAAGTACAAAATTACTTCTAAATATACACTGGAAGAATGGAAATCAATATTCGAAATCGTTACACACAAAATAGTGAGCATTGACGAAAGGGTTAAATTAATTAAGCTTTTGACTGCAGATACATTTAAAGATCTTCACGGTTATTATTTACCCCTTTTATTAGACGATAAAGAAAAACCTGTTTCTAGTGATTTTGAAACCTATATCCTAAAAAAAGCAGACACAGACTCATACCAAATTCAGGATTATGTAAAAATTGCATTTATTGATGCTGCTTTTTATTCTAAATTAGAAAATGCATTTAATGATGAAATTGAAAAAGGTAGAGCTAATCCTACCGAACATAAATCTAGGGCTTTAAAGAAAATTATTTCTACTATTGTAAATTTTGGTTCGAATGATATAACCGATGTCGTTAGAAATATTACTCGAGCATTTAATAATAAAGTTGAAGAGGATGCATCTAATGCGCAAGAATTGGTAAAACCATTTATCAATTCATTATTCCAAATATTCAAACAAAAAAAAGACGGTGAAAAGACAACCGTAGACAACATTCAAGTTATAAATAGAAATGGTAATTTAGTGTTATGTTCAGATGTTTTTTTGGGTAATGAATACCAATATGGTAAAATAACTGAAAACTTATTCGAAGGTATTTTTGAAGATAATAATTACCTTATTGGAAATGAATTTTGGAATTTAGATATTGAACATCAAAGTGCAGATTACTTGGATAGTTTTTTTTTATGGTTAGGTGTAATTAAATATTCTAAACTTAAAAAAAACATACAAACAGTTAATCAATGGGGTGGTTTTGATGCTTTTTCTAAATTCGTTTTAATAAAAATTGGAGCACCAGAATTTTATACCACAATAAAATATGAAGTAGAACAAGTTGATTTTTTTGATGATTTAATCTCAAAAAAAATGAATCTTGAAAAAGTAATAGCTTGGATAATACTAGATAAAAAACTACTTGCTAAAATAGATTATGAAATCAATAATGAAACATTCACCTATTCTTATGGTAACATAACACGACCAATTGTTTCAAAACCTTCCTACTTTCTTTATCAAATAACTAAAGCTAAAGTATTTGAAAATGTATTTGTGGATTTTGAGTATGCCGACTTTTTAGGTTTAAAATCAGTTAATCCAAAACATTCAACATTTGTAGAATTGGGTATAGCTGACACTACCGTCATGGATACGCTAAAAAAGTTAGGAGCAAAAATGTCCTTTAACGATCTAACTAATGAAGCAGTGTATATGCTTCTGGACAGTTTAAAAGCAAAAAATATTGAGTCCAAAAATGCACGTAAAGTATACCAACAAGCATTTAGCTATTTTAGAAACAATAAAGAAATAGATTATCAATTATTAAAAAAACAAACGCATTTACTAGCAGTAAAAAACGATAAAAGAGAATACAAACCTACACAAGAAGTTTATTACAGCGACAATACAACGCTACCTTCTAAAATCATCGAAGATTTCTGGATATTTGATTTTCCTAAACGAAGCGGTGAAAAACAATTGGCTGAATATTTTGGTATTAAAACGTTTAAAGACATTAATATCGAAATACAAGAAAAAAATATTTTATACCATACAAAAGTAGAAGAATTCAATGCTTGGTTCGATAAAATTAAACCCTATTTAATAACCTATCGCTTAAATAATATTAAGATCATAGAATTAACTAATACCGCTGTAAATGCAATCAAAAATTGTTCAATCAAAATTGTTTCGTCACTAGATTATACAATTAATGGTAGTGATTCTAAGGCGTTACTTCCTAATGAATTTATAAATAATGATAAACATGTTTTTTATATTGGTGCAGATTCAAATCTAAATCTGGAACAATTAAAAGATACGCCGGCATTCTGTGAAGCATTTTCTGAAATTTTGTGTGTATTGTTTGAAGTAAATGAAAATAAAGATGACTTTAGAGCTATTTTCAAGGATAAAGAACACTTGAAAGATACCAAGTATCTAATTGAAACAAAAATGCTTTTAGATAAATATGAGGAAGCATGCCAACTATTGGGATTATCAAAAAATGAAATGCTTTTTTGGAAAGCTATAACAGAAGGAAAAATCAATAATTTCCCAGAGATAATTTCAAATACTTATCAACTACAAAGCATTATTACTTTAGCATTAGATTATGAATTACCTGATTATTATAATGCAGTGAATTTCGACACATTCAATAACCAACAATCATTTAATTTCATTAATGACATCTGCACTTCACAAAATATTTCACTAACCGTAATCAAAACCAGGCTTGATGGTTTTCCTGCATTAAAGAATTATCACTTAGAAAGATTTAAACAAACAGCCATAGATTTAGAAATATATTGGAATAAAGCTTGCTGGTTAGAACTTTCAGTTAAACCAATAGAAGAACAAGTAACATTTGAAAATAAAAGAAATCTTTATTTACAAAAAAGGCAAGGGCTAATCGAAAAATTAGCAGAACAGCATAGCTGGACTAATGTAGTAGATTATGACGAGATATTAATCAATAATTTGTCATCAGAATTTAACATTAGTATTCAAAAAGAAAAATTAGCCGATATCAACTTGGAGTATAAATACCAAGAAATACTATCCCAAAATAATATTAATACTGAAGAGTTAAATTCTGATCTCAAAAGTTTACTGTTTTTTGAAGGACATGAAGAAGTGTTAAAAACTAAATTTGCTGAACTAATTAAACAAGAAACGGAAACGAACGAAAATGCTAATGCCGAACCAGTTACAATGGAATCAGTAGTTGCAATAATAACTTCTATTGGTATGGGTAATGCTCCTGCAAACAAAGCTAATATAGGCTTGGGCAATAAAAAAGGTGGGACACATTCTCAAAAAAAGGAATTACAAAACAAGAAAGCAGGAAAAAGAGCTGAAAAATTAGTTCGTGATAAATTACGAGAATTATATCCAGAGGGAGAAATTAGATGGATATCCGGAAACTCCGAAGACAATAGTTTAAAATTAGATGATAGTAAAGGTTTCGACATTAGTTATAAAAAAAATAAAACTGATGAACATTGGAAATACCTGGAAGTAAAATCTAGCTCTTCAGGACATAGTTTTATAATAAGTGCGAATGAAGTAGCTGTTGGTATTGAAAATAAACAAAACTACCATTTGGCATTAGTGAATGGTTTAAATATAAATTTTGTTGAGGATTTTTTCTTAAACGAAACTAGATTAGCAGAATTCAATGCTTTAAGAAATAGTGCTTCTATTCGACCTCTTGATTATGAGGTGTTTTATAATACACCAAAAACTAATCGTAAATCTGAGGTTAAAATTGAAGATGTCATAAATGATTGTGACAAAGAAATAGTACAAGAAATAGTATAAGGAATCGAATAACTCAAAAAAGGATGAACCAAAAAATTATATTTTTCCCCATATTTGTATTTAACTGGCATTTACCTAACCCATCTAAAACTAACCTTTAGCTATGTTACCATTACAACAAGCCTACGAAGTAAAACACTCCATTCTGGAATACCTTAAAGCGACATTTAGTTTTAAGGACAAAGTGGTGCACAAAGCATTTTATGATTTTATTACTCAGGAAGAAGAAGGAATTTTCAAGGGCCCTTATGTATCCATAAAATTACCTTTCGTTACGGCTAATAGTGAGGATATAATTCCATTAGACATAAAACCCAATTTTCCGCCCTACGACCATCAATACAAGTCCTTCCAAAGACTAAATACAATAAATGATAACATCCCAAAATCAACATTAATTACAACTGGAACTTCATCTGGTAAAACGGAATGTTTTTTATATCCAATACTTGATTTTTGTCATAAAAATAATCACCGTCCAGGTATAAAAGTGGTCATTTTATATCCAATGAATGCCTTAGCAACGGATCAGGCGAAACGTCTGGCAGAAGCTATATATAGTGACCCATTGCTAAAAGGAAAAATAACTGCAGGCTTATTTATTGGAGAAGGAAAAGACAAGGCTAAATACCCCACTAGCATGGGAAAAGACCATATCATCGAAAACCGGGATAGTATCTTGGATAGTCCACCGGATATTTTATTAACTAACTTTAAAATGTTGGATTATGCTTTAATGCGTGCAAAATTCCATAACCTTTGGAGTTATAACTTGGAAGACCCTTCCCTATTGCAATTCTTGGTATTGGATGAATTACATACTTACGATGGGGCGCAAGGAACAGATGTGGCCAACTTAATAAGACGATTAAAGCTAAAACTAAACATAGCTAAAGGTCAAATATGCGCTGTAGGAACATCGGCAACAATTGGATCAGGTGACGACTCCAAAAGACTACTTTGCGAATATGCCGAGAAAGTATTTGGGGAAGAGTTTAAAGAAGAAGCAATTATTACAGAAAACAGAGTTACAGTCGATGATTTCTTTGAAGTAACAGCCGACAAACTTGAAATATTTATACCGCGTCAAATTGCGTTACTAGAAAGTAGATTACAAGAAAATGAAACTTACGAAAACTACATCAATCGTCAAAAAAGATTATGGCAATTACCCGAATCTATCGATGCTGTTACACTGGGAAAAGAACTTAAAAAATTAAAAATTGTAAAAGATTTAATCGCTTTAACGAGTACAAATATTAAATCATTAAGTCAATTATTATACGACCTATCAGATGCAAATGCTGAATTCAAAACCCTCGCCGAATGGGATGAAGCAAACGAGTTAAATCCGCGTGAAGAAGTTATCAATTCTATTGTGGCTTTAATCAGTGAAGCTAAAATAGGAAAAGAAAAAAAATTTCCGCTGTTATTCATTCAAATACAAATATGGATACGAGAACTTAGCGGTGTCCTCAGAGAAACAACGGAAACTCCAAAATTTACTTGGAAAGACAAGGTTGCAGGTGAAAATGATCCTAGTGCATTACCAGCTTATTTCTGCAGAGATTGTGGTTCTAGCGGTTGGATAGGTAATAAAGATGATAATAAAAATCAATTTGATTTAGACATCCTAAAAGTGTATGAAAACTTTTTTGGAAACCATAAAAACATCTATTTCATCAATACAACTAATCACAAACACATTGATGAATATGAACCAACTAATACTATAAACGATTATGTAGGATCAAAAACATTACAACTTCAAGAAAAAGAGGGAATAAATGCCTTTAAAATTCAAGCTGTTAGAAAAATAAACAACAACTATTCAAAACATTTTTGTCCAGAATGCAATTCTGAAAACACCCTGAGTATTATTGGTACCAAGATAGCCACACTATCATCGATTACAGTAAGCCAAGTACTGTCATCAGATCTTGACCCTCGAATAGATAAGTACCGTAAAATCCTGGCATTTACCAATAGCGTTCAAGACGCGGCACACCAAGCGGGTTTCGTGGAAGCAAGAAACTATCGTTTCACTTTTCGTTCATCTCTTCAAAAAGTGATTAATGAACTCAATAAACCGATTACTTTAGAGGACCTTCAAAAAGAATTTATTAGCTATTGGAAGAAAAATTCAGATGAAACAAATGAAAATAACGATTTAGCTTATTACTATCGCTTTTTTCCAGAAGACTATAAAAATAAGGCAGATATTGATAAAGACTATAGGATAGGTAGCCAGTTCACAGAAGATTTTAAAAAAGAGTTTGATGAACGTATGCGTTGGGAAATCGTTGCAGAATATGGATACAATGCCATTATTGGGCGAACACTTGAAAAATCGGGAGCTTCGGCTGTGAAATTTGATGAAGAAAAAATACAATTAATTTTTCCATTAATGCAAGACTGGCTAAGTCAAAATAATTTATTAACCATAACCGAAGAAGACTTATTGCCATTCATTAATGGAATTTTACATCGTATTCGAATACGTGGTGGTATAAATCACGAATATTTAAACAAATCCAGAACAGGCAGATTAACTAGTTATGAACTTAATTGGATAAAAGATCCTAGACATTTCCTAAATAAAATGTTTGGCAAAAGATCTAGGTTTCCTAAAGTCATATCAGCAAATAAACAATCTGGTGAAATTATTGACACTACTTTTACCAACACCAATAATTGGTACAGAAGTTATTTCAGAAAATCGTTCCATACGGCATCAGATTATCAAGCTATTACTAACGAGTTCTATACCAAATTACTGGGATGCTTAGTAGAGGCTAAAATAATGGATAAAATAGAATTGGATGGTAATAACAACTACACGATACTTACCAATGCCATCATTATTGAAAATAAAGTTCAAAAACACTTATGTATTGACTGTGGTTCTTTTTTAAATGTGGCTGCATCAGACACTACAACGAAAGGTACCAAATGCTTAGATTACACCTGTGCTAAAGGGGTATATGAGCCAGACACAAAACAAAAACCAAATTATTACCAGTTAGTATACAACCGTAATCGTTCTCCTAGAATCTATGCTGCAGAACACACTGGAATTTTGGAAAGAAAAGACCGTGAAAACAAAGAAATTGATTTCAAAGAGCGACCTAATTTCAACTCTTTAAACGCCATTGTTGCTACTTCAACATTAGAGATGGGTATTGATATAGGAACATTAAATACCGCAATAAACAATGCTGTACCACCGATGACATCTAATTTTCTACAAAGAGTTGGGCGTGCTGGAAGGTCTTCTGGAACGGCTATGATTGTTACATTTGCACAAAGTAAAGCACACGATCTTTTCTATTTTGAGGAACCTTCAGATATGATGGAAGGTGAAATAGCGACACCAGGCTGTTATCTTGAAGCAAAAGAAATTTTATATAGACACTTTTTAGCATTTTGCCTCGACAATTGGGCATCTACAGATCCTATAAACAATACCATTCCTGGTAAAATTATAGCATTGCGACTTTCAAATGCGGATCTAACAACATCTGAATTTATTATCAACAGAATTATTTCATACATCAAATCGAATGAACAGGCTTTAGTGAATCGATTTATCGACTTTTACAAACCTGATATCAATGAAGATAGCAAAGTATTGGAAAATCTAAAATCTTTTTTAGCAGAAGATACGTTTTACGAAAGGATAAAAAGTGTATTCAAAAAAGTAAAAGAAGAACTAATCAGTATTCAAAAGAAGAGAAAAGAAATTGATGAAATCATCAAAAAAAATAATTTACCCGAAACCGACGAAGAAAGAAAGCTTTTAGAAGGAGATAAAAAAGCATTAGCTGGATTACGTAAAATTATTGAAAAACGTGCTATTCTGGAGCACATGACTAATGTTGGCTTATTGCCTAACTATGCATTTCCTGAAACTGGTGTAACACTAAACGCTTGGGTGAATGCAAACAGTGCTAAAGCTAGTAATAGTTTGCCTACGAATAAACAGTTCGAGATAATCAGGTCATCAAATGTAGCTATCAGAGAATTAGCACCTGATAATTTATTTTATTCCCAGGGTTATAAATTAGCCATTTCAGGATTAAATACCTTCGACTGGAAAGACCCTGGAGTATTGGTAAAAAAACGCTTTTGTTCCAATTGTGACCATATTGCTGAAAATGCCACTGCAACGGAAACTAATTGCCCCAAATGCGGCGATAACTCTTGGTCTTCTGCGAAAAACCAACATATTTTCGTGAAAATTAGTGGGGTGAAATCAGTCAATACAAGAGAAAATGCCTCTTTAGATGATAGTAGTGATGACAGAGATGTGATCCGCTATAAATTATCGAAACATATTAATTTTGACTACAACTCTTTCCAAGGGGCTTGGGGGATGAAAAATATTCCATTTGGTATTGAATATGTTAAAAATGTAAAAGTTACAGAAATTAATTTAGGCCTATCATCAGTGACGGATGCAAATAAAATTACCATAAATCAACAAGAAGAGATTCCGAATCATGGGTTTGTGACCTGCAAACATTGTGGAAAAAGCAGCTCAACCCCTCACAAAATAAAATTTGATAGAAACTTCAAATTCCATTATGGATACTGCAAACATAAAGACTCTGACTACCAAGGCAAAACGGATGATGTTTTTGAGGAAGTTTTCCTGTTTAGAGAGATGAATACAGAAGCTTTAAAAGTATTACTCCCTGTCCAGGATCTAGAAAGTGAAGCGCAAGTAAATATGTTTAAAGCAGGTTTAGAATTAGGTTTAAAAAAATATTACAAAGGAAATCCGCAACATCTCAATATTGTAAACTATTCAGAATTCAATAAACAAAACAGCCGTTTTGATAAATATCTTGTTATTCTAGACAATATTCCAGGAGGTACTGGGTATTTAGAAAAGCTTTTCAATCCTTCAGAATTTACGGAAGTAATTAAAAAGGCTTACGACGCAATCAAGCAATGCAGTTGCCAACACAAGGGGAAAGATGGCTGCTATCGTTGTATTTACACCTACTCCAATCAATTTATTCAAAATGACTTAAGTAGGAATAATGCTGAATTATTATTCAAAAAAATAGTGGATAATTCAAGTGGTTGGGAACCCTACACAACTGGTTTAGGTTCATTATCCGGTAATGGGCAAATTGAAGAAAGCGAACTTGAAGAACGATTTATCAGAAGTTTAAGGAATTACTGTGTAAAAAGTCAAGAACAAGGTTTTATACTAGAAAACTATATAGAGGATGCTATTATAAATTATAAATTAAAAGTAGTTAATGGAGATTATAGTTTCTACTATGTCATAAGACCACAATTTGAATTAGGACCAGCTGAAGGAGTAAAATACAAAACACGTTCTGATTTTTATATTTCTTTGACATGTGTTGAAAAAGATGGCGTTTCTTTGAGTGAAGAAAAAGTTTCTAGTGTAAAGAATATTGCGGTCTATCTCGATGGATATACCTACCACGCCACAAAAGAAAATTGCCGTTTTTATAATGATTTGCAAAAACGAAATGCAATAGTAGAATCTGGAGATAAAATTACATGGTCGCTTTCATGGTCAGATATAGAAAAATTCGATGCTATCGAAAAAGTAAATGATCCGCTTTCGAAACAATTCAAAAGAGATACTTTATCGGTTGATAGTACAAAGTATAATACTACAATTGACATTTACAAAAGAATACCCTACTGGAGTAAATACAATAGTGATTTTATGTTAACCAAGAACTCAATGGAACGATTATGCTGGTTACTTGCTAATCCATTGGAAGAACAGTTTACAAAACAAAAAATAGCTTTAGTTCTAGAAGTACAACAAACCACATTTGCTACTCCATCAACTGAAGAAAATGAACTAAATGCCATTTTAAATAAGCCATCAGTTATAATTGATCAAACAATTCAGGCTGCAAATAAAAACCAAGGAAATTTCTATAACCTTCCAGATCATCACTTAAATTATGATTTTGCAAGTTTAGTTTTTGGTATTAGATTAAATGATCTAAAAATCAAAGGTGCATTTAGTGTTACTGAGTTGCAAGAAAATCTCGAAAAAGAAAACTGGGAGAAGTTTTGGCAACTTTATAATTTAATTCAGCAAGATTGTATACTCGTTAACGAAACTAACGACGAGGTAATACAATCAATTAATCCGATAGATCAGATTGGTAAATATGATTGCTTAAAATACCACGAAGAGGACTTGCACGAAATTGTAAAACAATTGATTGACAACAATATTCCATTTAATGAAGAAGGAGGTTTTTTTATAGAATATGAAGGTATCTATGCTGAAGCTATGTTTGGATTTGAAAATCAAAAAATAGTAATTCAACCGCTTTCTAATGAGGATAGAAAAGTATTTAAAGCAGCTGGTTACAAAGAAATAAATAGTAATGAATTTAAAATAAGCGAAATAATATGATGAAGCTTTTTATTCACGATAAATGTATGGAGCAATTATTTGCATTACCAAAACCCGTACAAAAAAAGGTCCTTGAATTTCAAAGAAAATTTAGAGAAAACTCGAAGTCGAGTGCAATTAATTTTGAAGCAATTTCAACTTTCAAGGACCAGCAATTAAGAACAGCAAGAATTGATGATAAATACAGAGCGATTGTAAAAGCTCCAGAAACAGGAGATAACTACTATTTACTTTGGGTTGACAATCATGATGAAGCGATGGACTGGGCAAAAAACAAAGTCTTTTATTGGAATGACAACACCGATTCTGCCCAAATATTTACGGCTCCAGAAACAAATATTGTAAAACAAAAAGTACACGATTCAATAAAAACACCGCACTTATTTGATGGCTATTCAGACGAACAGTTACTACATATTGGGGTACCATCGCAAACATTAATTTTGGTTCGCAGTTTAAAAGATTTAAATGAATTAGGGGATAGTGAAAAATACATTCCTAATGACGCTTTTGAAAATCTATTCTACATAACGGAAGGACTTAATATTGAACTTTTAATTGCTGAAATTAATGAAGGAAAATCTATTGCCGAAGAAATAGAGGCAAAAGCGAACAGCATTAATAACAAGAGAAATTTTGTTGAAGTTGATGACGACTTAATGTCCGAAATCATTAATGGAGATTTAAGCAAATGGCAAATATACCTGCACCCTTCACAACGTAAATTAGTGGAACCTGATTTTAAAGGATCAGTAAGAGTAACTGGTGGTGCTGGTACAGGAAAAACTGTAGTTGCCCTTCACAGATTAAAAAAACTAACTTCAATCCTAATTGATAGTGATGACAGAAAAGTTTTATTCACAACTTTCACAAATGCACTAACGCAAAACTTAACGCTTCTAGCTGATAAATTATCTATAGATAAAAGTAAAATAGTAATAACCAATATTGATACATTAGTCAGAGATTTAGCAAAAGAATATAATCTGGTTGATAAAAATGTTAGAATATTAGATTTCTATAATTCAAAATCAAGTTATGACCTTTGGGATGATTTCCTCGAACAAAATTTAACCGAATTTGACACCTTATTCCTAACGAAAGAGTATCAAAACGTAATCTTGTTTAATGATATTAAAAACTTGGAAGATTACCTAAAAGTAAGCAGAATAGGTCGCGGTAAACCAATTTCCAGAAAAATAAAAATGGAGGTTTGGGAATTAGTTGAAAAGTACATTCACAAAAAGAAAAAGGAGAGTTATGTTGACAGAGCTGAATTATTTAATTTGGTAACAAACCACTTAAAATCAGCTACTGAAAGACCGTTCAAAAACGTAATTACTGATGAAGTTCAGGATTTATCTAATATCGAGCTTCGATTTCTAAGAGCATTAGTAGAAGAAAAAGCTAATGATTTGTTTTTGGTAGGAGATCCGTATCAAAAAATTTATGCACGTAAAATAAATTTCACAGCTGCAGGTATTTCTATTAGAGGAAACCGTAGCAAACAATTAAAAATAAATTATAGAACTTCAGAAGAGATAAAACGTCTAGCGGTGACCGCAGTTAAAGGTATAAACTATGATGATTTTGATGGAGAAACTGAAAAGTTAAATGGTTATTTATCCTTATTTCATGGAGAACAACCAACCTATGAGGTATATAAAACCAAATCCGATGAAATTAATGCTATCATTAATCATATTGGTGAGTTAAAAGAAAAAGGCTTTAAGTTGAACGATATAGTATTGGCTTTTAGAACAAAAGAGGCTTTAAAAGAGGTAAAAACAGCATTACATAAAAGTAAAATTCCTTTTACTGATAATGCAGCAGTAGGAAACAGTAATTCAGGAATTATACTATCAACATTCCATGGTCTAAAGGGATTAGAATTTAAGGCGGTAATACTTTGTGACGTAAACAACAGAACAGTACCACTAATGATCCAAAAAATGGACACCATGGAACAACAAGAAAAGGAAGACTATTTAAACAGCGAGAAATCACTTTTATATGTTGCGATGACAAGGGCAATAAGCGTTTTGAAAATAGCCGGAACAGGGATAAAATCGGAATTAATAAATATTTAATTATATTAAAACTAGTAATAATGAACCTATACTATAAAAAAATATTCTTTCATCTAAGACCTAGCCAATGGTAATGATTTATGCATACATTTAATTTAAACATAAATAATCAATAGTATGAACCAAGCCAGCTTCAAAATAAAAAAATCAAAGCTTTTACTTGAAATCAAAAAAATCACTAAAGCGCTTGGTCCTATTTCAAAATGGAATAGATATACTGAATTGGAATTAACTATTACAGATGGTTTATTAACATTAGTCATTCCAGGAGTAAGCTTAGAAGTAAAATGCGAAACAAAAAGCACAGCAAAAGCTACATTAGGCTTATTTTATTTTAGGGATATAATAAACACTTGGAATAAATTAGAAGTAGAATGTATTATTCTTGATGATGCAATCAAATTGGGAGTAACTTCAGTAAGGGCACAATCTACTTTTTTTGAGAACGACAGTATTTTGAGAAGCATCAATTTACCTATTAATTACTCTGATTTACATTTATTGCAATTAGAAAATAAAGGGTTCACGCCAGAAGAAATAGGGTTTAACAAATTGGAACATCAAATTTATGTTGCAAAGAGAAATTTGAAAGTGAATATCAAAAATACTTCGGATATATTAAAAGTTTATGGAGTAAAAATCAAAGAAATTGAGGAACTGGTGCAAAAAAAAATAGATGTCAAATAGTTATATAAAACTGGAGCTACATCATAATTTAATTGAACACTTTTAATTACCTAAAACGATAAAATAAAAATCAATTCTTTTATCTGGTATCTATAATAAATGTAAATATATTCACATTTATTATATTATTTATTTTGATAAGTTAAAGAGATTTACTCTAAAAAGATATCTTAATAGATTAGTTTTGTAAATGTCATATTCTGTTATAAATGTTAGAGCACATATAAATTATACAATAGAAAAATGATTAATAAACAATTCAATTAAACACAAATTAGAACATTATGTTAATATTTCACTTATAAGTGAAATAAATGCATATATTTGTACCCTCAATGAAATATGGAATGTGAATTAGTAAAACTTGGTAATTTTAGTGGAGAACAAACTTCCATCTATTCTGTATTAATTGTTGATGAAAATAAAACACTATTTGACAAATTCATTGAAGAGAATACCACAGAGTATAAGCTTGAAATAAATAATATCGTTCAAAGACTTCATACCATAGGAAAAAAAACAGGTGCAAGAGAACATTTTTTTAAAATAAATGAAGGTGCTCCGGGAGATGGTGTTTGTGCACTATATGATGACCCTAATTCTAAGTTAAGATTATATTGTATAAGATATGGTAACGATATTGTAATTTTAGGTGGCGGTGGATTTAAACCTAAAACGATAAGAGCTTTACAACAAGATAAAAAACTAGAAACAGAAAATTACTTTTTAAGAGATCTTTCAAAAGAAATTACACAAAGACTCAAAGACAAAGATATTACTAAACCCGATTTTAAAGATTTTGAAGGAGATTTAACCTTTAATTTTGACGATTATGAAAACTAACAAAAAAGCAAGAGTATACAATAGCCCTATTGTAGAAAGTATTTTATCAAACATTTCAAAAGAAGAACTTGATATTACAGAAGGCAAAATGAGATTGGCAATTAAAATTGCAGAAGCCATAAGGACCACAGGTTTAAATAAATCTCAATTTGCAAAAAAAATAAATAAAAACAATTCAGAAATAAGTAAATGGCTGAGCGGTACACATAATTTTACTACCGACACTCTTTTATTGTTAGAAAGTGAATTGCCTATTAAATTAGTAGATTCAGAAATAAATGAAACTATTGCTTTAAAGAATTTACATTTGGAAGTAGTATCTACTAAAGAATCTAAAATCAATTTTAATTTTTTAAGCTTGTTTGACTTTTCAAAACCTGATTATACTAATTCGTATTCATTAACAGTTTAATAATGGAAGAACAAAAAAATATTAGTTTTAGATTAAAAAATATTGAACTTTCACAGTCAAGTTTATCAGTAGTTAGTGATTCAATAACAAATGATACTATATTTAAATTTAATATTAATATAGAACATTTAGTTAACCTAAATGAAAATGTGATTGCTATTAAACCAATTGTTGAAATATTTATTGAGGAGAATAATAATAAAACTATTTTAGGTGGGCTCTCTGCGAGTTTAATATTTGAATTTGAAAACTTACCAAGTTTTGTAATAGACAATGAAGTAAAATTGCCAACTGACATCATAATTGCAATAAACTCAATTTCAATTTCAACGATTCGCGGTATTATGTTTTCTACATTTAAAGGAACCTATTTACATAATGCATTTTTGCCTATTATAGATCCAAAATCATTTAATATAAATAAATAGTAGATTCATTTATTAAAATCAATTAATCTCTAAAGTCTTTAGTCTTTAGAGATTTTTTTTATTACAAATGGCCACCGTATATAAATTAATCTCCTTACAATTGCCTCGCCCGATTTTAACTTTGACCGAAATGAAAAAACTTTCAAAGCAATCTCATAATCTTAACCCAATATGATAACATCGAAAATCATTCGACTGCTCTATCATAAATTTTATGAAGTACTATTTTTATTTTTCCTTTTCAAATAGTAATTTTAGTTGTTAAAAATCAATTTGAATAAAAAAAATAAAATGGAAACGATAACATTAACACGCCAACAACTTTACGACCTTGTATGGACAGAATCGTTAAGTTCTTTATCAAAGAAATATGTTATAAGCTTTGATGAACTCAAAAAGTTTTGCAAAAACAATCATATTCCAATACCACAAAAGGATTATTGGAGTAAATTAAAATTCAATAAACCCTATAATCGTATAAAACTTCCTGAGCTTTCCAGTGAAAAATCCATAAAATTAATATTAAGAGAAAAAGACACTACAATTAATTCCGATAAATCATCTCTTGACGATCTAACAAAACAAATTGAAAGTGACAAAAAAGCCCCTTTATTGGTATCTGACAAACTCACGAACCCAGATATTTTAATAACACAAACAAATGAATATTTAAAGAATGTTGAAAAAAGGAATTGGGATAAAATTAAAAGAGAAGATCGATTAAATATAAATGTTGATTATGACAATAGAGATAGGGCTTTACGGCTGATGGATGTATTTATTAAACTATTAAAATATAGAGGACATATTTTCAAAAGTGATAAAAATAACTGGGGGCAAATTTGTATGATAAACGATGTTGAATTTCCCTTCCATTTGAGGGAGGTGAGAAAACGAATACCGGCTAAAAAGCAATTTGAAAGCCCAACCTATCTTTTTACTGGAATTTATGTTTTAAAAATTGAAATAAGATGGAATTGCAAAGAATGGAAAGATGGCCCTTTAAAACTGGAACAACAGTTAGCCAAAATAGTTGCACATATGGAATTAGCGGCTCAAAAAGAATTAGAATGGCAAGAACAATCAAGAATTGAGAGAATAAAAAAACAGCAAGAAGAAAAAATTAAGGAGGATCTATTACGAAGAAAACAATTAGAATTAACTAAGTTTAAAAACCTGCTATCCGCTTCCGAAAGATTTGATAAATCCATAAAACTTAGAAATTATATCAATAGTCTCGAAAAAAAATCGAAAACCAACAATTCAATCACAGAAGAATTTAACAACTGGTTAAAATGGGCAAAAGACAAAATCGATTGGTATGACCCCTTAATTATGAAAAAGGATGAATTATTAGAAAACAATGATCTAGATGAAATAGTTAATCCTAAGAAAACAAACTGTTATTACAGATAGAAAAAAAATACTTCTGGTGTTGTATAATTCTAGAACATCACAAAGCTTCCTCGAGCTCCATATTGTTTGGATTTAATAGTCTTCAAGCAAAATTATTATACTATCCTTTATTATTTTTATACTAAAAATGGAAAATCCTTTTGAACTTATTTTAGAAAAATTGGAGCGAATTGAAATTGCGATTGAAAAACTCAATTCTCATCCAAAGAATGAATCAGAAACGCTACTTTCAAGAAAAGAAGCCTGCGAATTACTCAAAATAAACTTTTCTTCTCTTTGGAAGCATACAAAAAGTGGTAAGCTAAAAAGTTACGGCATTGGCAATAGGGTGTTTTATAAAAAAGAGGAAGTGTTGAAAAGTTTAACTCGTATAAATTAAAAAAAGGGAATCCAAAACTTCAATTGTATTTTTATTAATTTTAAAATCATTCAAAATGGAAAAACAAATTTTACTATCCTGTATTTCACCAGATGAACTAAAGCAATTAATCAAAGAAGTTATAAAAGAAGAATTTATGGATTTTAAAAAGAATCTGGAAATTAAATCATCGGACATCTTGTTAACCAGATCAGAAACCTGCGAATTTCTAAAAATTGACAGCAGTACACTTTGGAGTTGGACTAATAAAGGAAAAATTACTTGTTATGGTATTGGTGCTAGACGGTATTATAAAAAAGATGATATACTAAAGAGTATGTTAATTCTAAAAAAAACTAACCAATAATCATAACATCACGGGCAATCAAGCGGTCTCTCTTCGGTCGTTCCCTTTGTTCCGTTCGGCTGTTCCAGTCGGTCGTGCCTTCCTCCGTTCCACAGACACTTCACAGCACAAAAAAATAAGGCAGCCAAAAAATAGGCAACCTTATTTTTTCCGCTGTTCGTTCCTCATCTTCACACGTTCTCTTCCTGCGTTCGGTCGGGCTTATGCATCCACAATACCGCTTCATTCCGTTACAGTCATTCGTTCGCTTAACGCTCCATTTCATTCCGCTAAAAGCTCTCTCATTCGTTTCACTGCATTCCAGCCGTATTATGTCTGCCGCCCTCAGTTTTTTCAGCGGTTGCTCTTTCGCACAGCCATCGGGGTTGGCTCCGTTCAGTAAAAACTTCACTTTGCCCTAAATCAAGGTACGCCAAAGGCTGACTTATATTTTTTCCCCGCCGTTTCACGCTCACATCCACTTCTCTCGCTCCGTTCCTATGCTCGTTCCCGTGTCTGTGGTGGCGGTTCGATTGCCGCAACACCGCCTCTGCGCTCCTCGAAAAAACAATAATTTCCGCTATCGCTACAATTATCTTTTTTCTGTGGTGCTTGGGGGTGTTAAAATCATCCACGACAACTATAGTACATTTTCTTGAAAAGAAAGAGAAAAAAATCCAGCAAATTTAGCATCCATTCCTCACTTCCAGTCGGTCGTGCCTTCCTCCATTCCCGTTCGTCATTTCTGCTGATTATATGGCTTTCTTTTTTTCTCTTTTTTCTTTTCAAAAAAATTAAGTCGAATTTTTAAACCGACAGCACTATGCCAAATTTCATCATCAAGACCCACCAAAAAGACACTGCCTATAAGGGAAACCAAATCTTTATCCTTAACAAAGGAATGAATTCCGGAAAACCTCAAAAAGAACCTTTTACCAACAGCTTTGTTATCCTATGTCCCGACGAAAAAGATGCCGAAACAGTCTACTGGCTTGCCTATAGCCTATGGAAATCCAACTTCTGGCACCAATTTTTAATCGGGTCCGTAATTCCATTTTTGCGAATCAATGATTTCAAGAAAGATTTTGATTCTAAAGTCAACGAAATGATGCAAGAACACGAGCTGCACCAAAGACAAGCGCAGGCTCTGAGGTTGCTGGAACAAAAAGAAAATCAATTGCATAAAAACATCCTACTCATAAACGAAATGAGAAGAGTGATTTTACAACGTTATTGTAAATAAAATATTATCACTATTTTTATAAAAAATTATTCCTATGGACACTTTCAGTGTATGTATTACCATTGTATCAGCATTACTGGGTATAGCCTATCCCATTATCATTCAAATCACCTCAAATGACAAATATTCTTCTGAAGCAATTTTGAATTTGTTTGATAATAAACTTGAAAAAAAAGTTTTTCTACCAAATTTAATTTTAGTTCTAATATTTATTGGAATTTATCTATTAAAATTACCTCCTATTTTTAAATGTAAAACTAATAATATTAATATTCTTTTCGAGAATTCTGCTTTAATAATTATTTTCATATTGACAGTTCTTCTGATAATTAACTTTATCCGGCTAGTTCTAAAAGTTCAAACTTTTTATCGAACTTCAGCATTAATAAAATATTTATCAAAATATAAGAATAAAGTAATTGAAGACAATAATTTTGAAACATTTGAATGCCTAGCTGATTTATTATACTGGTCAATTCAAAATCAAGATGTAAATGCTTCAAAACAGTTGTCAAATTATTTTTACGATATTTTTCAAAAATATCGAGAAAAGTATAGCGATAAACAAGCACTAATTTTTCCAGATAAGTTTTACTTAATGATTTATAATACAATTGAAAAGATCGTAAATACTGATAAAAATGTTTTACACGTTATAGAACATAGAGCAGTTAGTGGTATTTGGATATTAGGGGAATATTCAAATACAACGAAGATTAGTGAAGAAAGTTACAGATGGTTATGGTTAAATCTAGTTTTAATGGCCAATAAAGATAAAGACGATTTAATTTTTGATTTTTGGAAAAATTCACATCAATTTTACAAATTCAATTTTGACTATATTTCACCCGAATATGAATTTGAAGATGGAAAATATATTATCATAAATCAGATTGAAATTGATGAAAGAAATACTTTGAGAGATAGTTTTTTTGAGTTTCATATTGCATTAGGAGGTTTATTATTATTCAAACAAAAATTTGATCTACTTAAAAAGATTTTTAACTACACCACAAGTATTCCTCCAGACTATGTGCTTTTGCCAAAACAAATGATAGAAATCTATCAATCATTTATGAAGTTTTATGACCCTTATGATAGAGAATATCCTTGGATAACTCATAAATATTATTTTCCCGGATTAGAAGGTTTGAATGCAGATAGAGAAATAAAAGAGTGGATTTGTAAATATTTGAGTTTATTATTTATTAGACAGTTAAATATCACAAGTCATTATATGAATTATGATCCGTTAGAATTATATAATTTACCAAATAATCTTGCGGAAAAAAGACTTTGGGCAGAAAATATTAAATACTTTAAAAATTATATTGATATCGTACTAAAAATGGACGATGATATTTTAAAAACATTTAGCTTCAATGAAGAAAAAATAATTTATCAAGAAAAAGCGATACAATTCGAAGAAAAAATAATAGAAGATTATAGTGTTCAAGAACAAGCGAATGAGCCGGTAACAGAAAAAGTTCAACTATTCTATGAAAGTTCAAATTATATTCTAGAAAGTATATTTTCACAATACAAAGAAATAAGCAACAAAGGTGAATTACCTGTTGAAGAAGAAATTGATATATTCAACATTCAAGGTTTGAGTGATATAACTAGCAAAAATACTTTTTTAGATGTTGGCATCGATCATTTAAATTTCCATACTTTCATTGCGGAAAGTATTTCAAAAAAAATTTCCGATGGTTATTTTCAAATTTTTAACTCAAAAGCAACAACAAAATTTGTATTTGAACAAGAAAACGTTTTTACTGCAATTTCAAAAATGAAGTTAAATTCAGATATTAATTTGATTGTTGTATTTGGATTTATCAACATTGAATATTATATAGAAAACCTAAAGATTGAAAATCTTTCAAGAGAAAAATTTAACGATGTAGAAATAAGATATTATTCCGGAAGATCTTATGGACTAAGTAATTCAATATTTATATTAAATAAAGAAGATATGCCATTTGTAGATTATATTGAGTTAAACAATGAAATTGTAGAATTATACGAATTGGAGAGAATTAACACGGAATTCAATATTTACGCAACCGTTTCAGATTTAAACAAAAACACAAAATTACGAACGGAACTAGAGAAAGATAAAAACTCTAATAATGAAAATTTAACAAAATCTGTTTTACAAGCTATTATGTTTAAGATATTATTTAAATGGAAAAAAGGAATAAAAATGAACCAAATCTATGTAAAAGATTCATATGATGAGAAAAGAAAAGAAAGTAAAATTGATGATGTAAAACCTTTTAATTCATAAAAAAAAGCCAGATCTCACGATTTGGCTTTCTTAGTTAGTCCGGAAAAGGTTACCAATCATAACCGGACTATTTATTTTTAGATTTTGTCAACCATTTTAAAAGGAGCGAAACCATA